>JANWJB010000063.1 GCA_025449575.1 Acidobacteriaceae bacterium
GGGGGGATCTCTGCGCGGTTGCCGAACTGATGAATTGGTCGCCACTGATCACCATCCGAATGCCTCTTCTGGGAAAGTTTTAAGGAGCATAGAGGTAGGTCAGCGAAAGCGAATGACATGCAAGGCATGGCCCCGTAGCTCAGGTGGATAGAGCAGCAGTTTCCTAAACTGCGTGTCGGAAGTTCGAGTCTTCCCGGGGTCACCACTCTCCACTGTGCGGCTTTCCCAGGCCCGGAACCAACCACCCGGAACTTGCCCCCGGAACCTATCGTAAGGAGCGCCACCCGACACCGATTTCCGGCTGAACGAACATGACTCAAAAAATAGACGCGCATCACCATCTGTGGCGCTACAACCCTCGCGAGTACGGCTGGATCGGCGAAAAGCTGGCCGTCTTGCGCCGCGACTTTCTGCCCTCCGACATGGAGCCGGAGCTCCATGCCGCCGGAATCGACGGCACAGTTGCCGTGCAGGCTCGGCAGAATCTGCAAGAGACAGAGGCCCTGCTCGCATACGCGCGCCAGTTCCCATGGATTCGCGGCGTGGTCGGATGGGCGCCCCTGACCGCCCCCGATTTTGCCGCGAGCCTGGAGCCCTTCCGCGCCGATCCCAAACTCAAAGGCGTGCGTCACGTCGTTCACGACGAGCCCGACGACAACTACATCTTGCGCGAGGATTTCAATCGCGGCGTCGCCGCGCTCGAAGGAACCGGGCTGGCCTACGACATCCTGATCTTTGAAAAGCATTTGCCGCAGACTCTCCAGTTTGTCGACCGGCATCCGCGGCAGGTTTTCATCCTCGACCACATCGCCAAGCCACGCATCGCCGAGCGGCTCATGGAGCCGTGGCGTCCTCTCATTGGAGAGTTGGCGTGCCGCGCCAACGTGTACTGCAAAGTCTCTGGGATGGTCACCGAGGCCCCATGGGCGACATGGAGGGAAGAGGATTTGCGGCCTTATTGGGAGGTTGTGCTCGAAGCGTTTTCTCCGCGCCGGCTGATGGTGGGATCGGATTGGCCGGTCTGCCTGGCGGCTCCCGGAGCCGGCGGCGCCGCCTCTTCGGTCTACTCAAGATGGTTCCAAACGATCGAGCGCTGGACGGCTCCGCTCTCGGCCGCGGAACGGGAACGCGTCCTCGGAGGCACCGCCATCGAAGCCTATGCATTGGAACACTCGGCTGCGGGCGCGGAACCTATGGCCGGGAGCGCGAATTGAGAATCGGCTTTCGACGGCTCGGGCCCTCCCGGCGAGGTCTGCTTTCCCGTCTTGCCCTGTTGGCCGCCATCGTAGCTGCGGCCTGCATGCCCCTCCATGCCGCCATCGTGCAGGGGGTGGTCACTGACCCTCTGGGTGCGCCGGTATTGGGCGCCAATGTGGTGCTGGTCCAAAATGGAAGCATTGTCGCTCACACTGTTACTCAACCGGACGGCTCCTACCGGCTGACCACCGGCTCGAGCGGCCGCTATTACATTCTGGTTGGTGCTCCCAGTTTCAAGCAGGTCACCACGCAGGGCTTCTTTGCCGGGGCGGTCAGCCTTCATAGCGAAAATGTGGTGCTGGAGCCGGCCGTGGTGCGGCAGGAGGTGGTCGTCTCGGCTACCGGAACGCCCACGCCACAGGCCCAGCTCAGCTCCTCGGTCAGCGTGCAGCGGAATCCCGAGTACCGTAACCGCATTACGCTCGCCGATCCGCTGCGTCAGGCGCCGGGCGCCTTTGTCGTTCAACAGGGCCAGTATGGCGCGCTGACGTCGCTGTTTGTCCGCGGCGGCAACTCCGACTCCAATAAAATCAGTTTGGACGGCGTTCCCATGGAGGATATTGGCGGCGTCTTCGACTTTGGCAACGTCGCCACGATGGGCATCGGCCAATTTGAGTTGAATCGCGGCCCCAACAGCGTGCTCTATGGCTCCGACGCCGCCTCCGGAGTGGTGGATTTGACCACACCGCAGGGCAGCACGCCGTTTCCTTCGATCTTTTACGAGGGCGACTACGGCAACCTCAGCAGCTTTCGCAACCAGGTTCAAGTGGGCGGCACACACAACCGGATCGACTACTACGGCGGCTTCTCCGGTTTCCAGAGCGCCAACGACCTGCCCATGGACGAATACCACGACTACACCGCAAGCGCCAACCTCGGCTATGCGCTTACCTCGGCCACGCAGCTTCGCGGGACCGCGCGCTACAGCGTCTCCGGCACCGGCACGCCCGGACCCATCGACTTTTACGGCATCGCCAACGCCGGCAAACAATCCGATCAGGACCTCTACGTCGGCGCTACCCTGGAGAACCAAACAACCTCCGCTTGGCATAATCGGGTGCGCTACGCGCTCACCCGCAAGCGTGAGCAGGACCAAAACTTCTATCCGGCCGGCATTCCCATTCCAACCACTGTCGACGGATTCACCAGCACCAACTACTACGGATATGCCACGACCATTACCGGCGCCAATGGCGATGCGGTAAGCGGCCAGGCCATTTTGAATTTTGCCGGCATCTTTCCCAACCGGCTCGAATTGATTTCCAATCGCGATCAGCTCTACTTCCAAAGCGATTACCGCGTGAACCCCCACATCGTAGCCCTCGCCGGATTTCGCTTTGAGGACGAGCGGGGCGCGGAGAAGCTCGCCGTCTATGACATTGACCAGACGCTGGAGCGCGCCAACTACGACTACACCGCGCAAATCCACGGAGACATTCGCAACCGCATCTATTACACCCTGGGCGGCGGCATTGAGAAGAACGGGCTCTATGGAACCGTGGGCGCGCCGCGCATCGGCCTGGCCTACTATCCGGTGCGGCCCGGGCAGGGCATTCTGCACGGCACCAAGATCAAATTCAGCTTCGCCACCGGCTATCAGGAGCCCTCGCTGGAGGATCAGTTCGGCTCGCTCTATAGCTTTCTTCTAAGCCAGCCCGGCGGTGGAGACGCCATCCGGCAGTTTGGCGTTTCGCCCATCGGCGCGCAGCAATCCCGCAGCTATGAGGGCGGTATCGAGCAGAGCTTCCTCAATCAGCGAGGGATTCTTCGCGTCAGCTACTTCCATAATCAATACCGGAATCAGATTGAGTCGGTGCCGGCGACCGAGGTTCCGGCCTTGCTGCCGAATCTCACTCCGAGCGAGCAGAAGGCGCTGGAGACCATTCTGATCGACGGGCCGGGAATCGATCTCAACTCCCAATCCTTCCGCGCGCAGGGCATGGAGAGCGAGATTGAGTTCACGCTGCCCCACAATCTGTTTTTGCGCGGAGGCTATACCTATCTCGATGCGGTGGTGCAGCGGTCCTTTAGCTCCGGCGCGCTCTCGCCCGCCTACAATACCGGCCCCCCGGGCGGTCCGCTGCCAAGCTTCTCCGCGACTCCCATCGGAGCCTACGGTCCGCTGCGTGGAGCGCGGCCATTCCGGCGCCCTCCGCATACCGGCTTCGCCAGCGTCAGCTATGCCGCCACACGATGGAGCGCGCAGCTTACCGCAGCCTTCGCCAGCCGCAGTGACGACTCCACCTTTCTGCCCGGATACGATTTCTGGGAAGGGAATTCGCTGCTGCTGCCCAACCGCAATCTTGACTATGGCTATGCCAAGCTGGATGCCGGCGGCACATACCAGCTCAAGAGCTGGGTTGGCATTTACGCCCAACTCGATAATTTGACCAACAACCAGCACATCGGTCCCATCGGCTACCCCGCCCTGCCTCTCACCATGCGCGTGGGGCTACGCCTCGCCTTAGGACACCAGAGCAAGCACCCAGGGAGCTAGAGCGGATTCACAATTGCTGACACCGCAGCAGCGAAAATATACCTGGCGATCCCCTCATCTCAAGCATGAATAGTTGTGCGGAAGTCGTTGGAAAGACGGACGGATACAGCATGCCTCCTACGGTGGAGAAACGCCGAGTGCGGGTGCCCATAGAGAACTTCCGAAGGCGCATAGCGCCGCTTCTCCCCGCAGATGGAGCAGACGACCCACACGCTGGCCACGGGAAAAGCTGCCGTACCGATGGCGACATCGTGCCGGCAATGCTTGCAGCAGACGACGCAGGATTTGGGAACGCGAAGGACTCGCATGGAAAGAACTGTAGGCGAACAAAAGGAGAATGTCAAGCCAAAGTCGATGAAAATCTGGCGGCCACCTTTCCTTGGAAGCGTCCCCCCGGACAGCACAAAAAGCAGTTGAAAAACGGATGCCTCCGGGCCGGCTCCTTGCGGTGATACGACAGATATAATTGCTCCACCTCACCGTACCGGCCATCTCGACCTCACCGGCCATCTTGATAAGCACTGCGCCGAAAGGCGAAGGACAGCAAAATGTGCGGCATTGTCGCCATCTTCTCGCGGCGTAACCCTGTTTCCGACGCAATCATCGAACGTGCCACGCAGACTCTCCATCATCGTGGTCCCGACGGCCAGCGCCATTGGATCTCTCCTGACCGCCGCGTTGCCCTCGGCCACGCGCGTCTCAGCATCATCGACCTCACCACGGGCGATCAGCCCATCGCCGGCGAAGACCAGCGGACGCACATTGTTGTGAATGGCGAGTTTTACGGATATGAAGCCATCCAGCGCGACCTTGAGGCCGCGGGCCACCGGCTCCGCACCCGCTCTGACAGCGAAATCGCCCTGCACCTCTATGAAGACCTCGGTCCCGAGTGTCTTCATCAACTGCGTGGCGAGTTCGCCTTTGTCCTGTGGGACCAAGCCAACCGCACCATCTTCGCCGCGCGAGATCGTTTTGGAGTCAAGCCCCTTTTCTACGCGCTCCACGATTGCACGCTCTACTTCGCCTCCGAGGTGAAAGCCCTTTTTGCTGCCGGCGTTCCCGCCCGCTGGGATACCGAATCTGTCTTCCACTCCGTCGAAGGCGGCGGCCATCCATCCCGCACCCTCTACGACGGAATCTTCCAGGTTCCTCCCGGCCATTACGTCATCGCCACTGAGAAGCACATCCAGGTTCATCAGTATTGGGACTTCAACTATCCCACCGCCGATCCCACCGTCCGCCGCTCCGACGCCGACTATGCCGCGGAGCTTCGCCATAGTCTGGAAGAAGCCGTTCGCATCCGCCTCCGTGCCGATGTGCCCGTCGGCTGCTATCTCAGCGGCGGCCTCGACTCCTGCGCTGTCTTGGGGCTCGCCGCCAAGCATCACCCCGATCCCATCCGCGCCTTCTCCCTTACCTTTGACCATCCCGATTACGACGAGGAAAAGCAGGCCAAGGAGATGGCTGCGAAAGCCAACGCCGAGTTCTATCCGGTTCCCATCCGTCAGGATGATCTGGCCGAGAATCTCCCCGGCGCCATTCTGCAGTCGGAAACCTTCTGCGTGAATGCCCACGGCGTCGCCAAGTACGTCCTTAGCCGCGCCGTTCGCAATGCCGGATACAAGGTTGTGCTTACCGGAGAAGGCTCCGACGAGATCCTCGCGGGATACCCGCACTTCCGGCGCGACATGCTGCTCTACAACCGCAACGGCCAGAACCCCGCCGAAGTCGCCGCACTGCTCGACAATCTGGAAAAGGTCAACCCCGTATCGCGTGGGCTGCTGATGCCGGACGGAGATGCCGGGCCGCTTGAAAACGTTCAGCGGGTGCTCGGATTTGTCCCCTCATGGATTGAGACATTCTCCGCGCGCTCCGCCAAGATGCGGCCATTGCTCGCGGCGGACTTCGCCGCTCAATACAGCGGCTCTGCCAGCTATTACCCTCTGCTCAGCGGACTTGACGTCCGCGGGCAACTCACCGGGCGCGATCCCGTGCATCAATCCCTTTACCTCTGGGCGAAGACCATGCTGCCTAACTACATCCTTACCGTCCTCGGCGACCGCATGGAGATGGCGCACTCGGTCGAGGGCCGTGTGCCCTTCCTCGATCATCGCGTCGTCGAGGTCATCTGCTCGCAGCCCGTAAGCCAGAAAATCCACGGCACCGTCGAGAAATATGTCCTCCGTGAAGCCGCCCGCGACGTCATCACCGATACCGTCTACCGCCGCCAGAAGCACCCCTTCCTCAGCCCGCCCGCTACGTTGAATCCAAAGGAAAAGCTCAGCGTGCTCGTCAACGACACACTTCGCGGATCGGCTCTCGCGGCCATCCCGTTTTTTGATCAGAAAAAAGTCATCGGACTTCTCGACCGCATCGCGGGCATGGAGGAAGGAGCACGCGTCGCCTACGATCAAGTCCTGATGCTCCTCGTCAGCGCCTGCATTCTCCACGCAGGATTCCAACTCGCTGCTTGAAGAGGGGAGCCCCTTCTATTCGTTGCTGCGGGGTTGTAAACGCCCTCAAATCGCGCTTGGGCTGAGGTGGGCTTTGCCCCTGCTAATTTCGCTGAGTGTCGAAGAAACCCCGCGTCGGAGAAACCCCGGAGGTCCACGCCTCAAACCCGATCAGGTCAGGTATTCCTTCAGAAACGGATCGTCGGAGTGGACCAGGTCTTCCGTGGAGCCGTCGAAGATCAGCCGACCCTCGTTGAGGACGAGGAAACTGGTGCGCGAATCCGTTTGTCCTTCGGGGATGGGCACCATCTGGTTCTGCTCGCGGTCGAAGGTGTGGCTCGCCAGCACGAAGGCATCCTGCAGGCGATGGGTCACCACCACCGAGGTCGTGTGATAGACATCGCGCTGCTTCATTACCAGCTCGATAATGAGGGTGGATGTGATGGGGTCCAGACCGCCGGTAGGCGAGTCGTAGAGGATCAGGTCGGGACGGCTCACAATGGCGCGGGCAATTGCTACCCGGCGCCGCATGCCGCCGGAAAGCTCAGAGGGAAACTTGTCCAGCGTCTGCTCCAGCTCGACGAAACGAAGCGCCTCGATCACCCGCTTCGTCGCCTCCTCCTCGGGCACGTGCTCCTCCACGAGCTGGTAGGCCACGTTGTCGCGCACGGTAAGCGAATCGAAGAGCGCGCCCTCCTGGAAGACCATCCCTATCCTGCGGCGCAACTCGAAGAGCCGCTTCTGCGGCAGATCGTTGACCACTTCACCGAAGACGGTGATGCGCCCCGAGTCCGGCAGCAGCAGCCCATTGGTCAGCTTCAGAAGAACGCTCTTGCCGCCGCCTGCCGGACCCAGCAATAGGCGGGTTTCGCCCCGGCTAACGGTGAAGGAGATATGGCTGAGCACCGGCTTGCCATCGAATCCAATGGAAACATCTTCAAAGATGATCACCGGCTCGCCCGGAGTCTCGGGGGCGCGTTCTGCTTCGGCTTGGGGCGCGGTCGCCAAGTTACCTTCCGAAGACGCCGATCATAAATTGGCTGATTACGAAGTCGACCGCGATGATCAGCACCGATGAAACGACCACCGCCTGGGTGGTCGATCGGCCTACTCCCTGCGTGCCGCCGCGCGTGTTCATTCCGTAAAAGCACCCGATCGTGGCAATGATGAAGCCGAAGACCACCGGCTTTACCAGTCCCTGCACAACATCGGCAAATTGCAGCACCTGATAGGCGCTGTGGAAATACTGCGATCCGCTGAGACGGAGCAAACCAACCGCTACGAACGCTCCGCCCAGGGTGCCGACCGCGTCGGAGATGATGGTCAGGAAAAAGAGAGTAAAGACGGTGGCAAACAAGCGCGGGGTGACCAGCTTTTTCACCGGGTCGGTGCCCAAAGCGCGCATGGCGTCGATTTGCTCTGTAACCATCATGGAGCCGAGTTCGCTGGCCATGCCCGACGCATTGCGCCCGGACACCATCAGGCTGGTGAGCACCGGACCCAGCTCCTTGACCATCGAGAGGCTCACCAGCTGGCCGGTGATAGCGGTGGCGCCGAATTGAGACAAGGAGGAATTCGATTGCAGCGCTAGCACGCCGCCGGTAAAGAAGCCCGTCAGAATGACGATAGGCAGTGACCCGATGCCAATCGAGTCCGCCTGAGTGATCATATCGGCTAGGTAAAGCGGGCGGCGAAATAGGTTCGTGAGTGCCTGGCCGGCAAGCACAGCATAGTTCTGAACCGCCGTGACGCCCTTCTTGAGGATGTTGTCAAGCGAATCGATCGGCATGGCTTAAGAGAGATTGAGGGGATGCACCGCTGCCCGGCTAAAGCATTCACATTCGCTCGGCGTTCCGGGAACAGCCACCCTACGCGAGGGTATCACAGAGGCATTCTGCCTCCCGGCGTGACCGCGCGCCGCTTATCTTTATTAGTTCTTCGCTTTTATTCCCTCGTTGTATTGTCGAGGTGTTATTCCTTGGCGCGCTTTTTAACTTCGATGGAGAGACGCTTGATCTTCTGGTTAAGCGTCGAGAGCGGAATGCGAAACTGCTCCGCCGCCTCGGTCTGGTTCCAATTGCAATGCTCCAGCTTGTCGACGATCAAGCGGCGCTCGATATCGGCGATGATGTCGAAGAGGTCGGCATCGGGCCGGTGCTCCAGCAGGCTGGAGGAATAGCTGCGGCCCGTAAGGTGACCAGGGAGAAGATCGAAGCCGATGATTGGCGTCGAGGAGAGCACCACACCGCGCTCAATCACGTTTTCCAGTTCCCGCACATTGCCCGGCCAATCGTAGTCCACCAGAGCGCGCAGTGCCTCCGGCGAGAGCGTGCGCGGCGGTAGGTCGTTTTCCTCCGCGAAGTGCTTGAGGAAGTACGATGCCAGCGCAGGAATGTCTTCACGGCGGCTGCGCAGCGGCGGCAGGTCGAGCGTAATCACGTTCAGCCGGTAATAGAGGTCCTCGCGGAACTTTCCTTCGCGCACCGCTTGGCGCAGATCCACATTGGTGGCCGCCAGGATGCGCACGTCGACCTGTATCTCCTGCACTCCGCCCAGGTGCATGAATCGCTTGTCCTGCAAGACGCGCAGAATCTTGGCCTGCGTATCCATGCCCATGGTGCCGATCTCATCCAGAAAAAGGGTGCCCGTGTTGGCGATCTCAAAGAGCCCTTTCTTGGAAGCGTTGGCGGAAGTGAACGCCCCCTTGACGTGACCGAAGAGCGTGGATTCGAGCAGGTCGCTGGGCACGGCCCCGGTGTTGACGGGGACGAACGGCTTGTCGCGTCGCGGCGAGTTGGCGTGCAGCGCCTTGGCAATCAGCTCCTTGCCGGTGCCGCTCTCGCCTTGAATCAGCACGGTTGAGCGGGTGGGCGCCACCTGCGAAACCAGATCGAAGATCTGCAGCATCGGCTCGCTCTTGCCAATAATGTTTTCAAAGTTGTACCGCCGCTTCAGCGCTCGTTTGAGCTGAACATTTTCCTCTTCCGCGCGGCTCCGCCCGATCGAGGCGCGAATATCGGCTAGCAGCTTTTCGTTGTCCCACGGCTTTTGAACAAAGTTCTGCGCCCCGGCGCGCATGGCATCGACCACGTTGCCGACGGTTCCATATGCTGTGATCATGATGACCGGCAGATTGGCATGCCGCTCGCGAATCCGGGCCAGAACCTCCAGGCCGTTTTGTCCCGGCAGCGCCAGGTCGAGCAGGACCAGATCATAGCTTCGGGCGTCCATGCGGGCCAAGCCTTGGGCTCCGTCGCCTGCCATTTCAACCGTGTAGCCTTCCAAGGAAAGCAGTGTCTCCAGCGATTCCCGGATTGCCGTCTCATCGTCGACGATCAGGATGCGCGCTTCCGCTGGGGCTTCCGGAGACCCCGGCTTGGCCGGCATCGTCAGAGTGCCTGCTTCAGGCATGGACCGGCTTCCTTACACGGGGAAACTCCAGATGGAAAGTGGTTCCGCGCCCCACTTCGCTGTCCACGTGGATCTTGCCCGCGTGCTCTTGAATGATGCCGTAGGTGACTGCCAGGCCGAGCCCTGTCCCCCGGCGGCGCCCTTCGCGCACCGCGCTCTTGGTGGTGAAAAACGGATCGTAGATACGCTGCATGTGCTCTGACGCGATGCCCGATCCGGTATCGGCAACCTCGACCGCGACCTGCCCGTTCACCAGAGTGGCGATGCGAAGCGTGCCACCGGATTCCATCGCGTCCTTGGCATTCAGGAAGAGATTCAGAAACACCTGCTGAAGTTTTCCCGGGTTGCCGAGAATCAGCGGAAGCTCGTCGTCGAACGATGTCTCCAGCCGCAGTTGTGCAGTGTGGAACTGATGTTCGAGCAGCTTCAACGTATCGGAGATCACCTCGTTGAGGTTCAATTCCTTGAACTCGGTTCCGCTGGTGCGGGAGAAGTTCAGCAGCCCGTTGACGATTTCGGAAGCACGGAAGGTCTGCTGCGTGATCTTGTCCAGCATCGTCGCCACCCGGTCGTCGTCGCGAACCTGTTTGGCCAGCATCTGGGTATAGGAGGAGATGACGGCGAGAGGCGTGTTGACTTCATGCGCCACGCCGGCCGCCAGCAACCCGATGGAGGAGAGCTTGTCGGCCTGTGTCAATTGCGCTTCCAACTCCATCCGCTCCGTGATGTCGTCTACCAGAATAATCCGTCCCAGCACGGTGAAATTGCGGGAGACCAACGGGGCAATCGCCAGATTGACGATGCGCGTCTCCCCGGTGCGCGTGGGTAGCCGGAACTTATAGACGTTGTGGACGCCCGGCTCGTTCTTCAGACGCGAGAACTCGGCGACAAATTCCGCGGGGAGAATCCGCTCCAGGGGCTGCCGTACCGCATCCTGGCGCGGCAACGCATACATCACTTCCATCTGCGCGTTCCAGCTCTCGATACGCTCTTCCAGATCCACCGCGAAGATGCCCACGTTGATGGATTCAACAATGTTCTCGTTGAACTCCTTCAGGCGCTCGTACTCTACTATCTTCTGCTCCAGGCTGGCATACAGGCGCGCGTTTTGGATGGCAATGCCGATGTAGCTGGCCAGCGACTCCAGCAACTCCACGTCTTCGCTGGAAAGGAAGTCACCGTGCGTGGTGCGGCCCAGCCCGATGATGGCGATCGTCTTCCGCTGCAGACGGCACGGCAGGTAGTAGTTCAGATCCAGAATCGCGGCTGCCCGCCGCTCCCCGTCGGAGAGGTGCAGCGCCTGCTGCGGATTTTCAAGAAAGATATGCGAGCCGGCGCGCGGCTGGTCGAAATCCAGAAAATCCAACTGCAGCTCGCTGTCCGGCGCAAAGAGCTGCCGCGGCAGGCCATGCGCGGCCATCAGCGTGTAGTGCCCGTCGGCCTCGGGGAAGAAGATCGCAACGCGGGAAACCAGTAGGGCCTTTGGCAAATGGTCGACAATGGAGCTGAGCAGCGCCCGCAAATCGGTCTGCGAACTTAACCCCCGGCCGAAGTCGATCAGCGTCTGGCGGTAGTCATAGCGCTTGCGGTCGAAGATTCGGTCCACGCGGTTCTGAATCACGCGCTTGAGCGGCTCGAAGAGCTGAGCGGTAATAATGACTGCGGCAATCAGGCCCCAGCCCCCCCAGCTGGGCCACCGCACATGCACCAACTCGGCGGCCACCGCCACCGCGCCGAAGTACAGCCCCACCAAAGCGGCCGTCGCCAGCGTATAGGTGACTCCCCGCTTGAAGATCAGGTCGACGTCCATTAACCGGTAACGCACAATCGCCCAACTGAAGGTCAACGGCAAGAACAGCAGAAAAACGCCGGTAATCTTGAGCAGAATGCCGGGGACGGGAACGCCCGCCAGATAGGGAATAATGTTCAGGGCCGTCAGCGGAATGACGGTGAGCAGCGTCCCCCGGGTAAGCCACTTGAGCTGCTGGCGCCGCAGCGTATTTTCCTGCCGCCGGTAGCTAAAGAAGAACAGCGCCGCGGCCAGCAGATAATAGGCTCCCAGATAGCCCATGGCGATCCGGTTGAGGCGTGTCTCCAACAGTTCGGTCGCCGACCAGTGGGTCTGCGCCACCACCTGCAGCGCAATCACCACCGCCGCCGGCAGGTAAATGGGTGAATAAGCCCATCTGCGCCGCCCTGGCCGCTCGTCGGTAAAGGCTAAAGCAAGGTGCAGAAACAGCGCCGGCTGCAGGGCCTCCGCGGCGATCTTGCCCCAATAAATAACCCAGTCCAGCGTGTTTAGCTGCCCGGTGTAGTTGAAGGAGTAGAGGACAAACGATGTCAGGCAGAAGACGTAAAAATGCATGGAGTGCCATGCGGTCCACCGCCGGAAGAGAATGTAGAGGCCAATGGCCAGATAAATGAGTCCGATCAGCCGCATGCCCTGATTTACGCTGCGGTCGGTCGGCTCCAGAATGACCGTGGCGCCGATCGGCACTCCCGAGCGCACCAGGTTGTAGGTCATCCGGCGATAGATCCCCACGGAAAACAGCTGCCGTATCAGGGCGGCGACGCGTGGCACCGGAGCGCCGTTGGCCGAAACCAGCAGATCGCCTGCCTTGATGCCGGCGCGCTCGCCGGGGCCATTCTTCAGAACCCGCTGGGCGATCAGCCCTCCTGGAGCCTCCACCCAGGACACGCTGTCGGTAGGGATCTGATAGGAGCCTTCTTTGGAGAGATTCAGCGCCGCCAGAATCACCGCGACCAACGTAAGCGCGGCCAATGTGACAACTGCGACCCGAATTTGAAGGGGTTTCTCCATGCTCAGGTAACCGTGAAGACACAGTCCCGGCAATTGAGCAAGCACGTTACCTGCCATACACAACTGCCGGTTAGGCTCTGCTGCTCGCTCCGCAAAGTATATTCTTTATTCCACAAGGGATATAGCTCCTGTGGGGCACGCAAGCAGAGCCCAGTGCCAAATTTGGACAACCCTAGTACAAAATCCCGCGACCCCAACCGGGTTCTCGCCCTAGCGAATCCAAATTCAGGGGAAGCGAACCTAACCGGACGCGGAACGAATCTAAACGGCCGCGGAGCAAGTATCGATTCGAAAGCCACTTTGCCAAGATACAATAAAGCATATTTATTGATTCCATTATTGGAAGGTAATCCATAAATCCCGATCTTCCGCTTGAATACTTCCACCGGAACCTCGGTTCAAGAAGTTGCCGTCGCCTCCGGCGCCCGAACACGCCGCCATGCCGACGCGGAGCAGTCGCCATACCGGTGCGGATTTGAAGACGCCGCTTAGAGCGGTTCATCGGCATTGTTCATGGAGTCATATTGCAGGATGTATTTGGGGACCGCGGCTGTCGAAAACCAAGCTTAGTATGTCTAATGAGTGGGGTGGTGCGCACGGGACTACCGGAGTTTTGAGGTGAGTGGAATGAAAAGCCTGCGCTTCAAATGCGCGCCGGCGGGTTGCTTGGCTGCGGGCCTGCTTGCCGTTGTGGTGTTTGCTCCGGGCGCTTGGGCGCAGCAGACCACCGGCAACTCCAATCCTGCTGCCGCTTCCGCCCCGGCATCTCCGAGCGCGTCCGCCTCCCCGGCTTCCACTCCCGATACCGCCTCCCCGGCTTCCACTCCCGATACCGCTGGCCCATCGTCTGGACCCTCGTCGAGCGGCTCGCAACAATATCCGCTGATGCCCGGCGTCAAAAAGGGCAGCATGGATGACGTGAACGCGGTGGGAACCCGCGATATCGGCGGCCGCGGCGTAGGCAACTGGTACTCGACCGAGAGCGAGATCCGGATGGGCAAGCAATACGCCTCTGAGTTGGAGAAGAGCGTCAAGTTCATCACCGATCCTGTCGTAGACGAGTACGTCAACCGCGTAGGGCAGAACATCGTCAAAAACTCCGACTGCAAGGTCCCCTTCACGATCAAGGTCATCGACTCCGATGAGGTGAATGCGATGGCGTTGCCGGGCGGCTTCTTCTATGTCAACAGCGGCCTGATCCTGGCCGCCGACAATGAGGCGGAGTTGGCCGGTGTGATGGCTCATGAGACCGCACATGTATGCGCCCATCATGTCGCGCGCGAGCAGACGCGCATGAATTACGCTCAGCTGGGCACCATCCCGCTGATCTTTATCGGCGGGTGGACGGGGTATGGCATCTACGAGGCAGCCAATATCGGCATACCTTTGACCTTCCTGCAATTCTCGCGCGATTTCGAAAACCAGGCCGATTTTCTCGGTGTGCAGTATATGTATCGCGCCGGCTACGATCCCGAGGCATTCGTAACCATCTTTGAGAAGCTTGAAAACCTGCAGAAAACCAAGCCCAATCTGATCGCCAAGGCTTTCTCCTCGCATCCGCAGACCCCTGACCGCATCGAGGCGACAGAGAAGGAAATTGCGACCATCCTGCCGCCGCGTGACGAATACGTGGTCAACACCTCCGAGTTCGCCGACGTCAAGGCTCGGCTGGCCCGCATCGAAAACAAGCGCAGGCTGAAGCCCGGCCAGAATGGCAATGAGCCATCGCTGCGCCGCGCCTCCAACAATGGGTCGAGCTCGCCCAATTCCCAGGGCGGTGACCGGCCGACGCTCGAGCGCCGCGACGATAGCAACTGATCCGCCACGGCGACGGCAACTGATCCGGCGCCGCTGCAAGCGGTCGCTTCTCGTTCATTTCCCCAGGCTCTTACGTCCTCGTGCTATTTCTTGAGCTGTGCAACGATGGCATCCACGTCGTACACGCAGCCACCCCAAACTCCGCCGCTGGCTTCCGTAAGTGCGGCCCACAGCCGCGTCTCTGGTGGTAGTGCGGGATGTGGATGCAGATCAGGCCGTGGTTGGCGAGCCGCGAGCCGTTGCTCCCCCTCCTCCGCTGTGAAGCTGCCCTCCGCATCTCCGATCAGGTTCAGCGAGCCAACCAGATTCTTGCGGTCGATCAGGATTTCGATGATGTCGCCGTCCAGTACTTTGCCGATAGCTCCGCCGGCCAGCGCCTCCGGCGACACGTGGCCGATGCAGGCGCCGGTCGAGACGCCGCTGAAGCGCGCGTCGGTGATGACCGCAACATGTTTGCAACCCTCCAACACCTTCAACGCGCTGGTGATCTGATACGTCTCCTGCATCCCCGCCCCGGCCGGCCCCCCGCACACCAGAATCATCACGTCGCCGGGATGGATCGAGTCGGCCTTGATGGCGCGAATCGCAGCCTCTTCCGTGGTAAACACCCGGGCCGGGCCAACGTGGCGGTAGACGCCGTCTTCGTCAATCAGAGAGGGATCGATGGCGGTGCTCTTGACCACCGAGCCGTGAGGAGCGAGATTGCCGATCGGGAAGCAGACGGTCGAGGTCAGACCGCTCGACTTCGCCTTGTCTGGAGAGAAGATGACGTTGTCTGCGTCAATGCCGTCGCGCTTCGCCAGCGTCTTCTTCAGCTCCGTGCGGCGCCGGCTCTGCTCCCACCAATCCAGGCACTGGTCCAGAGTTTCACCGCTGACCGTCTTCACCCGGGTGTCGAGCAGTCCCGCGCGGCGCAGGTGCAGCATCACCTCCGGCACCCCGCCGGCTAGAAAGACCTGCACCGTCGCGAAGCCGCGCGGACCATTCGGCAGGGCATCCACCAGGCGCGGAATCTCGCGGTTCACGCGCGTCCAATCCTTCACAGTGGGGCGGCGCAGACCCGCGCTGAAAGCAATGGCGGGCAGATGCAGCAGCAGATTGGTGGAGCCGCCGAAAGCCGCATGCACCACCATCGCATTTTCTATCGAGGCCTGCGTGAGCACGCTGGAGGTTCCCCATCCCAGCTGGTTCAGCCGCAGCAGGGCGCGCGCTGAGCGTCGCGCCATGTCCAGCCAGATCGGCTGGCCGGAGGGAGCCAGCGCGGTGTGCGGCAGCGAGAGCCCCAGCGCCTCTCCCACCACCTGTGAACTGGCCGCGGTGCCCAGAAACTGGCAGCCCCCGCCAGGTGTGGCGCAAGTGCGGCAGCCTGCCTCCGCGGCATATTCCAGCGTGATCTGTTGATGCGAGTAGCGGGCGCCGATGGTCTGGATCTTGCCGGCATCTTCGCCCGATTCCGGTAACAGAGTCACTCCGCCGGGAACCAGCACAGTGGGATATTTTCCCGCCGAGGCCAGAGCCATCATCATCGCGGGCAGACCCTTGTCGCAGGTGCCAATCCCCATCACCCCCATCCTGGTGGGCAGCGAGCGCATCAGCCGCCGGAAGATGATGGCGGCGTCGTTGCGATAGGGAAGCGAGTCGAACATGCCGATGGTGCCCTGGGTCCGCCCGTCGCAGGGGTCCGTGCAGGTGGCGGCGAAGGGGACCGCGCGCAGCTCCTTGAATTCGCGGGCCGCCTCGGCTACCAGCAGCCCCACCTCCCAATGTCCGGTGTGCAGCCCTAGCGCGATCGCCCTGCCGTCCTCGCCGCGCAGGCCGCCATGCGTGCTCAGAATGAGAGCCTGGGGACCGAGCAACTCGCGCGGGCTCCAGCCCATGCCCACATTCTGGCTCAGCCCAAACAGATTGCCCGAGGGCTCCGTGAGCAGCATCTCCGGCGTAAACGGCAACATGCCGGCAGGGCCGCGAGCGTGTGTCGTCACTTCATCCAGAGCTAATTCAGGGGTTTCAAGCACAGAGGAGATCGGGATCGGTGGCATAAAATCCTTTTTTTTGATTGTAAATCGCTGCCGTGCCCGCACCGCCTGCGCGGTGCCTGCGCCGTTCATTCTTCGGTCGCGGAATCGCCTACACTGAAGAGCGCGCCGGCGGCAAAGGATCGCCAATGAGAAGCTGGATGCAGAAAGCTTAGAGCAGAACCCGCACAACCACACGCAGGGGCGGTGATGTCGGGCCGGATTTTCCGCAAGAAAAATCCGCCTGCCCCCATGTTGCTCCGGGCGCCCGTGTGCTGATTCTGCTCTGGAACCGAGACGGCTGGTAGTGGAATCTCCGCACCCGCAGATCGAGAAACGCGCGTCGTCCGATAGCGCTGCCGCGCCTTCCGCGCCGCTCGTGCGAGGCATTGGCCTGCGCGGCGCGATCTCGCTCAACGTGATCAACATGGTCGGCGTGGGGCCGTTCATCACCCTGCCCTTGATCGTGCTGGCCATGCATGGACCGCAGGCCATCCTCGCCTGGATTCTGGCGGCGCTGCTGGCGCTCTGCGACGGGCTGGTTTGGGCGGAGTTGGGCGCGGCCATGCCTCAAGCCGGCGGCTCCTATTGGTATCTGCGGGTGATCTATGGCCCCGAGCGCGCCGGACGCTTTATCTCCTTCCTCTACATCTGGCAGCTCACCTTCAGCGCGCCGCTCTCCATCGCCTCCGGCTGCGTGGGGCTGGCGCAATACGCCGGCTATCTCTTTCCCGGATTGCGCACCGTTTGGTTCTCCTACCAGCTCCCCATTCCCGTGCCCCTCGCCGGAGCCTTTCACCTCGCGATTGTGATTGGCCCCGCTGCGCTGGTGGCGATGGGCAGTTGCGTGGTTGCGACCGCCCTGCTCTATCGCAACATTCAGAGCGTCGCCCGCGGAGCCACCTGGCTCTGGGTGGGCGTGATGGCCGCGCTTTTAACCGTGATCGTGGCCGGCCTCTCCCACTTCCATCCGCAGTTGGCCTTTCACTTTCCGCCCCACGCCTTTGACCCCTCACAGGGATTTTTCACCGGGCTCGGCGCGGCCATGCTGATTGCCACCTATGACTACTGGGGCGCTTACAGCATCAACTTTCTCGGTGGCGAGGTCCGTAATCCGGGGCGCACCATTCCGCGCGCGGTGCTCTGGTCGGTCGGCGTGGTGGCCATCCTTTATCTGCTCATGAACACCAGCGTCGTCGGCCTGATCCCGTGGCGGGAATTCGCCGCCTCCGGCAA
>JANWJB010000064.1 GCA_025449575.1 Acidobacteriaceae bacterium
CGGCGCGTTATCGCCATGGGCGAAGAGCCTTGGCGAGTACATTGCGCTGGAGCACCCTCGCTTGATCACCTGCGCCGCTCCACGCTGCTCACGCGCTCTGCGCTCCAAGAGCGCCTCGGCATAGAGTTGGCGTCGCCCACTCTATTGGCAGCATGGCATCCGGTGACCCTCCTGCACGATACCAACGCCGAGGCCGAAGCTCTGTTTTCTGCACTCTCTCAGACGCCGGGACAGTTGCTGTTCGTCTATCCCAATGCCGATGCCGGCAGCTATGCGCTGATCAAGCGCACCCGAGAGCTGGCAGCGGCAAGACCCGATACTCACATCTTCGTCAACCTGGACGCCGTGTCCTATTGGAGCTTGCTGGGCCAAGCGAGCGTCTTAATCGGCAATTCGTCGAGCGGCATCATGGAAGCGGCCTCATTCGCTCTGCCCGTGGTGAACGTGGGCATCCGGCAGCAGGGCCGCGAACGTGCGCGCAACATAATAGATGTAACCCCAGAAACCAATGCCATCCGTGCCGCAATCGCCCGCGCGCTCAGCGCTGGATTTCGCGAAAGCCTGGCGGGCATGGCCAATCCCTACGGCGAGGGCGCGGCATCCGCAATCATTACGCGGGTGCTCACCACAGTTTCGCTCGAAGGCCTGCTGATGAAGCAGCCCGCACCGATCTCTAAAGTGGCCGAACACTCATGACCTTACGCATTCCACTCGCCGCACCCGACATCACGCAAGCCGAGATCGACGCTGTCACCGCTGTGCTGCGCACGCCATGCCTTAGCCTTGGACCCGAACTTGAAGCATTCGAAAAGGCGCTCGCGGAATACCACTCCGTGGAATATGCGGTGGCCGTCAGCTCCGGCACTGCGGGACTCCATCTTGCGCTGCTCGTACTGGGAATCGGCGAGGGAGACGAGATTATCCTTCCCTCGTTCGCCTTTGTGGCCGTTGCCAATGCCGTACTGCAAGTGCGCGCGACGCCGGTCTTCGCGGAAATAGACCCGGTCACTTTAAACCTTGATCCTGCCTCCGTTGAGCGGGCCGTCACCCCGCGGACGCGCGCCATTCTTGTTGTTCACACCTTCGGCGTGCCGGCGGAGATGGATGCCCTCCAAGCCATAGCGCGCCGGCGCGGGCTGGCGATCCTTGAGGACGCTTGCGAAGCGACCGGGGCCCGGTTCGGCGATTCAGCCGGAGGGCGCCGCGTGGGCAATTTCGGCGACCTCGCCGTCTTGGGGTTTTATCCCAACAAGCAGCTCACCACCGGAGAGGGAGGCGCTGTGCTTTGCCGGGAGCCAGCCCATGCGAAGCGGCTGCGCAGCCTGAGAAATCAGGGACGAAGCTGCGATGCCGGCGAACCGGCACAATTGGCCGAAGGCGGCCGGCCGCTCCCCGGGTGGCTTGACCATGAAGAGCCAGGCTATAACTACCGTCTCTCGGAAATGGCCTGCGCACTGGGCCGGGTTCAGTTGAGCCGACTCGGACAGATGCTCGCGCTCCGCCAGGCTGCCGCGAAGCGTTACAACGAGTTGCTCAGCGAAATTCCCGACCTTGAGCGTCCGGCGCTTGAACTCCCTCGCCGCATCATCAGTTGGTTTGTTTATGCGGTCCGGCTTCCTCGAGACGTCGACCGCAAAGGGGTGCAGTCCCTGCTGGCGCGTGAGGGCATCGATACGGGACGGTACTTCCCTCCCATCCATTTGCAGCCGGCGTGGCGGGCGCATTCGAGTGCTTCCACTTCGCTGCCGCTTACCGAAGCAATTGCTCGCCGCATGCTCGCTCTGCCCTTTTTCAATCGGATTACGGCAAGCCAACAGCAGGAGGTAGCTGAGGCCATGGGTGAGGCGATCCGCTCTCAACGGTGATCCCGTCCGACCCGATATACTCGAGCCGCAATTTCAGTGCGTTGCCAGGAACGCCGCGGAGGCGCCTTTCGGCTGATCTACGTGGATGAAGAGCGTCAGCACTGCCCCCAGATAGTAGAGAACCCCATAAGCGATGACTACACCTGCGAATCCCCCGAATGGCAGAATCAAAGCGGCCAGCATTGGGCCGCAGAAATTAGCCAGCCCGCCGCCCAGGTTCTGCACCGAAATGGCCGCGCCCTTATGGTCCGGCTCCATCATGGGGAAAATGGCGCCCATGGGCACGAATGACGTGACCGTGAGCGCAAAGAGCAGCGCCGCGATCGTCGCTACCGGCATGTTGTGGGGAAAGTGCAGCGGAAGCCAATAAAAGAGCAACGACGCTGTCCCGCACCCGACAAAGCCGAACCAGCGCATCTGGCGCATCCACCCTATGCGGTCGCCGATTAATCCCCACACCACATTGGTTACCGGCTGTACGAGGAAGAACGTGCCCCAGATCCTTGCCCACTGCGGCACGGTAAAGCCGATTCGGGACGAGGTGTAAAACAGCGGCATGATGACCGGAAATCCAAATAGCGACAAGTTGCAGATAACGCGTGCGATCAATGCCAGCGCGATGTTTCGATTGTGAAAAATCAGAGTGATGCATTTACTGAGCTCGGCCAATTTGCCGGACCGGGCGGCCGCGGGTACAGCGACCTCGCGCTGCACCTTGGGATCGCTCTGTGTGAAGAAGAAGATGAGCAGGCCGCCGGCGAAGACCCACAGCATCGACGTCCATAGCGTGCCCATGTAACCGATCCACCCGATGGTAAAGCTGGGCAGATAAGATCCCACAATCCCATAGCCAATGGTGAACATGGCCCACGTCCAGCCGATGGCCGAGGCCAGTTCGTGAGGACGGCTCTTCTCCACAACCCACACGAAAAATCCATAGAAGAAGAGCGGATAGGCAAAGCCGCGGATGCCATAGAAAAGCAGTGTGAGCGGCAGATTTGGATGGCGGAGCCCCAGCAAAAGGAATAGCACATGAAAAACCAGCCACCATGCGACGCCAATGAGCATGATGCGTCGCGGCGTGAAGACATCGGCCAGCACGCCTGAAAGCCAACTGGAAAGCGCGGCAGCCGCTCCGTAGACAGTAAAGACCAGCGCGGAATGGCTGACGCTGTAACCGACACTCACCAGGTACTTGGAAAGAAAGGTCTGCTCGATGCCATCGCCGGTCATGCAGAAAACAATGGCGATATAGCCGCCCAAGAGAGCAAGCGGCATACCGAGAAAATGACGATCGGGCGGGAGGCCTGAAGAGGCTGCGCCTGGGGCGCCATCTGTGCTCACGCGGCGGATTCCTCTCCCGGGGTGTGGAAACCTGGTATCAGCCAGACGATCTTACGCGATGCGCTAAGAAAAACCACGTGGGCTACGAGCGGCTTTCGATGGACCTCCCCAGGCCGCAACCCAAAAGCTCATGGGACTACATCATCCTCTACTTTTGGACTTTCGAGAGCGCTGAGATTGGATGGATGCCGCCCTGTTTCTGCGCGGTGGAAGGGGAAAATTGCTCAACAGCCGTGCAGTTTCCGCACTGGGCGGCGCTGCACGGCTGCTGAGGGTTGATTAGGTTAGCCGGTCCTAGAACCGGAGCTTGCCGACGAGCATCAAATTGCGCCCGCCAACGGAAACACTCCTGATCTGAGCGGAATGATTCGGCCCGATTGTTGCGTCAGGTTGGCCAAACGATGGGTGGTTCAGGAAATTGGTCGCGTTTGCGCTGAAGTCAAACGTCACGCTCTCCCAGATGGGGAAGGATTTGTGAATCGCGGCGTTCATCACGTCGAGGCCCGGTCCGTAAATGCTGTTGCGCCGCATATTGCCGAATGTTCCGGCATCTGGGGACTTATAGGCGTTTACGTCATACCATCCGTTGATCCCCTGAAAATTTCCCGACTTCGAATTCCCCACCTGGTCTGGATACCAAGCGAAGCTGTTTCCTCCCCCGGCAAAGCTGTTGTCTTTAAGCATATGAGGCGTGAATGGGTTACCCCCTTGCAGCACATAAGTAGCGGAGAGTGTCCAGCCTCCGATTGCCTCATCAACCGCCCGGTTACTGTTCAGGAATCTCTGACCGTGACCGAAAGGAAGCTGATAGACACCGTATGCTTTGAACATGTTGCGAACATCAAAGTTTGCGGCGCCATAATTCGCAGACGGGTTATAGGCGTTCTGCCAGATGGTAGTTCCTTGCTGGGTGCCCCAGCCCGAGGAATCCTGGCTATCGAGCATGTGTGACCAAGTGTAGTTGACATTAAAGGTCAACCCGTGGCTCATGCGGTGGGCATACACCGCCTGCAGCGCGTTGTAGTTCGAAATGCCCGCGGTATTGAATCCGCTGATGGCCTGGTATTGCGGATATGGCCGGTGAATGGAATCGTTGGGCCCCAGCAGGCTCTCAGGAATCTGATTGAGATTGTTGTTATAGAGAAGGTTCTGTCCGTGGCTTCCTACGTAGCCCAGCTGAACCGTGCTGCCGTCCGGCAACTCGCGTTGGGCAGTCAGGTTCCAAGATTGGAGCAACGGCAGAGGCTGGTCGTATTGCATGTAGGACACGCCCTGTCCGTTATAACCGTTTGGGGTGGTAGGAGCGACGACATAGAGCGAGTTGATACTGGCGCCCTTACTGCCCTGATAGTTAGTGTTCCCGTCTGAGGAGAGCAAAACCACCGGAGAGATGTTGCCTGTGGAATCGGCCTGATTACCACTGGAACTGCGAGCGTTCCCCAGGCAGCAGCTGGCATAACTGTCCACGTTCCAGGGGAAGGTATAGAGGCCATACCCGCCGCGCAGGACCGTTTTTGAGTTGAGCTGCCAGGCGAAGCCGGCCCTCGGCAACCAGTTATTCATCTTGTTTTTTTGCAGGGCGGTTCTGCCGTTTACATGGGTCAGCGCGTACCACATCGCGCCGGCGGTATTGGTTGCAGGGTTGGTAATGGTCGGATCGAACGAGCGTTCGTTCTTTGTGCTATCCGACCATCCGGTTCTCCCTTCCCAGCGCAGGCCAAGGTTGAACGTCAACTTCGGGGTGAATTTCCAGTCATCCTGGAAGAAGAACGCGGGGTTTTTGAGCCTGCCGCCATATTCCGGCGAGAAGCCCGCCGACCAGCTTTGTGTATACCCCAACAGAAAGTCGGCATAGGGAGAGCCACCGACTGGCTTCGGGTTAATGTTGTCCTGTTGCGTGTAGACGCCCGTATATCCAAGCGTTGCCGCGTTGATGTTGCCCCAGGCCGTCGAGTCGGCTCGGTATATAAGCAAATCGCCACCAAAGTGCAGAGAGTGGCGGCCGCGAACCATCGTCACCACGTCGGACAGATCGAAGACATTCTCCTTGTAATTGGCGTGAACGCCAGGCGCCAGTCCATAGATGCCATTGATATTGATCGTGGGAAACAGGTCTTGCTTGGCGAACTTGATGCCGAGCTTCTGCGGCCAACCCTGGTTCAGCGTTTGACCTGAAAGCAGGTCATACTCTCCCATCCAACCTAGACGTGCTTCGTTGATTGTGCTGGAACTGAAGGTATGGATCTCAGAGAGCTGACCGCTCATATTCTCAACATCGATCGTGATGCAGTTGATCGGACAGATGGGGCTTGACCCGATGCTGTTCGTATAGTTATAGGCTGACGAACCAGAGAGGTGATCGTTTTTCGTCGCGACAGCATCGAATCGCCCAAAGTACTTTTGCAGAATTGAATTGGACGGTGAGATGTATTGATAGTTGTTGACGGTTCCCGGCAGAGTGGGCGCGGGAAAGAGTGCCTGAATCGTCTTGGCTACCGAGTCGATCATCCCAGCTGGAATCTTATTGCCGTTTCCGTACTCGTTGGCGAATGACTGCCGAGTGACCGTTGTACCATTAACGACCTGTGTTGACGGATCGTAGAGAGTGTCGAGGCCAGTAAAATCACCGGTCCTCATGGCTTCAGTGGGCACACTGGTAGTCGCGACGCTCGCTCCGCCATGGTTGATGGTGTGATCCCAATCGAAGAGGAAGAATACCTTGTTCTTAATGACAGGGCCGCTGACCTGGAAGCCGAAGTCATTCCAATGGATGACAGGAACCTTGCCAAAGCCGAAGCCGTAGCTAGCCGCATTCAACGCCGTGTTCCGCAGGTAGTCGTACGCCAATCCGTGGAATGCGTTCGATCCTCCCTTGCTGATCTGGTTATAGATAACGCCGCCCGTTCCATATTGAGCCGAGAAGCCGGAAGAACTCATTTTCACTTCGCCGATGGTGTCGAAGATGGGCGTGTTGATCACATTGTCGCTCATGGGCGAGCTGACCTGCGCGCCGTCAAGCATTGCCGTAGAGAAGGGCATGCTTCCATTGACTGCAGAGGAACCCATGCCAGGGTTAGCCTTGCCACCCCCTCCATTCCCCGAGACGCCCGGCTGGAGCACGACAAATGACTGCCAATCCGGCGTTCCGGTTTGGGGTAACGCCTGCAGAGTTTGACTCGGCAAGGTCTCCGAGAGTTCCGAGGACGTCGTCTGGAGCACGGGTGCGCCTGTGTTGACAATCACCTGCTGGGTCGCCTGACCGACGCTCAATTGCACATCCAAGCCAACTTGGCCGACGTGTAGCACCCCCAAGGGACGCTGCAGCGAGGAGAACCCGTCTCTCTTGAACGTGACTGTGTATCGGTCTTCTGGGACGAGCGGGCCGGTGTTATAGGAACCTGTCGAGTTAGTAACAAAGACGTGCTGAAGACTCTTATCGAGATCGTTAACTGTAACCGTTACGCCAGGAATCACCGCTCCTGTCGAATCGGTGACAGTGCCCGATATTTCCGCGGTATTTGTGGCCTGCCCAAAGGCCATGACGGCAGAGATCGCCGAGATTATAAGAAGCAGTCCTAGGGATTGCGCCTTGAGTTTCATAAATCGCCTCCAAAAATGCTTTTCCCGTACAAAACGTAACTGGTTGAACTGGCTGCCTTTGCGGTCCACCCTCAACTCGCGCTTTTGAAAACCGGGGAAAACGCTTACTCAGCATTCCGTATTTTCATGCCGCTCATTCCGCCTCTTGCGGAACCAACGCATCCTAGACCAGACAAAATTGGATTGGCAAGCACTATTTTCCGAACCCTC
>JANWJB010000065.1 GCA_025449575.1 Acidobacteriaceae bacterium
ATGCCGATCCCGATATCCCCATCCTGAAGCAGGCCAAGCAGGAATACGCGAAGCTGCAGTAGGCAGCCGCGCGCCCGGCGCAGGGAATCCGCTTCCGCTTTTCTTTCTGTCATTCCCGCCAGGGAATCTGCTGCTGTCCCGTCCTTCGGTTAAGCCGCCGGATTCCCGCGAGAATCTACCGAACGAGCGCATGCCGTTGACCGGCCCGCGGATGCAGACTACCATCAGGCCCTGTGCCGGTATCCGATCCTCTCGTTGGCCGCACCATTTCTCACTACCGCATCCTGGGCATGCTGGGCGCGGGTGGAATGGGCGTGGTGTATGAGGCGGAGGACCTGAACCTCGGCCGGCGCGTCGCGCTGAAAGTGCTGCCCACGGCCGTCGCGCGCGATGCGGAGCGGATGGCGCGCTTTGAGCGCGAAGCCAAGGTTCTCGCCCTCCTCAATCATCCCAACATCGCCTCGATTTACGGTCTGGAAAACTCCGGGGGGGCGGGAAACTCCACACAGGCGCTGGTGATGGAGCTGGTCGCCGGGCCGACGCTGGCCGAGCGCATCAAGCAAGGACCGATCCCCATCGAGGAGGCGTTACGTATTGCCCGGCAGATCGCCGAGGCGCTGGAATACGCGCACGAGCGCGGCATCGTCCACCGCGACCTGAAGCCGGCCAACGTGAAGGTCACGAGCGACGACACGGTCAAGGTGCTCGACTTCGGGCTTGCCAAGGCGGTCGAGGGCGATGCGGCCTCAGCAGACTTTTCCAATTCTCCAACCATCAGCCGGATGGCGACGCAGGCCGGGGTTCTGCTGGGAACGGCGGCCTACATGGCGCCGGAGCAGGCCAAGGGGAAGCCGGTGGATCGGCGGGCGGATATCTGGGCCTTCGGCTGCGTGCTCTACGAGATGCTGACGGGGGAGATGGCGTTTCGCGGCGAGGACGTAACCGAGACGCTGGCGGCGGTGATCCGCGGCGAACCGGGCTGGTCGCAGCTTCCTCCAGCGACGCCGGCGCGCGTGCGAGTTCTTTTGCAGCGATGCTTGCAAAAAGACGCGAAGCAGCGGCTGCGCGATATCGGCGACGCACGCATCTCGCTCGATGAAACTCTTTCCGGTGCGCCAGAGCCTGTACCTGAGGGCGCCCCGCAGGCCGCCGCGCCGCGGTGGCGCCGCAGCTTGCCGTGGGCGCTCTTTGGCTTGGCCGTGGTGGTGGCCGCTGCCCTAGCAGCCGCGCTGGCCTTCCTCCATTCCCGCCAGAAGCCCATCGCCGCCGCCGTACGCCTGGAACTGCCCCTGCCCAAGGATGTGACTCTGTCGCCCGCCGGCTCCTTCGCGCTCTCGCCCGACGGGCGTCAATTGGCGTTTTACGCCGCCGGCTCCGATGGCGTGCAGCGCCTGTGGGTGCGCTCCTTGGACTCGCTCACTGCACGGCCTCTTCCCGGCTCGGAAGGAGGCCAAGGGGCTCCGATCTTCTGGTCTCCCGACAGCCGGTATATCGCCTTTGGCGCGGCCGGCGAACTCAAGAAGATCGATCTCACCGGCGATCCGGCGGAGATCCTGTGCGCTGCCTACGGGAACGTAGTCGGCGGTTCCTGGAATCGCGCCGGCGTCATTCTCTTCGGATCGGATAGCCGGAACAACGGCATCATGCGGGTCTCGGCGGACGGTGGACCGGCATCACCACTTACTACTCTCGATGCATCACGCGGGGAAATCGCCCATGTTATTCCTGTCTTTCTCTCCGATGGGCGGCACTTCCTCTACAATCGCCATTCGAGCCAGGCGGGGTCGAGCGGAATCTACATTGGCTCGCTTGACGCCACGCCACAGCAACAGGATAAGACGCAACTACTGGCGACCGATTACGGAGTGCTCTATGTACCCTCCTCCGGCGGGGGTCTGGGGCAATTGCTCTTCCTGCGCAATGGAGCGCTGATGGCGCAATCGTTCGATGCCCGCCGGCTGGCGCTCGTAGGGGAGCCAGTTACAGTGGCTGAGCGGGTGGGGGACTACCGGGATTTTGGCTTCTTTTCGGCGTCGAGCGGCGGCACGCTGGTTTACCGGACAGGCGGAGGCGGCGGAAATCTTATGCCCACATGGTTCGACCGGCAAGGCAAGGTTCTTGGAACGGCAGGAGATCGTAGCTTTTACCGCAGGCCGGCCCTTTCTCCGGACGGAACGCAAGCCGCAGTCTATCTTTTTAATCCTCAAATTGGGACGTCGAGTGTCTGGCTGGTGGATTTCTCGCGGGGCACGGAGACACGGTTCACCTTCGGCTCCGCCAACGCCGAGAACCCTATCTGGTCTCCCGATGGGAAGCGCGTCCTTTTCGCGTCCAACACCAGCGGCCACTACGATCTTTATCAAAAGGCTACCAACGGCGCGACCGGCAAGGAGCTTCTGCTCAAGTCGGACGAAACCAAGTTCGCCACCAGCGTTTCGCGCGACGAGCGCTTTCTGCTGTATTACTCGATCGACCCGAAAACGCAGCGTGACTTATGGGTGCTCCCGCTCGAAGGCGATAAGAAGCCGTTCCTGTTTTTGCGGACGGCGTTCAACGAATCGGATGGTCATTTTTCTCCCGACGGGCAGTGGGTGGCCTATGTCTCAGACGAATCCGGCCACGATGAGATCTATGTGCGCAGATTCTCGCCGGACTCAACGGCAGCAGCGGCCGGCGCAGACACAGGAGGCAAGTGGCAAGTCTCCTATGGCGGGGGACAGTGGCCGCAATGGAGTAAAGATGGGAAGGAGTTGTACTATCTGACTCTCGACGCCAAGGTGATGGCGGTTGCGGTCAGCACCAACCCGGTCTTCCAGGCGGGGGCGGCCAAGCTTCTCTTCCAAGCTCCCCCCCAGGCCAGCGGGGGAACTTTTGGGGACTATACCGTGGATGGCAAGCGCTTCCTCTTCTTAGCTCCGGCGAAGCAGACCGAGCAGGCTCCCTTCAATGTGGTCTTGAACTGGCAAGCGGGGTTGAAATGACGATCGCGCTGCGGATTGCGGGCTGCCGCCGGAATCCGCTTTGCTCTTCTCCTCTGCATGTTGTGACTCAACGCGCGATGGCCTCCAGCTCCTGACCCGGCGAGATGCGGCGCAGCAGCACCACGGTCCACATGCCCAGCGAGCTGGCAGCTAGTGAGAACGGGCTTGCCGAAGCCGGCCAGACGGGCTCCGCCGACGCTCCTTCAGCGCCGAACCGGTCATGCTCGCCTGTCCCACTTCAATTTTAAGCCGGCTTTATTCAGCGATGATGGAATATTGTTCCGGGCTCGCCGTCGAGGGCGCGCGCCTCGGTTCACTGGCGAGCGCCAGTACCAGCCGCTCCAGCACGAGGCGCTTGTCCGGCGGGGATGAGCGCAGCTCAAGATCCGCCTGTGCGATCAAGCGCAGCGCGCGCCGAAGCTCGCGAGTGGATTTGTAGCGCCGTGCCTGGCGAATCAATTCTTCGGCGGCAAAGGGAGGCATGCGAAAGCCTTGCCAGAGCGCCTGCCAGATGGCGCGCGAGTCGCGCACGTTCTTTTCCAGAATGACGATCATCTGGCGAAAGGTGCGCGCCAGCATGTACAGATGGCCGATCGCCGAATCCTCTCCGCCGTCGGAGGCGTTCAGCAAGCCGTGCAGAAGGGCGAGGGCGAGCGGCTTGTCCTTGGCCGAAATCGCTCCGGTCAGCTCATAGAGCGACCGCTGCTTGGCGGCCAGAACCATGGTCTCGACGTCGCCCAGAGTGATGCGCTTGCGCTCCCCTGCATAGAGAAGCAGCTTTCCCAGTTCGCCGGAGAGCAGCATCATGTCCGCGCCCGTCGCGTCGGCCAGCTCCCGCGCGGCATCGGCTTCGAAGTTCACTCCGCTTTCTGAGGCGGCCCAGACCAGCCAGCGAACCGCATCCTCCTCGGCCACGCGCGCCAACTCCACCATTCCGCAGTGCTCGCCTAGCGTCTCGCGTATGCGCTCGTAACGATCTTTGTCTTGAAGGTCGATGCGGCGAGGGTCCGCCGGAATGCGAAGGTGGTCGGCGACAAAGATCAGGACGGCCTGCGGGTTGGGCGAACGGAAGTAGCCGGCAACTGCAGCAAACTCCTCTTTCTTGGCTCCCCTCGTGTACAGCGTCTTAACGCCGCGGATGAAGATGGTCTGAAAGGGGGCCATCAGCGAAGGCGTTTGGGCGCGGTCCAGCGCGTCAAAAATGCTGGTCACGGCCAAATCGATTTCGCTGAGAGAAAAATCGCGCATCCCCGGATCGACCAGCGCCGCCAGAACGGCGCGACGGCAGCGTTCGTAGAGAAACGTCTCGTCTCCCACCCATACATAGCCCGGCTTGAGCGTCGCGCCGGAAGACTTTGCCGCGCTCACCTCGGCCAAAAAACGGTCAGAGGAGGAGAAGCTGCGCAACTTCGGCTGCTCAGAGGAAGACATCTAGAAGGACTCCAGGATATCGCCCACCAGCGCTTGAGCAAAGTCACGCGAGAGCCGCCGCACCGCCGGCGAATCCTCTTGCACAAAGCTGGCCAGATCGGAGGTCGTCTCGTACTGCTCGTGGAAGACGTAATTGGTGTGGTTGTAGAGGACCCGGCCGTCGCGATCGGTGACCACCACGCTGGCATTGACGGTGATCAGGAAGCTGGATGTAAAACTCGAATTGGCGCCAGCCACCGATCCTGCGGTCTGGGTCTTATAGGTCAGCGGCTGAACGGATTCCGAGACGATCACTCCGCGCAGCGTGGCATCGGCTTCGCCGGCACGGCCGCCGGGCACCACCGAGAGGCTGGTGCGATCATTGAACTCGCGAATGACCGCGTTGGTCATCGCCACCTCGGTATGGTAGGCCTGCGTTTTGTTCTGGAAGACGGGGATGGCAATGGTGTGCACGGTGGAGGGCAGATTGGCCGCCGACCCCAGCCGATGGTAGCCGCACCCGGAGAGGAAGAGCAAGGCGCCGATCGCCGGCAGAACGATGCAAAATCGCATAAGAAAAACGCGGGGACAAAGTTGGATTGTACCGCGTGAGGCGATCTCTCTCACCCGCTGAAACTGCGGGAACGACTATCAAATTTCGAGGATTAAGGAAGCGGACTGAACGAGAGCGGATTCACGATTGCCACGCCCCACCTCGGTTCGAGAAGTGCGGCTTTCATTCATCGAAAAGCCGCGTATGGAGCATTTGCTTTGGGGATACACCTGTTCCGTATCTGCTCTGCTCCAGCGGCCGGCTTCGATCGGCGCCTCGATTTCATCCGTCGATCTGACGCGCGATCTGGCCAAGCCGCATCGCAGGTTTGGCTTATGCGGTGGAAGGCTGGCTTTCGCCTCCGAAACCAGGCGCCCGGCCCGGGTCCGGCTTGATGACATGCTGCACATCGCCGCTAGGCGGGTCATTGGGCCCGCGGAAGGTGGTCATGGGGGGAAGATCCTTGCCCTCGATGACGAGCCGGATCTCCTCGGCATCAAGGGTCTCCCGTTCCAGAAGGGCGTTGGCAAGCCGATCCATGACCTCCTTGTTCTCATCCAGGATGCCGTAAGCGGAGCGGTAGGCCTGATCTACCAGGCTGCGGACTTCGGCATCGATCTGGCGGGCGGTTTCCTCGGAGAAATCGCGATGCTGGGCGATCTCGCGTCCCAGGAAGATCTGCTCCTCCTTCTTGCCGAAGGCCAGCGGGCCAAGACGGCTCATGCCATACTCACAGACCATCTTGCGGGCCAAGTCGGTGGCGCGCTCGATATCGTTGCCGGCGCCGGTCGTCATGCGCGCCATGAATATCTCCTCAGCGCAGCGGCCACCCATGAGGATTGCCAGCTGAGTTTCCAGGTAATCCTTGGTAACCGTGTACTTGTCCTCTTCCGGCAGCTGCATGGTGAGACCCAGCGCCATTCCGCGGGGAATGATGGTCACCTTGTGCAGCGGGTCTGCGTGGTCGCGCTTGGCGGCGACCAGCACATGGCCGGCTTCGTGGTACGCCGTGTCGCGCTTATCGTCTTCGGAGAGCAGCATGGACTTGCGCTCCGCGCCCATCATGACCTTGTCCTTCGCCAGCTCAAAGTCATATTGGTGCACAGCCTTGCGATTGGCGCGCGCGGCGCTCAACGCGGCCTCATTGACCATGTTGGCCAGGTCGGCTCCTGAAAAGCCCGGCGTGCCGCGAGCGATGATGCGCAGATCAACGTCATCGGCCAAAGGAATCTTCTTGGCGTGAACGCGCAAGACTTCCTCGCGGCCCCGCACATCCGGCCGGCCCACCACCACGCGCCGGTCGAAGCGGCCGGGACGAAGCAGAGCAGGATCGAGGACATCGGGACGGTTGGAGGCGGCGATCAGGATTACGCCATCGTTGGACTCGAATCCGTCCATTTCCACCAGCAGTTGATTGAGCGTCTGCTCACGCTCGTCGTGACCGCCGCCCAATCCGGCGCCGCGATGCCGGCCGACGGCGTCAATCTCATCGATAAAGATGATGCACGGAGCGTTCTTCTTGCCCTGCTCGAAAAGGTCGCGCACGCGGCTGGCGCCCACGCCTACAAACATCTCCACGAAATCGGAGCCGGAGATGGAGAAGAAAGGCACATTTGCCTCGCCGGCAACCGCGCGCGCAAGAAGGGTCTTGCCGGTTCCCGGAGGGCCAACCAGCAACACGCCTTTAGGAATACGGCCGCCTAGCTTTTGGAATTTCTGCGCCTCGCGCAAAAATTCAATAATCTCCTGCAGCTCTGCTTTGGCCTCATCGACCCCGGCGACATCTTTAAAGGTAATTTTCTTCTGCTGCATCGAGAGCAGGCGTGCGCGGCTCTTGCCGAAGGAAAGCGCCTTGTTACCCCCGCTCTGCATTTGCCGTATCATCACGAACCACAGCGCCACGATGATGATGATGGGAGAAAAGTTGATCAGAATGGGCAGCCAGGAGTTGCCCTGCGTGTCCTTGATCGTGATGCCGACATGATTGTCTTGCAGGGTCTTGTACATGTCGGGATAGTTCGACGGAACGACGGTGTGAAACGCCTGCTTGTCGTTGGAATAATGACCGTGAACCTCATCGTTCACGACGGTCACGTCTGAGACCCTATTGCCCTGCACATCCTGCATGAACTGGGAGAAGGAGACCTCCTTGTCATTCTTCATGCCGGAGCTCTTCTGCACGATCTGCCAGAGGAGAACGAGGCAAGCCAGAATAAATACCCAGAAGATGATCGTTTTGACCGTCGAATTCACGAAAAACCCTCGCTTCCACTCCCTCCGGGAAGTGCCATCACCGGAGGTGAAACCGGGAGTGAATGCCGCTCGCCAAGCAAGCCGCATTCATCCTCGCCCGGGAACACTTTCTCACCCTACAAACTATTAGACGTCAAAATCCCTTTTCAGATGCGGGACTTCCCCTTGACCAGGAAGTGGCGTCGAAACCCGGGTTTTCTCAAAGCCCTCGTAGGTAGAGCTTATTCTACGCCGTGGGAGTGAGGAACCGGCGCCCATCGGTCCGTTATCGTCTCAGAAGTTACCTCCCCGTCTGGTCAGGGCCATGTCCGGTCGGGAACCGGCTAATTTGCTGCCTGCAAGGGCCTTAGATGCATTTATGGGCTGGCAATCACCGTAGAGAGGAGGCGGTGAACAGGACGCTGCCGCTCTCTGCCTCGACGCCGCGCATCCAGAGGATTTTGCCGTCCGATTCAACCACGGGCCAAAACTGGCGTGCGGAGCCGTTGAGGCCCAGGCGATCGAGGATTTCCGTGACCTTTTTCACCCCGCGGCGATGCCGCAGGGACACCCGGTCGCCAGGACGCCAATTGCGCAGGACGGCGGGGCGGCTGTCGCCCGCCTCCTTCAGTTCGGCGCGCAGCCGCAGGCCGAATTCCAGGGCCGAAACCTCACCGGGAATGGAAAAAGCGTATTCGGGGCCGGGCAGCGGAGCCTGCGGGGATGCCGGACGGCTAAAACGAATCTCGCGCGGAGTGCGTTCCGCCAGCAGGCCGCCGGGCAAGCCGGCTTTTTTGCCTCGGGGCACAGCCGCGGCGGCGGCAAGAGCCATCAGCGATTCTGTGTGCTCAAAGCCAAGGCGGACGCCGAGCTGGCGCGCGGCGGCGCGCAACACCCGACGGCGCGTGGCGGCTGGGAGTTGCCGCAGCCGGTCGAGCTCGATGGCAACCGGCGCTTCCCCGGCCGCGGTAGGGCTGGAGCGGCCTCCTCCGCGAACCGGCTTGCCGGGCAACAGCAGGGAGGGGAGCAGCCGATCCAACTCCCGCTGCCAGTACCGCTCCTCATCGGCGGAGATGGCCGCCAGGCGCGCGAGCTGGCGCGCAATCTCCGGATTGAATTCCTTCAGCAGGGGCAGCAGTTGATGGCGTACGCGGTTCCTGGTGTAAGTCAAGTCGCTGTTGCTTGCGTCCTCCCGCCACGGCTGGCCCAGATGCAGCAGCCAGACCTCAATTCCGGCACGGCCGGCCTGCAGGAAGGGACGCACGATGGACCCTCCGGTGGCCGGCAGCACGGGGTGGATGCCGCTGAGCCCTTCGGTCCATGCTCCACGCAGGAGCTTGTACAAAACCGTCTCGGCCTGATCGTCCAGAGTGTGGGCGGTGGCCACGGCATCGGCACATGCGGCGGCAAGCAGCTCCTCAAAGCAGGCATAGCGAAGGTTGCGCGCCGCCTCTTCCAGAGTCTCGCCTCGGCTCTCCGCCGCCTGAGGAGCGTCGACACGGCGCAGGTGAAAATCCAGCCGATGGGCGCCGGCCAGCTCTTCCACGAAGGCTGCGTCCGCATCGGCCTCCTGGCCGCGGATGCCGTGGTGCACGTGGACAACGGAAAGGACGATGCCCAGTACCGATTGTTCCGCGAGCAGCCGGCGTAGCAGCGCAACCGAATCGGCTCCGCCAGAGACGGCAACGGCAACCCGTTGGCCGGGGCGGAAGAGATCGGCTTGCAGACATGGAGCTTGCATCCTGCCCCTCATGCTAGAACGCATGGAGCCGGAGATGCCGGAAATCCTCGCCCCTATCTGCTCTATACTTCGACCATGTACCAAACCAGAAGAGCCACGCCCGCTGACGCGGGGATCATCACTCAACATAGACGCCGCATGTTCATCGATGCGGGGCGGCAGGAGAACGGAGTGCTGGACGTGATGTCCCAACACTTCGAGCCCTGGGTGGAACGGATGCTGGCCGATCACAAGTACATGGGCTGGGTGACGATGGAGGGCGATCAGTCCGTCGCCAGCGCGGGACTCATGGTTATGGACTGGGCGCCCCACCCTCTCGACCCCCGTCAAGACAAGCGCGGGTACTTGCTCAATGTCTACGTCGAGCCGGAGCACCGCAGAAAAAAGCTGGCCAGCCACCTCATCGAAATGGCGCTAGCCGAGGCGCGGCGGCGCAAAATCCGGGTTGTCGCCTTGCACTCGACCGAAGCAGGCCACGCTCTCTATGAAAGCAACGGCTTCCGCGGAACCAATGAAATGTTTTACGTGGAGCCGATGGAAGGCTAGAGCGGTTTCCGTTCTCGCATCCGCGCCTGCACGGCCATGGGCGCGAAGATTTTTCACCGGAGCGCCGCGAGTGGAGCTCGCTCCTGTTGCTGTATACTCCAGTGTTTATGCGCGTTTTTGTTGTGTTACCGGCGGCGGGGATTGGCACGCGTATGGCTCCAGGCTCCGCTGCGCCCCGGTCGCCGAAGCAGTTCCTCTCCCTGGGGGGCACGCCCATCCTGGTACACAGCCTGCGCGCCTTCGCCGCGGTTCCGCGGGTCTCCGCGATCTATGTTGCGGTTCGCCGGGCGGAGATGGGCAGGGTGACCGCTCTGATCGCGAAGCACGAACTATCCTCGCGGGTGCAGGTGGTGGAGGGTGGCGACAGCCGGCAGCAGTCGGTGAGCAATGCGCTCAAAAGCATCCAGGCGGACGAGGATGACATTCTTCTTGTGCATGACGCGGTGCGGCCGCTGATTGACCCGGCCACCATCGAACGTACGATCGACGCGGCCAGCAAGCATGGAGCCGCCATCGTGGGCCTACCCGCGGTCGACACCATCAAGCAGGTGGCGCGTACCGCCGATGGGGCGATCATAACCGCTACCATTCCGCGGGAGTACGTCGTGCAGGCGCAGACTCCGCAGGGCTTTCGCTGGCAGGTGCTGAAGCGGGCCTTTGCCGAGGCAGAGGCGGATGGCTTTGTGGGAACCGACGAGGCGAGCCTGGTGGAGCGCTCGGGCGCGGAAGTCGCCGTAGTGACCGGATCGCCCGAAAACCTGAAGATCACCCAGCCCGCGGACCTGGAGCTGGCGGAATTTTATTTGCGGCACAGAAGCTGAAAGGCCCAGGGCGCACAAACAGCTGCGCTTCCCCAGGGAGAGATGACAGAACGATGGGCATGAGAATCGGCTACGGATGGGACTCGCACGAGTTCAAAAAGGGAGTACCCCTCAAGCTCGGCGGCCTCGCAATTGACCATCCTCAGGGCCTCTTCGGTCACTCCGACGGCGACGTGCTGCTGCACGCGATCACGGACGCGCTTCTGGGAGCGCTTGCGGTAGGCGATATCGGCAGCTTCTTCCCACCCGGCGACTCGCGCTGGAAGGATGCCGACTCGACCATCTTCGTCAATCTGGCAATGGAAGAGGCGCAGACGGCCGGCTATCGCATCGTGAACGTGGATACCACTCTGATTTTGGCCGCACCCAAAATCGGGCCGATCTCGGGCGATCTGCGCGAGCGCGTCGCCGAGCTGCTGCGGATAGCTCCAGGGGCGGTAGGGATCAAGGCAAAAACACCCGAAGGCCTCAATCAGGACCATCTGGCGGTGGCCCACGCGGTCGTTCTGCTGGAAGGGATAGAAGAAGAAGACAGCCTGCGGGAGATGGAAGCGGCGATGGACGACCCACAGACAGTCGAGGCAGTGGTCGGCGAGCTGGTCGGCGAGGCCCATAGCGGCCACAGCTCAAGGCGACGAGTAACTTCCCGGCCGGGCTTCGATACCGAGGACATCACCTAGCATTGGTTACTATTGGGGTTTGTTGGCGCCCTGCTTGGCGCCCTTCACCGCGCCCTTGGTGGTGTTCTTCGTTTTGCGCGCAGCCTTCTTTGTCCCCTTTTTCGATGCGTGATAGGCGCTCTTTGCCCCTTTCCTGGTCCCCTTGGCGGTGTCCTTCGCGCCCGCTTTGGCGTCGCGCCCCGCCTGTTTCAAGTCCTGTTTCGCGCTGCTGCTCTGGTCGGTCTGTGCTGTGGCCAGCGGACTCCAGCCGGGCGCCAGCATCAGGGCGGCCCCCAGCGCTAGAGCGATTCCGACGGTACTGTGTGCCGCCGAGATTCGCCATGTGCCGGCTTTCTTCGGGGAAAACCGGCGTTGGACTCTATTTTTCGGGATACACCCACTCTGGAATCGCTCTATCGTCAACCACCGCAATTTTCGTGTCATCCATGAGGGATGACGCCGGCCTCATCGGAGTTGCGCGTGGCCGCTCGAGTTTGCCCTGAATCGAAGCAACTCACTTCAGTTTGTCGAGAAATCGAGTGCTTCAGGATGTCAGCAGAGCAGCTTTGAGCCTTCTCCCGGACCGACACCCGGCGAGGCCGAAAGCAGTCCGCGGATTTATATGCCTTCGGAGAAAACACTCTAGCCCGGCGTTCCGCTCCGCACGTAGACTCCGCTTTTGCCGCCCGACTTCGACTCGAGGACGACTTCGCGGATCGCGATTGCCTTATCCAGTGCCTTGCACATGTCATAGACAGTGAGGGCGGCCACGGCAGCGGCCGTCATCGCCTCCATCTCGACCCCGGTCGCGGCTACGGTTGCCACCTCGCTGCGGATTGCGATTCCACCCTGCCCCACCGTCGCCGTCACTTCGATGTGGCTCAAAGGAAGCGGATGGCACATGGGAATCAGCTCAGCGGTCCGCTTGGCCGCCTGAATACCGGCGAAGCGCGCGATTTCCAATGGATCGCCCTTCGGGTTTTTGGGCAGGGCGGCCAGCACCGCCGGCGATAACACCACAAAAGCGGAGGCCGCCGCGTGACGGCGGGTAGGCGGCTTGGAGCTGACGTCGACCATCCGCGCCCGGCCCTGGCCGTCGTAATGCGAGAGTTTGCTCATGGTTCTCATCCTCAATGCGTGGGCTTCGCCGCAGCCACGGGACAGAATTTTTACAGCAGCACCGTTACTGTTTCGCCCGCCTCTAGTGAGGTGCGACCGCTGGGAACTACCAGAAAGCAGTTGGCGCGGCTGACGGCGGCAATGTCACCCGAGCCTTGAAAGACAATAGGCTCAACCTGGGGAACGATAACCGCTTGAATCGTCCACTCAATTTTGGGCCATTCAGCGCCATTATGCAGAGCGGCGGGAAGAAAACGGGTAATGCCGGGGCGGCCCTCGCATCTGCCGACCAGCTTGGCCTGGACGAAGCGAGGACCCGAAGGACGGCCCCCGAGAGCGTTCAGCATGGGCGCCGCAAAGAGCGCAAACGTGACCATGGTGGATACCGGATTGCCGGGCAGACCGAAGAAGTATTTCCGACGCCCGTTATGCTCCAGGCTGCCGAAGACCACGGGTTTGCCGGGCTGGATCAACGCCCCGGTAAAGTAAAATTCCGCGCCCAGGCCGAGCATAACCTCTTCGACTAGATCGTACTTTCCCATGGAAACGCCGCCGGTAATCAGAAGTAGATCCGCATCCAAGCCGGCGCGAACTCCGGCTTCAATTTCGCTGAGCCGATCGCGGGCTACTTTCAGCCGGATGGGCTCGGCACACAAGGCGGCCACTTGAGCGGCGAGCGAGTAGCTGTTCGAATTGCGGATCTGAAACGGAAGAGGGACGGCGGCCACTTCCACCAGCTCATCGCCGGTAGGGAGGATGGCGGCGCGGGGAGCGCGGAAGACCCGCACCTGGGCCGCGCCACAAGCCGCGGCAGCGGCAATTTGGGGCGCCTCCATCCGCGCGCCCATCGGCACGATCACCTCATCGGCGCGAGCCTCGGCTCCAACGGGGATGATGTTGGACGCTGTTCCGTTGTGGCCGCCGGATAAGCGCACACGCCCCTCCGCCTGCTCGACGTGTTCGATCATCACCACGCAGTCGGCCCCCGACGGAGCCGGTGCGCCGGTCATGATTTCGACGGCTTCCCCAGGATGGATCCGGGATTCGTCCTCCGGCCTGATATCAGTTTCCGGCTCACGCTGGACCCGCGGAGTCTCAGAGCCGGGGCTTCGGTCTGCCGCGGCGATGGGCGGCCGCGTCCACACCTCACCGGCACGTACTTGTCCGACCACGTTCAACCACTCGCCGGCACGAAGGTCAGCGACCCGGCAGGCAAAACCGTCACGTGTTGCGCGAGGAAAGGGCGGCTGATCGCGATCGGCGCGAATAGGCTCAGCCAGCGTGCGCCCCAGCGCTTTGGATAAGGAGACGATTTGGCTGGAGGGAGCCGCGGTTTTCAAAATCCGATCCGCGTGCTCACGAACGATCAGGCTAGCCTCGGTGAAGCTGACCACCCGGGATGGAGCCGGCTGCCTCAAGGAAAGCCTCCAAAAAAGGCGCGGCTCTTCCGGGGAAAAGCCGCGCGAGAGTCAGGTTGTTTCCGGAAATACCCAGCATTTCCGGCGGAAGCGGATTATTTCTTGCGCTTGCTACTCCCTCCGCCAATCTGCGCGAGGATCTGTTTGGCTTCGGAAGCAAATTGGCCGGTCGGAGCCAGATCGAGATACTTCTGGTAGGCTTCGGCGCACCCCGGAGGCGCAGTAATCTTTTGCGTCTTGGGATCCACGGTAGCTTTGGCAATCAGCGCCTGCCCCTTCAAGTAGTACGGAATGGGCTTGGTGGGATCAGCGGCAATCGCCTTATCGGCGGCAGCCACCGTTTCGTCATTGTGCCCGGCCCGGCTCATGATGACGGCTTCATTGAAGTAATACATGTGGGCGCTCGCCGGCACCAGCTTGGCCGCGGCGTCGTAAGCAGCCGCTGCCTCGGGGAGCTTATTCGAGTTGCCATAGGCCTCGCCCAAGCTGTTGTTTGCGGCAGCCTCGACTTCGGGGCTCGGCGTCTTGGAGGCGGCGTCAATCTCAATTGCCTTCTTGAGCGAGGTAATGGCGTCGTCATACTTCTTCTGGCCGACTTGGGCCGTCCCCAGTTCCAGCCACAACAAGGGCGAATCCGGCCTCAACTGCACCGCCTGCTGCATCAGGGTTGCCGCGTCGTCATACTTCTTCTGATGGTCGTCGTCGCGTGCTTCCTTGAGCATCGTGTTCAGGTGGGCAATCCCCTGATTCTCTTTGATAGCCGCGGCATTTTTCTGCATCGTCTCTTCAAGCGCCTTGCGCTGATCCGGCGGGAGCGAGTTGACGTACGCGGGCAGGCTCAGGTCGAAGTTCAGCAGCGTGTCCTGGTTTGAAACAATCGGCACGTCTTTGATCTGCCACACGGATTTGCCGGGTGTCTGAAAGAGTGTCGCGAAATAGGTACCCGGAGCGATGCCGCTGCCGGTGTAGTCTCCATTGGCATCGGTGGTGAAGGTATATTTCGCGGTTTTGCCGTCGAGGCTCAACTGTATTTGGGCGCCGGGCATCGCGGTCTTCGCTGGATCCTGCACATGGCCATGAATCTTGCCCGGCTGCTGAGCCGGCGTGGGAGCCTGTGCGAAGGCGGGGGGCAAGGCGATGAGCAGGGAGAACAACGCCGGCCAGAGGTTGCTTTTGACGCGCATGGTATTTCTCCTCGAAAAAACGTCTCTACGCGGCATATGGGATTGGATCCTGGCGGCCCGCCTGCTCGAAAGCGCGGCGGCGCAAGACACAGCTTTCACATAGGCCACAAGCGATTGCGTCGCTCGAATAGCACGACCACGTTAAATGGAACGGCGCTGCCAGTTCAAGGCCAAGCCGGACGATCTCGCACTTCCGCATATGAATCAGCGGAGTCTCGGCCAGGATGTCCCCATCGCGGGTGCCGGTGCGAATAAGTTGTTGAAAAGCGGCATAATAGGCAGGGCGGCAATCGGGATAGCCGGAGCTATCCTGCTCCACCGCGCCGATCAGGACCCGTTTCGCTCCGACGACCTCGGCCCAGCTCACGGCTGCAGACAGAAAATGCGCGTTGCGGAAGGGCACATAAGTGACCGGAACTGTTGAGCCTTCCCGCGCATGGCCTGGAATAGGCAGCTCGCCGGCGCGCGGCACGTCAATGGAAGTGTCGGTAAGCGCCGAACCGCCGATGCGGCGAAAGATATCCACGCTGAGAGGGAGGAAATGTTGTATGCCCACAGCGTCGGCGACCGCGCGGGCCGCCGCCAACTCACGCTTCTCTGTGCGCTGCCCATAACTGAAATGGAGGGCATACGCCTCATAATCGCGCGCCGCCAGAGCAGCGCAAACCGCAGAATCCATCCCGCCGGAGAGGCAGACTATCGCGCGCATGCGCTCACCGGACGATGGAATGGGTGAAAAGGACATATCTTCATCGTAATGCAACAAATGGCCTGCAATGCGCCGCGTGACTTGGCATTTCGCATGGGAAGGGCAAAGCAAACGGTCAGGAAAGCGGGTCTTAATGGCGTGGGGAACCCTCGCCGCGGGCGCGTTATGCATTGACCGGGAAGCCCGAGGCAGCAGGCGAACCAGTCCCCGCTTCGAGCAATGCACCGGCCCAAGGCGCGAAGGCCGCAAGCGCCTGCTCGCATTGAATGCGATGGCGCTCCCGCTTGTCCCGCTGCCTCTTTCGCATCTCTTCATCGAGCGGCGGCAGCAGGTCAAAGGTAATATTGGCGGGCTGAAAGCGTTCGGGATCGGCATGCGTAATGTAGTTTACGAGTGAGCCCAGTGCGGAGTCGCGGGGAGCAGGCGCGGGCCGGCGGCCATGCGCGATTTCAGCGGCATAGAGCCCGGCCAGCAGACCGGTTGCAATTGATTCCGTATAGCCTTCCACGCCGGAGAGTTGGCCGGCGATGAACACCCGAGGATGCTGACGAAGTGCGAGTATGGGGCTGAGCACACGGGGTGAATTGAGATAGGTGTTGCGATGAATCTGGCCGTAGCGCAGAAAATTCGCCTTCTCCAACCCTGGAATCAGACGCAGAATGCGGGCCTGTTCCCCATATTTCAGGTGGTTCTGCAACCCCACCAGATTGTAGGAGTCGGCGCGCAGGTTCTCTGAGCGAAGCTGCACTACCGCCCAGGGCGTCTTCCCGGTGCGGGGGTCGCGCAGCCCCACCGGCTTCATGGGGCCATAACGCAGAGTGTCGCGGCCGCGGCGTGCGAGCTCCTCGATCGGCAGGCAGCTCTCAAAATATTCCAGCTTCTCCCAATCCTTGCCCTCGACGCCTTCAGCCGCGATGAGCGCGTCATAAAAACGGTCGTACTCCTCCCGCGACATGGGGCAGTTGATATAGTCCGCCGTGCCTTTGTCATAGCGGGCGGCGAAGTAGACGCGATCCATATCGATGGAGTCGGCCTCCACGATCGGGCTGATGGAATCATAGAAGGCCAACTGACCGCTGCCCGTCAGGCGGCAAATCTCGGCGCAGAGTGCGGCGGAGGTCAGCGGCCCGGTGGCGACGATGGTGATGCCTTCCGGATCGAGAGAGGTGACCTCTTCGCGGTGGACTGTAATTCGGCTCTCCCGGTCGATGGCGCTTTCAACCAGCCGGGAAAATTCTTGCCGATCGACGGCCAGCGCGTGCCCGGCCGGCACGGCGCTTGCGTCGGCGCAGGCGATCAGCGGTGAACCGGCGCGCCGCATCTCCTGCTTCAGCAGCCAGGGCGCGGTGTTTTCACTCTCCGACTTCAATGAATTGGAGCAGACCAACTCGGCAAAGCTGGCTGTCCGATGCGCCGGAGTGGAGCGCAACGCGCCCTCGATCATCGTCCGCATCTCGAAGAGTTCAACCTGGCAGCCGCGGCGCGCCGCTACGAGCGCGGCCTCCGGTCCGGCCAAGCCGCCACCGATCACGCGGATGCGTGGCGCCGCAGTCAAAAGGACTCCCGCCGCTTCGGCGGCATCACTGAATAAAGGGAATGAATGTGTTTCATGAGTTGCGGATAAAGGAGAGTCATTGTGTGTGTGGACCGGCAAGTGACTCCGCCTACAGGATTGCACCCTTCGAGCGAAGGGGCAAACACGGGCGTAGAGGTCCGGAGGGGTCTCGTCGAGCGAAGTCACTGATGAGCCGCGCATGCGATGTCCGCGCGGCTCACCAGGTTTCAGGCGGGGGACGCAGGTATGTGTAAGACCGCTTCCCGCCGACAGGGGCCTTACTGCTTGTCGTAAACCGCCTTCATATCGAACTCCCCCATGGACGCATTAATCTTACTGTCCTTGGTGAGTACCTTGCCGTCCGGCGAGAGTGTATACGTCGCCGTCAGCGTGCCGGGCGAGTCCTGGAATGAAGTTTTCTCCGTCACCACCAGTGCTGGACCGTCCCATTTCGCGGAGGTGCTCACAATCTTAAACGGTGTATCCGCAGGGAGAGCGTTCGCCGGGAAGGGCGTCTCGATCCCATCCGCCTTCACGCTGAAGGTATAGTCCTGCGACCCCATATCGCTCGTTGAGGAAATTTTAAAAGTGAAGTCGTTGCCGTTCTGCGTGATGACCTCGCTCTGCTTGCTGGGCGCCGGCGCTTGTCCAAAATCACTCTTCGCAGCATTGATGTTCCAGGTTCCGGAGAGATCGGGCGTCCCGCCTGCTTGCGCCTGGCTCAAGGGAACAGCAAGAGCTCCGAAAACCAGCAGTGCCAAAAGCTTGTGCATGAGTATCCTCCATCGGTGCTTTCAACATCGGACGCTACTATACCTGATCGATGCCCCTCTACGCTTTCTTGAAACTGAAGCCGTGATCGAGGCGAGAACGTAGTAGGCGGGCGGCGGCAGAACCGGCAGCGCGCCGGTCAGGAGCCAATCAGTAGCGGCGCAGTAGACGGGGGCCGAGTTCGCGCGTGGCAGGCTGTAGCTTTTGCTCAAACACCATTCCGAGCAGCAACGGGGCGACGGCCATGCCAATGATGGCAATCCAGGCTAGGATGCAGTTCATGACGGCGAGCCTCAGAGGGTGGAGAAAGCCCAGCATGGCACCACGGAGAACCCGCGGGGAATAGCAAGAAAGCAGCATCGGCGCTGACACTCTGGTGTACTCCGGTATGCTTCCGCTCGCAAAGGGAGGTGGGGTTGTGAAACCGTAAATGCGGGCGTTGAGGATCGGTATCTAGTCCCGGGCCCGTACTTTGAAGCGGATGGGCGTGCCCCGGAAACCGAATGCGGCACGGATTTGGTTTTCTAGAAAGCGCTCGAAAGAGAAGTGGAGTTTGGCTTGGCGATTCGTAAATAAGATAAAGGTGGGCGGCGCGACCCCGGCCTGGGTCATATAAAAGATGCGCATCTTGTTGGCCATTGGGACGGTTGCGCGCTCGAAATCCACCTGCTCAAGAAAACGGTTCATCTGCCCGGTGGAGACGCGCTTTCGACGCTCTGCGCCGATTTCACGCACCAGCTTGAGCAGGCTGTGAATATTTTTCCCCTCAGCGGCGGAGATAAAGAGGACCGGGGCATAGGCCAGGTACTTGAGCACGTTGCGCAATTGGCGCTCGAAGATGGCTTGCTCCGCGGGCGGCTTGCCATCGGTGCGCCCCGTGGTGACCAGATCCCATTTATTGACCACTAAGATCACCGAGCGGCCGCTCTCATGCGCATAACCGCCGATGGTTGCGTCCGCAGCTGTCACCCCTTCGGTAGCGTCGATGACCAGCAACGCAACGTCAGCGGCCTCCAGATGCCGCCGCGCCATCACGACGGAAAGCTTTTCAGCCATGGCCTTAGTTTTGCCCTTGCGGCGGATTCCGGCGGTATCCACGAAGCGTAGCAGCGAGCCGTCGTATTCGACCAGTTCGTCCACGGCGTCGCGGGTAGTACCGGCAACCGGGGAGACAATCGCGCGGGAGGAGCCGGTGAGTACGTTGAGCAGCGTGCTTTTGCCTACGTTCGGGCGGCCGACGATGGCGATAGAAATCTCGTGCTGGCGATACTCTCCGTGAGTCCTAAGCCGGTCCCTCTGGACATCGGCAGGGGAATCCTCCATTTCCGAGCCGTCGTGCTCCATTGCTTCCCGCTCACCTACGCCGTTCAGGTTCTCCGCTTGGATACGGGAAAAAATATGCTCCAACATGTCATCGATTCCGGTGCCGTGCTCAGCAGAGATGGGCAGCAGATCGCGAATCCCCAAGCGGCGAAACTCCGCCTCCTGCTCTTCCATGCGCCCGGTATCTATCTTGTTTACCGCAAGCAGCACCGGCTTGCCGCTCTTGAAAAGCAGCCGCGCCAGCTCATAGTCGGGGCCGCTGAGCGCCGTGCGCCCATCGGTCACCATCACGATGAGAGACGCTTCCTCAAGCGCGACCCGGGCTTGGCGCAGAATCTCCGCTGGAATCAGATTCTGATCTTGGGGAACAATTCCGCCGGTATCGACCACCCGTGCGGTGCGGCCCAGCCACTCCGTTTCCCCATAGATGCGGTCGCGGGTAATTCCCGGCTCATCGCCCACAATCGAGCGACGGGAACGTGTGAGGCGGTTGAAGAGCGTAGATTTGCCCACATTCGGCCGTCCCACAATGGCAATCAGGGGCAGGCGGTTGGCGACGGTTTTCGATCTACCGGAAGCTCCGGGCCGCCTGGAAGCTTCGCCTGGCCCGGCGGGCAAAGCGACGACCGCGAGGCCGGTTTCCGCAGTTTCATCGGTTTCAATAACGTCTTCGGCAATGGGGCGCATTGGCCCGCGGCGCACGCCGGCGGGACTCTTCCGGGCCACCGCTTTCTTGCCGGAGTTCTCTTCCGCCTTGCGGGCAGCTTGCCGTTTGGCCGCCGCGCGAGATGTCCGCGCACGGTCCGGCGCAGCGGCGCGGTGTGCCGCCACGGCCTTTTTCGCCCGGCGACCGCCCTTGGAGTGCGGCTTCGGCTTGCGTCCCTTGGTTCCCTTGACCGGTTTCACGCTGCGTTTACTCCGTTCTCACGAACATCCACGAGAGCACTGAGGCCAAAGGTGCAGGGATGGCAATGAACGTAGTGTTTCATACCACGGTGGGGAGCGCCCTAGACATCCTATAAACTTGAGGTTTGTCCATTGCCGCCAACTCTGCCGGCCGTCTGCCCTCGCTGCACGAGTTCTTTTCGCGAGGCGGCATCCTCTCGCGCTCCAGCCTGCCTTATGAATTTCGGAGCGGACAACTGGAGATGGCGCGCGAGGTGGAGCGCGCGCTCGCCGACCGCAAACATCTGATCGTGGAGGCCGGCACCGGCACCGGCAAAACTCTGGCCTATCTTCTGCCCGCACTGCGCTTAGGGCAGCGAGTCATCATCTCCACCGGAACGAAGAATCTGCAGGAGCAACTCTACTTCCGCGATCTTCCATTTCTGGAGTCGCTCCTCGGACCCCTCCGCGTCTGTTACATGAAAGGCCGCGCGAATTATGTCTGCCGTCACAAACTCGCATTGCTGCGGGGCCAGCCGATTCTGAACGGCTTGGAGGAGATTGACCACTTCCAAAAGATAGCCGCTTGGGAGAAGACGACCGAAACGGGCGACCGCGTGGAGATCGAAGATTTGCCGGAGTCGAGCCCGGTGTGGGCCAAGCTCGACGCCCGCAGCGAGGCGTGCCTGGGCCAGAGTTGCCCGGATTATGAGCGCTGTTTCATCACGGCGATGCGCCGCCATGCGCTGGAGAGCGACGTAATCATCGTGAACCACCACCTCTTCTTTGCCGACCTGGCGATCAAGCAGCAGGCAAGGAGTGCCCCCGATGCCGGGGTATTGCCGGAGGCCGCGGCGGTGATCTTCGATGAAGCGCACGAACTGGAAGACGTTGCTTCCAACTACTTCGGTATTGCGTTAAGCAATATTCGCCTGGAAGAACTGGCGCGCGATGTGGAGGCAATGATGCGTGCCAAAGACGCTCTTTCGAGCGGGGTGAAGGGCTCGGCGGAAGCTATCCGTGAACGCGGACGAATGTTTTTCGCCGCGTTGCCGCAGATTACAGGAAGATCGAGCGGCGACGGCCGGATGCCCTTTGAGCGCCGCGAGGAGTTCCTGGAGACCCATGGAGATTTGTATCTGGGATTGACCAACTCGCTACGCCGTCTAGAAGCCGAGCTGGACGGCCTGCGCGGAGTAGAAGAGGCGCCGGGGCTCAAGAAGCGCGTGGCCGACATTCGCGAGCAGTTACGCTTTCTACTGGAGGCGAGCGGCGAAAACACCGTCTTCTGGATCGAGCAGCGAAGCGCCGGCGCTCCAACCGCCTCCCCCCGCCGCCAGGGCGTACAGGCTCGCATGCCGGGCCGGCAGTCCTCCACCTACCTTCAGGCGACACCGATCGATGTTTCACAAATGCTCGCTGAGCTGCTCTTCGAGAGCTACTCCAGCGTGATACTTACCTCGGCCACCCTGACCGTGCAGGGCGGATTCGCACATTTGAGGAAGCGGCTGGGGCTGCACGATGCGCGGGAATTAGTGGTGCCTTCGCACTTCCGCTATGGGGAGCAGGCGCTGCTCTATCTGCCGCCCACTATGCCGGATCCACGCGATCCCGAGTTTCCCGCGCAGGCCGCGCAGACCATTCGCCGGGTGCTTGAGATCACTCGCGGGCGGGCCTTCTGCCTTTTCACCAGCTACCAGCAGATGCGCGATATCCACGAGCGTTTGCTGGCGGAGATGGGGTATCCGCTCCTGCTGCAGGGCACCGCCTCGCGCAAGGCGTTGCTGGAGCAATTCCGCTCCACGCCGAATGCAGTGCTGTTCGCGACCTCTTCGTTCTGGCAGGGCGTCGACGTGCAGGGGGAGGCTCTGAGCTGCGTCATTATCGACCGCTTGCCCTTTGCCGTGCCTACAGACCCCGTGGTGGCAGCGCGCATGCGCGCAGTGGAGTTGAGTGGCGGCAGCCCTTTCGTCGAGTACCAACTGCCCTCCGCGGTGCTAACTCTGAAGCAGGGGTTCGGACGGTTGATTCGGTCGCTCGAGGACCGCGGCGCGCTAGTGCTGCTGGACCCTCGGATCCAGCGGCAGAGGTACGGGCAGGTCTTTCTGCAAAGCCTGCCGCCCTATCGGGTGACCAGAGAAATCGCTGACGTCGCAGACTTCTTCCGCGAGCGGTAGGCTCTTGATCGCGCGCCACAAGCGTTGAGCAGATAAAGAGCCGCACCGCCGTGGCTCCTGGCTTCAACCACGAACCATTCGCACAAGGGCTCCATCACTACTCGGCGCATCACTGCTCCGCATCTGCGGTTTGCTTCTGCACCACGCTCGGGTAATAGCCGCGGCGCGTTCTTACGATCAGCTTGCGATGGCTAGGCGCGTTCGCTTCAACATGCACGGTGCGATAACCGCCCAGGGTGACCGGCCGGGTCGGATGGTAGCCGATGGTGTACTGATCGCGGATATCGTGAGCGATGTTTGCTGCAATTTGCGCTACGCTCTGCAATGAATCTGGAAAGTAGGCGACGCCACCGGTCTGGTCGGAAAGCATCTGGAGATCGCTTCTCGCCCGCTGCGCTTCGCTCTTGTTTGTATCGAACAGCAATCCGATGGAATACACCACCGGGCCGCCCAGGCTTTGCACCCTGCCGATAGTTTGTTCGAGTGTCAGCCGCGACGCATTGTCAGCCCCGTCCGTGATAATCAGAAGAACTTGCTTGGGCTGTTTCGCATGGTTGGCTAACTCAGTGGCTGAGGCGGCGACCGCATCATACAGGGCCGTAGTGCCGCCAGGGGTAAAACGCGCCAGTCCCCGCTGCAGGGCGGCGATGTTCGAGGTGAGACCTTGATCGAGATATGCGCGGTCGGAAAAGTTCACGACAAACGCCCGATCCTGCGGGTTGGAAGCGCGCACAAGGTCCAAAGCCGCCGCGTCCACCGCAGCGCGCTTATCGCGCATCGAGCCGGAGTTGTCGATGATAATTCCCATCGAAACGGGGACGTCCTGATGGTGGAACGAATCAATCTTCTGGGGAGCGCCATTCTCCCACACGCGGAAGTCATTGCGGCTCAGATCGGGAGCGACCACTCCCTTGCTATCGACGACAGTGCAGTTCAGTAGAACCTCGTTTACGTCCTCCTGGAGAGTGAAGACGCCATTCTTTTGCTTCTGCAGCTCTACCCCTTTGTCTGCGGCCTGAGCGGACTGGGCGGCCGGCTTCGGGTTGACTTCCAAATCTGGGGATAGAACAGGGTCGGTGTCTACTTGGAGATTGGCCTGAGCCTCCGGCTGCGTGAAATCGCGACCGGCGACAGGGTTGGCCGCTTGGCTTCCGGCCGGAGCCGGCGGCCCTGTCTGCACCGCCTGTGCACCCGCCGGCATCGATGCGCTGGCACAGAGCGAGAGCAAAAGCACGGCTGAGCCGAGCGCTGCGAGAACGCGTGATCGAAAAAAAGTCATCAGCCGCATAAGTAACTTTGCCGATAAGCCGGTCGCCCGCACCCTGTATGTGACTTCGCACCCGACACGAGCTACCACACTCCTTTATCGCTTCCCGTAATTATTTGCGTGACCGCCGCCGCCGTGGCCAGCCATGGCAGCAAGCCCAGCCGCACGCTGTTCTGCAGCTCTCTCCTCTTCAACAGGCCGGCGAGCTGCGTCCCATAGAGGCTGGCGGACTGCGGAATGATGGGAACTCTCAAGAAACCGCCGCCGATGTAAATCTTACCTCCGCCAAACCGAGCCGAGGCAGACACGAATCCGGGAAGCGTTAGATCTGAGCCTCGATATCTTTTGAGGAAATCCGATACCACCATCAGATAGGTAGCGACACCTTCCCAGATGCCGGCAGCGTCGGACAGCCGGCGCACCTCGTGAAAGTCAATCTCCCCCGCCTCCGCCAAAGCCGTAGTATCCGCGACATCGCACAAACGAAAATAGAAATGGCGGTAGATGCGCTGCAACGTCGAGAGCATCAGACGGTCCGAGGTCGAGGGGACGCGAAACTCCAGGCCCGCAAGCACGACGCTTCGCGACCTTTCGGGCAAATGCGCAGCGATCGCTTCCTGCTCTCCTGTTTGGCCCAAATGTCCAATGTGAATCTCAATTGCTTCCGGAAGGATGGGGAGCTGGAAATTCCATTTGCCCGCCAAGCGGTCTCCCCAACTCCTGGGAGCAACTTGCGCCTGAAAGCGTTCTTTCATCACCCGCACCACCGACGCCCAGTTTGCGTTTGTATAGAGATCAAGGTCGCTACCGAGATCCGGCCAGTGATCGAGCGATTTGATTACGGTAACGTCACATCCCTCGGCGCCCAGCTCCGCACAAACCTCGTGCAGACAAGCCACCGCATTCTTGATTCGCGCATGTTCGGCCGCCAATGCGGCTTCTGCCCAACCGGCGCGAATGGCATCTCGCGAGTCGCGCATCAGACGGAGGAAAACTTCCAGCCCCCGCACCACTACATGATTGGCATTGGCAACCTTGAGCAACTGCTCAAACTCATCGTGCGTGATTCTCCCTATTGCGGGGACCAAGCCTGGAGCTGCCGCGAGGCCGGAACCGGCGGTGGTATTCTCTCGCGGCAGCAACAAGCGGGACAGCAGGACGAGAGGCCTGCGGGAGCTCAATTGTTCAGTAGGTATTGGCATACCGTTCGTCTCTATTTTTTCCTCGCTAACTTCCAATAGGAACGATTCGATCCCAATGTTGGGATGCAATTCCTCCGCCGGAGGAGTCTATTGAGGCGGCTGTGGCGCGGCCGGGGGAGCCGCGGGTGCAGTGGGCCTGGGCGGATTCTGCGGCGTAGCCGCTGGAGCCTCCGGCTGGCCGCGAGGTATCAGGATAATCGGTCCCGCTTGGCGGCGGCGCTCCTGGCTGTATTGTGTGAGTTCCCCACCAACTTTTTGACCGCTGCCGGCCGCCACAGAGGATACCTGCTTGCCCTCAGCCGCATGGTTCGTGGCAAGACCGACCACCGCGTTCGCGTCTCCCGCACCCTGCGCTTTGCCGTAGAAATACTGCGCCGTTTCGAGGTCGCCCTCCCGCTCGGCGACATAACCGCGGTTATTGAGCGCGAATCCACTCTCAGGGTCGAGGGCATAGGCTTCCAGAAAATCCTTTTTGGCGGCCTCCCAGTTGTTTTGATTCACGGCAGAAACGCCCTGCAGAGTGAGCGCCTTGGCGCGCACCTCGCTGGGAGTCATCTGGCTTAAACGGACTTGCAACCTGCGTGCGCTTTGAGCCGCCACCTCGCTGACCGGCTTGCCTTCGAAGTTGCCCGTGGCGGTGAGAATGACGGGCTTCTGAGATTGCGACGCCGCCGCAGCGTTGTAATATTTCAATGCGTTTTCATAGTCTCCCATGGCCTCGTGCGCCACGCCAAGATTGTTAAGCGTGAAGGGGTTGTGCGGCTCCAGCGACAGGGCTTGCTGCAGCCGGGCAACGGCCGCTCCGCTCGCTCCCCGCGACAGCAGTTCCACCGCCTCGACGTTCAGCCCATTGACGCGCATGGGAGTGTTTTTCAAATTATTCAGCGCATCCGCCATCGGCTTGCCCTTCAGCTGCTTCAGGCTGCTAAGGTCGATGTCCGCATTGGAGCCCTGCTCGGCCGACAGCTTGTAAAAAGCTTCCGCGCGATCGAGTTTGCCTTCGAGCTCAGAGACGTAACCAAGATTGTTCAGGGTGAACGGATCAGAAGGGTCGTACAAATACGCCTTTTGGAAAAGAGCTTCGGCTTTGCGGTATTGTTGCTTCTTTACCGCCTCCACGCCGTCCCGGTTCAAGCGCTGCACCGGCGTCAAATTACTGTGCAGCGGAATCGTGATTTTCAGATCTTTTGCCCAGGAACTCTGCAGCCCCAACATAACCGCCAGAACAACTGCAATTCCCGGGAGAAGTCTCATCCGCGCAGCGAGCATGTATGATCACCTTTCGACCCTTCGGACGCATGACGGGTATCTACAAAGCTGTTCAGTGAGATGCAAAACCCTGGGATGCACGTTGCCGGTCCAGGCTATTTCGCGGCGCCTCCCCCAACCGAGGGCCAACCGCGGGGAGGCCGATAACATCTAAACGACTGCTGATTCAAACTTAAGGGCAAGAGTGTGGTGAATGCATCGTTTTCTCGCGTCATTTTTGCTTGGCGCCTTTATGACGGCGGTATTGTCCATTGCATGGCTCTCTGCGGCTGCCCAAGCCTCTCCCACCCTGAATGGAGATTCCACAGCCGGGAGCGCCCTGCCCCCTCCGCCGGCCGGCAAGAGCACGGTCCTCGGAGGAGAGATTCGAGAGGTAAATCCGGTACTCGATCAGCTCACACTGAAAGTCTTCGGCGGGAACTCCGTCAAGATTCTGTTTGATGCGCGCACCAAAGTCTATCTGGATGGCAAAAAGATGTCGCTGCTCGATCTGCATCCAGAAAATCACGCCTCTGTGCAGACTGTGCTCGATGGCAACAATATCTTTGCCGTCAGCATTCACATGCTGTCTCAATCGCCTCAAGGCGAATGCCAAGGTCAGGTGGTGAGCTATAACCCGGATTCCGGGGAGTTGACCGTAAGCAGCGTGCTATCGCGAGAGCCGGTTCGGCTGCGCGTGCCGGAAAATACCCCTGTCAGCCGCAAAGGACAGGCCGCATTTGCTTCGGAGGCTTCAGGCGCATCGGATCTCAGAGCGGGCGCTTTAGTCGCCGTCGATTTCCACTCCGATGGCAAAGGACATGCAGTTGCATCCCACATTGACATCCTGGCGACTCCGGGATCGGCCTTCGTCTTCAGCGGAAGGATCTCCCGCTTGAACCTTGCCAATGGCACTCTGGTGCTGGTCAATGGGCAGGACGACAGGAGCTATGAGGTTTTCTTCGATCCCGCCCACCTGCCGGCGCTTAAACAACTCCATGAAGGAGACAACGTTACCGTCACTGCCAGCTTCACAGGCGCACGCTATATGGTGAGTTCGATCCACACCTATTAGGTCGTGCACTCAAGATGGGGCCATCACCCTTTTGTCAGCGGACGGACGGTATTGCCTAGGCAAATGTTTTCACCCCATTAAGAGGCCGCCGCTTTAACTCCCGCCCTACGGTCCAAAATTCTGTGGAGTGCAGGGATCATAACCCAGAGACTGCGCCTTGACGGGGGCGGGCGGCGTTGGCGGCGTGGCCCATGGCACATTCGTAAAGTCGAAGAAATTCAGTAGATTCGGCTGGGCGGCGTCACGCGCAGTGAGATTTGCGGACGGGCCGATAAACCGGTTTTCGACAAATTTGATCACTGCAGTGTGGTCCATGGGCACGTGCGAAACATAATGCTTCCGCACAAAGGGCGAGATGATCATGTTGGGCACACGAAAACCAAGCTGCGCGGCAAAGCCGTGGACGGCCGCGGCATCGGCTGGGTGGGCGCCGGGGTCCACCGAATTCAAATCGCAATGCAGTGTGGGCTTTCCGCTGGGCGGTAAGCATGGGTTATAACTATCGGCATTCACGGCGATGGTCGAGATATCCGGAATGGTCCCCAGGGAGGGGTCAGTGTTGTCATTGGAGTGGCCGGGAACCGGTGGAACGTGGTCATAGGGTCCCCCTCCCTCGTCATAGCTGAGAAAGAAGACGGAATTGTTCCACTCGGGGCTGGCCATCAACGCGTTGATGATGCTTGCCACCTGCGCTTGGCCGGCCAAAATCGATTGGCCCGCGCCCGGATGCTCATCATTGTTCCCATACCCGGCTTCTATGAAGGCAAAGCTGGGGAGTGTGCCATTGGTAAGGTCACTGAAGTATTGCGACAAAGGAGCAATATGGTCCGGATCGATGCAGAACGAGTTCGATGCATCGCCAACCACGCTGGAGGGCTGTGTGGGTGCGACGCAAGCGGCGCCGGACGGGTTTTCATATAAGTATTGATAGGAGTAGGCCAGTTCTGAAAAATCCGTCGCCGGATAGTTTGCGAACCCACCCAGGCACTCATCTTCCGCCAGGCAGTAGCCTTGGGTCACGGTATAGTAGAGCTTCCAAGAAACCTTGGCATTGTCCAGCTCTTCGAAGATATTGTCGATGGCGAGCTGCTGGTGCAACCCATCATCGCTGCCGGGATCAAAGACCAAGCCTTGTGTTGTGCCCCCGGTAAACGTCGCAATACGGTTCCCGATACTTTTGGTCGAGACGGGAGAAAACCACCGGTCAGAGATCGCGAACTGCGAAGCCATGTAGTAGTAGTAGTTGAGAAAATCCTGGTTGTAGTATCCCATGGCGCGTTTGCCGGTGAGATCGGTAAAGGCGCTGGGGCCGCCGGAGCATGTGTTTGTGCTTGCGCAGTCCTTGGCAAAATTTTCGGCGGTGTGGACAAAGCCATCCATCACAATGGGCCGCGTGGTGGTAAGGTCCCAACGGCTCACATCGCCATAGCTCTCGTACCATGCCGAGGATTCATCGTCGATGCAGGTGCTGGTGAACTTGAAGAGAGGAAAAGAGGTTCCTTCATCATCCTCATTGCTGATGGTGCTCAACTTGTCATCGATGCCGTCCACATTATAAGTATTTCCATCGTCGCCCTTATTCCAGCCATTTGCCCGGCGGTATGGATTCAGCATTCCGAAATAGTTATCGAAGCTATGGTTTTCCTGGAGCATAAAGACGACATGGTCAATAGATTGCAGACTACCGGCCGACTGCACCGTTACGGTCGTGCTCGCCGAGGCACTCTGTCCGCCATCAATCGCCTTTGCCGTGTACGTCGTTGTCGCGGCTGGGGTCACGGATTGCGTGCCGCCGTCGGGCTGCAAGGTATAGTTGCTGCCGTCGGTGCCACTCACCGTCACCTGCGTGGCGTTGGTCGCAGTCACAGTTAGGGTGGATGACTTACCGGCCAAGATCGACGGCGGATTCGCAAGGATCATGACCGTCGGCGGCGCGGGTAACATCACGGTGACTGTGGCGGTCGCCGTCGCCGTTCCTCCTAGCCCAGTTGCTGTCGCTGTATAGGTAGTAGTCGCAGCCGGGCTCACTTGCTGCGTCCCGCCGGTGGATTGCAGAGTGTAGGAGCTCCCGTCCGATCCGCTGACCGCGACAGTAGTCGCATTCGCAGCGATTACCGTCAATGTCGAGGAACTGCCTGGCGCAACATTGTTCGGGGCGGCAGTAATCGAGACGCTGGGTGATGCCGCGGCCCCAACCGTCACGGTAGTGCTGGCTGTGGCCTTGCCTTGAGCTCGAGTCGCAACGACGGTATAAGTCGTGGTCGTCGTTGGCTTGACCGCCTGCGTTCCTCCACTGGACAGCAGATCATAGGTACTGCCGTCGGTGCCCGTAACAGTTACCTGCGTAGCGTAGGATGCAGTTACCGTCAAAGTTGTCGAGTTCCCGAGCGGGATAGAGCTGGGATTAGCGGAAATGGTAGCTACGGGAGCCGGAGCCCCTTCTCCGGAGCCGTTCAGAGCCCCGATGCCGCACCCCGACAATAGCGGGATCATCACGGCGCACCCCAACATGGCCGCAAAGTGAAAACGCAAAAGAGATGTTATTACGCGGTCGCGCAAGTCGCTTTCCTCGCTCTCCTCTTCAATTACTTCTTGTGATATTGCTGTACTCGCGAGCTTCATCTCTGTTTTAGCTGTTTACTCGTCATCTCCCCCCTGCGATTCAGAGCGGATGTCCCGGAAACGGCGGCGGCCGCGGCGGCGTCTAAATATTCAGAGAGCGGATCGCGGGCGCCGTCTTCACCTTGTTCGGGCTTTTCACCCCAATCGTCCGGCGGCGCATCCTCGAAAAGAACCTTAGCCCGGTTTCGCCGCCGCCGCCGCGGCGCGTCTGAATTCGTGATTTCCCTTTTGAACTTGTTGAGTTCAAACCAGCGAAGATAGTTGCGAACGACCGTGTCCATCGTCATTTGGCGACCCGCCGCATAGTTGCGTTCCGCCATGCTGTGCAGCAATCCCGGTGATCGCAGAACTTCGATGAGCCGGTCAGCGAGCGCCACCGGGTCACCGATCTTGTAGAAACTGACAGCCATATCTTCATCCGCCGCCATTTCCTTGAAGTCCGGAACGTCAGCGCATACGATCGGCAATCCATATTCGCAGGCCTGGTGAGCCGGGCCGCTGGAGCCCGTCGATGAGTTATAGGGCATCACTAGAACCGAACTGGTGCGAAACAACTCGGGAAGATCCTGGTGCGGAATGTACCCTCGAAATTCGATGGGGAGGCCGCTGGGCTGCGCGTCTCGAATCGATTGCCAATAGCCCGGCTTGCCCTGGTGGTTTCCCCCGCCGATGATGAGCCGGGCATTCGGAACTTTTTCCACTACGCGGGGGAATGCCTCCACCAGTGTTTCCAGCCGCTTATAAGTCCCCCAGTGCCCGATCGCCAGGACGCGTAGGTCCGGATTTCCGCGCTTGTTGAAGTCCAGAGGACCTGCAAAAGCTGAGGATGCGAAGGTCCCATGGGTACCCAGCAAAACATTCTGAGCCGAGTATTTGGTCATCAGTGTCCGACGATAGTCGGACAACAGCACGGTGACCGAATGCGCCTTGAGAAGCGCGCGCGTGGCCAGATCGCTTCCTAGACGATATATCTTCTCCCGATGCACCCCGGCTGCGTGAAGGTCGACATGCTCCACGATGTGGTGCAGCGTGATGTGCGTGTAGTACCCCGCGGCGCGGCTCAGCGCAGGAGCGGAGAGTCCGGCAAATGCCGCGAAGGGCTGATCCGGCGTCCCAAAGCTGGAAAAAACAAGATTGAACCAGACTACATCGGGATTCAGCTTTCGAATCGTGCTGAGCAGGCGCATTGGCGTCCCCATGCTGCCGAATTTCCAACAGCGCACCACGTTGAAACCGGGAAGCTCGTGCTGCTGTCCACCGGAGAGGTCACCTCCCGCAACTGCGGAGAACTCATCACCGCCGAGTTCGTCGGCCAGAAGGGTGAGCTCGACGTGGGGATGCCGCTGGATTTCACGAGCGAGGTGAAATGAGTATTCGGTCAACTGCCGACCGCTGGGGGGAAACGCCGCAACTAAACAGATCCTCATAGGCCCCTGCCTCAAAATAATGTGATGCTCACGTAGGGTCTGAATTGCTGACCTTGTCCCTGCGTGAAGTTTGGAAAGGTTTCTTCTTGTATTCCCGCCGAGAAGCGAATGGGATACTTTAAGTGCACTTGGCCGGTCTCGTCATTGAATGAGCGGCTAAGCGGACGGGTGTAGGAAAGGGCGATTCCACTCTGGAACATGTCATAGGCGTGAAAACTGCGGGTGTTGGAGTAGGCAAACGTCGCCTGCACATCCCAATTGCGAGTGGGGGAGAAGTCGACGACGCCTGCCGGGCGGAGGGCCTGCGCGATCCCAGACCTCAATCCGACCATCCTCCATGACCGCAGGTCTTCCGCGATCGCCCTAACATTCAATCGATCCGAGAAGCGGCGTTCGATGCCGATATATGACGATGTAAAGTAATTTTCCGTGTCCACGAAGGAGAAGCGCTGGTCAGTCGCACCCCAACCGGTGACTAGAGCCGTTTTCCCCCACGGGGAACCGACACGGAAGTTCACGGCGCCGGTAACCGCATGCAAATAGATATTGTTGTTCGTGAATGGGCCGGTTTCGCGGATCACATAGCCATTCAGCGAAACAACATTGAAGAAGGAGCTCGTCGTCACATAGGTGAAGAGGCGGAAGAGATTCTGATTCATTTGCTGCGGAGAGAGCGAATCCCGGCGAATTGTTCCCTGCAGTCCGCTGTTGAGCGTAATCGCACTGTCTCCGACATGAATGGTGGGACTCACCCCAAAGTTCATCGTGTAATCGGTGGTGTTCCGATTGACGATCGAATCAGTTGCGGGCACGGAGATATTGCCGCGAGCGTTCCGGATCTGGAAGAACCCGCCGGCGGTGGGCATGGCGCCGAAATGAAGATGATAGGCGGCGGTCCACTCCGTTTGCAGGGAAGAACGGGGCGGCGGAAGCTCGGAAATGTCCGTCTTCGGCACGGCGACAGGACTATCGAGGATGGAGTCTAGGACATAGATAGTGCTGTCTTCGAAAATCGGCTGAACAGCGAAATCGGAAAGGAGGCTCAGGTGCTGATTGACCCGATAACCTTCATTGCCGCCGGCCTGGAGTAGTCCCTCCTCAGCCGCTGAGTCGTCGCCAGCCGTGTTAGCCGCTTGGGCGAAGGCGGAAAGTGCGCGGTCGGTGTGATGTTCCTGTTCATAGACCTGGGCCTGGGCCAGGAGATAGGGATAACTGGAGTCGGCATTCTCCACTTGGCTTACCGCCGCCAACTCCGCGGCGGCGCGCTGGGTGTTTCCAGTAGCGAGATAGTTGTTGGCGGAGGCGATGCGGACCGAGGTATCGGGTGCTCCCGCGACCTTCGCCCGATGCAGATAAGACTGGGCCAGATTGTATTCGTGAAGTTGGCCCAGGACGCCTGCGGCCTGGATGTACTGTTCACCGCTTGGCGCAACTGTATCGCCCGCCTGTGCCTCCATCTGAGCCAACGCAATCTGCCGCACGGCGGCGGAGGAATCGCCCTGTTGGGCCATCAACTGAGCGATGGCAAAGCGCACCCCGACGCGATTGCTATGGGGAGCGACGAGGGCCTTGCTGAAGCGCTCCATCGCAGCCTTCTGGTCGCCCAAGGTGTTCAACGCCTGGCCGGTGGAGACATAAATGTCGGCGACGCTGCTTTGCCGCGCATCGGCGTTGTCGGCCGAAGATGGCGGGCGGTTGGCTTCATTCTCAGCGAGCTGAATTTCACGCATTGCCTGTTCCCGCTGCTGCAGATTCGCGTAGCATTGCGCGAGCATTGCGTGAACCGATGCGTCGCCGGGAACCAAGCGAGCAGCAGTTTGCAACTCGGCAATCGCTTCGTGGTACTGCCGCTGTGCGAATAAGGTTTGCCCCAGGCCCAGATGGAGCGCTCCGTCGTCGGGCGTGAATTTGAGCGCAGCCCGATATTCGGCTCCCGCTTTCTGCAGCAGTCCCTCCCGTCCATACGCAGTTGCCCGAATGATATGTATTGGCTTGGAGTCGCCGAGCTCTTGTTGAGCGAGGCGCGCCTCCCGAAGAGCAGCGTCGGATTTTTGCAGATTCAGATCCGCGAACGCGAGGCCCAGATGAGCGACGCCGTTCTTCGGTTCGCTCTTGATGGCAATCTCGAAATCATCGGCGGCTTCCCGCGGCCGGTGCAGATCGCTCAACACATATCCCCGATTCACAGAGGCGGTGACCACGGTGGGATCGCGCTTCAACGCTTCTGTGAAGTCGGCGAGAGCCTCCTGCAGGCGCCCATCATGCTTATGCGCATAGCCGGCCAGCAATGGAATGTCCGGCTCTTTGGGAAGGATCTGTTCATACTTGGATGTGAGCGCCTCCAACTCTGCGAATTGTCCGAGTTGGAGCAG
>JANWJB010000066.1 GCA_025449575.1 Acidobacteriaceae bacterium
AATATGCTTACAGTGCAACCGTAGAGATTTTCTAGTTGGCCTTTCCGAGCTTTCCTATAAAGTTGTTGACAATGCCAAAGAGCTTGAATAACATGCCCTCGACATATGGGAACCTTCCCATAAAGTAGCCTGATCCGGCGCAACATTGAAATCAGAAGAAATTCCAACCGGGATTGTTCTTCTGGGAGGAGGCGGAGGCGCATGAAAGACGCAGCGAGAGTTCATGGTGGAGGTTTGGCTAAGGAGTTTCGCAATTTTGCCGCAGCTTGGGTGCGAATTGCAGCCCCTATGCACGGGTTTGTTGCTGGCATGCTGCTGCGCACGCGCCCAGAACACCGGGCAGGGCATGATCTCCGGAACCGTCGCCGATCCATTAGGCGCCGTAGTCACGAACGCCCCGGTGAAAGTAACCAATATGGCAACCGGCGTGGCACAGAATTCCAGCACCAATTCGACCGGGTACTTCGAGGTGGATAACCTGAACCTCGGCGTTTACTCAATCTTAGTGACCGCTCCTGGATTCGCGCAGTTGCTGCACACCGGAATCACCCTCCAGGCGGATTCCGAAGCTCCATCGGGATATTTTTCTCCACGCCATCTTAGCGATCATTTCGGGGCATTCATGCATAAGCTTTTGAAACAGTTCAAGAACGAGATTCCGCGATTCCTCCGGCTCGGCGCCACTACCGTCCTTATCGCCTTGATCGGAACCTCCGTGGCCAGCGCACAATTTCCCTCCACCGGTCGCCACTTCGGCAGTCAAATCGACATCCCGGCGCAAGAGAAGGCGGCGCTCGATGCGCTTTCGCCCCAGGCCCGAACCGTGATGCAAAAACTCACCGAGTTCGGCAGATTCACGGTGAGCGATTTTCTGTACCAGACGGGCGATGTACCGGACGGCGCCGCGGTCGGTTTGAATGACTCCTCGTGGGAAAAAGGACAAGGCCCGATGACGCTTCCGGAGGACGCGACGTGGGTCCGCATTTGGGTTCAAGTTCCCAAGAACGTCAACGGATACGATCTGACCGGCGCAAAGATCGGATTCCGGCCATTCATGAGGGACGCGCAGGATATTTACGTAAATGGTCAGCCCATAGTGAGAATTCCAGGGGAGATACGGCCGACGATTCTTTTCGATTCCGCACAGCCGGGCGAAAAAGCGTTGGTGGCGATGAAGTTGGGCCAGAGCAAAATGCCCAAGAGAATGCGCGGCTTGTCGCTGACGATTGAGGTCGCTCCCGGCCGTCCCGACCCGGAGGTCCTGTACAAAGAATTTATGACCGCCGCGCTCTTGGTCCCATCGGCGGCCGGCGCCGATTTGGCAACCGACCAGCGTGAGTTGAATCAGGCGATCGGCGATGTCGATTTGAAAGCGCTTGACGGGGCTGACCAGACGGCGTTCGATGCCTCGTTGCGCAAAGCGCATCAAGACCTCGATGTGCTCAAGCCCTTCCTGCGGTCGATCAATTTCAGCCTCAGCGGCAATTCCCATATTGATGCCGCCTGGCTTTGGCCTTGGACGGAAACGGTCGACGTAGTGCACCGCACCTTTGGCTCGGCCTTGAAGTTGATGAATGAGGCTCCCACATACACGTATTCGCAGTCCGCGTCACAGTACAACCAGTGGATGGCGGACAAGTATCCGAAGCTCAACGCGCAAATCAAGCAGCGGATTGAGGATGGCCGCTGGGAACTCGTGGGCGGAATGTGGATCGAGCCGGATCTGAATATGCCGACCGGAGAATCGTTGGTGCGCCAACTGCTCATCGGTCAGCGGACCCTTAAGAAGTTGTACGGAGTCACCACCCGGATCGGTTGGAATCCGGATTCTTTCGGCTATAACTGGCAGTTGCCGCAGATTTATAAAAAGTCTGGCGTCGATTACTTCGTGACGCAGAAGATGGCGTGGAACGATACCAATCTGCTCCCGCTCAAGTTGTTCTGGTGGGAGGCGCCGGACGGCAGCAAGGTGCTTGCTTATTTCCCAGATGGCTATGGCAACACCAACTTGGATCCCACCCGGCTGGCCAATGACATGGTGTTTTCCAGAACCGTGGACAAGGGAATGCGCAACATGATGGACCTGTACGGAGTCGGGGATCACGGCGGCGGCCCGACCCTGGTGCTGATCAATCAAGGGACGCGATGGATGCAGCCGGATCGGACTGTTCCGAAGATGGAGTACGAGACCGCACAGACTTATTTCACCAACGTTGAGTCCACGATTGCAAAGAATTCTCCGGTCTGGAACTACGAGACGGCAGCTGCGGGAAATACCCAGCTTCCCACTCCTCCCGAGGGCAAGATCACCATTCCAACCTGGAAGGATGAACTTTACCTCGAGTTTCATCGGGGCACGTACACCACGCAGGCCCATCACAAGAAAAACATGCGCAACGCGGAAGAAGAGGTGATCGACGCGGAGAAGTGGTCATCGATGTCGTGGCTCTCGGGGAGTCCTTATCCCGGGAGCGAGCTGACAGGCGCATGGAAGAAGGTGCTTTTCAACCAATTCCACGATCTCGCCGCGGGCTCCGGCATCGCGGACATCTATAAGGACGCGCAAAAGGATTACAACGAGGTTCGGTTGACCACCAACGAAGTTACCTCAAACGCGCTGCGCACCATTCAGGTTTCTGTCGACACGCAGACGAGCGGAGACGCCGTGCCTGTGCTGGTCTTTAATTCTTTAGCGTGGCAGCGCACCGGGCTCGTCCAGACCGAAGTGGAAATGCATGCTCCCTCAGCGACGGGAGTTTCAGTTTACGATTCCCATGATCGCTTGCTTCCTTCCGAAGTGCTTTCGTCCGACAAAAAGACGGGCACCTATCACTTGCTGATCGAAGCGAGGAATATCCCGTCCGTAGGATATGAAGTGCTGCATGTCTTGCCAGGCGAGCGGCACTTTGCCACTGATCTTGCCGTGCATGGGCTCACCCTACAGAATGCTTTCCTGCGAGTAGTGGTCGACCCCACGACAGGATGCATCACCAGCTTGTATGACAAGCAAGGGAAGTTTGAAACCCTTGCTGCTGGGGGCTGCGGAAATCAACTCGAAGCGTTTCACGATAACCCTAAGATGTTCGATGCCTGGAATATCCAGCCGGACTATGAGAAATTTCCTTTCGATCTCGGCCCGGTACGGAGTGTGAAGCTGATCGAATCCGGCCCCTTACGCGCGATCGTCGAAGTCAAGCACGCCACTGCAAAATCCACTTTCGTTCAGGACATCACCCTCTATGCTGGGATGGATCGCGTCGACGTAGCCAACACCATCGATTGGCATGAGCAGCACATCATTTTGAAAGTCGCGTTCCCATTGTCCGCCTCGAGTCCGATGGCAGCCTATGAGATACCCTACGGCAATATTCAGCGGCCCACCACGCGGGATAATAGTTGGCAAGATGCGAAATTCGAGGTTTCCGCGATTCGCTGGGCAGATCTGGGGAATGCCCAGCATGGCTTCAGTCTCCTTAATAATTCAAAGTATGGCTATGACGCCAAGGGCAATGTGCTGCGTTTGACTTTATTGCGGAGCCCCACGGATCCGGATCCGGTTGCGGATCAAGGCGTGCATCACTTCGTGTATGCGCTTTATCCTCATGCGGGAACATGGAAGCAGGCTCTTACCGAACGCCAGGGGTGGGATTTTAACTATAAGCTCACTGCCCTCCAAGTTGAGCCCCACACCGGGACCCTGCCAGCCGAGCACTCATTTGTAGGAATCGACGCCGATGACGTGGTGCTGACCGCGATCAAGAAGGCCGAAGACAGCAACGCGCTCATCCTGCGCTTTTACGAGTGGGCAGGGAAAAACGCCAACGTGGCTATCCGGTTGCCGAAGGGAGTTACCTCGGCTACGCTCACCAATTTAATGGAAACGCCCGAGGGGTTGCCTTTGCAGGTTGTAGGTGAAGACAGAATCACGGTCCCCGCGACTCCCTACGACATCGTGACGGTGAGGGCATCCTATAATCCCCAACAGCGATCGAGCGCCCGTTATCTTGGATGGTAGTAAAACCCATGCCGGCCGCGGGCGAGTCCCGGGAGGAAATATGTTGAGGAAACACATAGCGATCTTTGTTGCGCTCGCGCTTGCGGGAGCCGGTTTAGCCTTTGCCTCGGGTCCCGATTTTCGTCCCGATATAACCTTGACGGCCAAGAATCTTAAGGGATGGCATACGTTAGGCAATGCGGACTGGAAGGCGGAAAATGGTGAAATTGCCGGCAAGCCGGGTGCGGGAGGAGGTTGGCTGATCCTCGACAAGTCCTATCAGGACCTTCAATTTTACGCAGAATACAAGTGTACGGGTGGTTGCGTGACCGGTCTGCTGATGCGCGCGGAGAAGACTTCGGACGGCGGCATGAAAGGCGTCTATGTCTCCCTCAGCGACACCACCGGCGGGATGGAGAATCTGGCAGGATACGATGTAACCATCGATGCGCAGGGGAAGATTGTTAATGCAACCCGGGAAGAACGTGGCGGCGGTTTCGAGCGCGTCATTTCGCCCTGGCCTCCCAAGCCCCAGCCCCAGAGTGCTCCGAGGGCCGGCAGATTTCGCAGGGAAGTACCTGCAGACTTACCGATCCACCGGCCCGATACCAGCTACCGGCCGAATGAATGGAACGCCGTGGAGTTTTCCTTCGACGCCAATGTCGTCCGCGTCAATCTCAACGACGGCGGCCAGGGCGGCTCTCTGGCCGCCAACGGCTATGGTCCCATCGCGCTCTATATTGGAGGCGCCGGCGAGGTGGAATACAAGAACATCGCCATCCAGGACCTTAACTTTAAGACGCGCGAGCCAAGCTACACTTCCCCTGACTTTCGCAAGCAGACCCTAACCCCGTTTTACTATGGTTGGGGTCAAGCGGCAGCGGATTTCAATCACGATGGCCACCTGGATATCGCCTCTGGCCCGTTTGTCTATTACGGGCCCGATTTCAGGAGACGGAGCGAGATTTGGTGGGGAGAGGCTACGGACCCAACCAACGATTTCTCGATGGATGCGCACGAGGAGTTTGCCGGAGCCTTCACCGGGCATCCCGAGTGGCCCGACCTCATCACGGTAAAGTTTGGAGGCGGCCACTGCGTCTACTTATATGTCAATCCCAGGGGAGAGAGCCGCACCTGGGACAAGTATCCCGTGGTCGATAACGTCTCCAGCGAGATATCGATCACGGCGGACATCGACGGACCCGGGAAGCCCGCGCTGGTCTTCACCGGCGATGGATACGTTCGCTATGCGGAGCCGGATCCAGCCGATCCCACCGCTCCATGGATCATCCACAACGTCTCGCAGCGAGGCTACGCGACTTCGCACGGGCTGGGCGCGGGCGATTTCAACGGCGACGGATTGATCGATATTGTGACGGCTTACGGATGGTGGGAACACCCGAAGCCGGGCAGCAGCGATCAGACTTGGAAGTATCATCCAGTGGCCTTTGGGCAGTATTCCCGCGGCTTTTACGGAGGCGCGGTCATGGGCGTCTATGACGTGAACGGGGACGGCTTGAACGATGTGGTCACCTCGCTCGCCGCTCACGCCTGGGGTCTGGCATGGTTCGAACAGAAGCGCGACGCACAGGGCAATATCTCCTTCGTAAAGCACATGGTGATGGACGATTTCTCTACCAAGAACGCCGGCGGCGTGACGTTTTCAGAATTGCACGGCTCCGGGGTGGGCGACATCAATGGCGACGGCATTCCAGACTTTCTCGTGGGCAAGCGATGGTACTCCCATCTGGACAGCGGTATCGATCCCTATACCTTCGGCCCTCCTGTTCTTTATTGGTATGAAACCGTTCGCGATCCGAAGGCTCCGGGTGGCGCCAGGCTGGTTCCGCATTTGATCGATAACGCCAGCGGCGTCGGGAACACCGTATTGGCGGTCGACCTCAACCATGACGGCGCGATGGACGTTGTGACTTCCACGCGCTTTGGCGCCTTCATCTTCTGGAACAAGCTGCATGCGAAAGGGCACGCCCACGCCGCCAGGGGAATCCGCCACTCTGCCGCTCGACGCGCTCCGTAGCCTTTCCCCGCCCCTCGGTGATAACGAGTATCGTCCACCCCCTCATCATGACAGGCATGCGGAGCATTTCGACGGGATGGGTGCCCGGGCCCGGCCCATTGCTCACGATGAAGCGCGAAAACACAAGGCGGCTTCGAAGATCGGGGTGACTCTAGAAATCATTGAAATCATGCGTGTTACGTGCAAATTGCAGATATGTTTCCATGATGGATTGGGCGCTGGAATTTTTTAAAAATCATTGACAAGGCCCACAGTGCGTTATTAAAATCCCCTTAAATAAATGGGAACGGTCCCATTTATTTGATTAAAAACCTCGGAAATACCCGCCCGGTGGTGAAATAAAGCGGCCAACGCCCTGCCTCGAAAGGGCACAGAAAGACATTTGGAGGTCAGTCATGTTCAGGAACCGTCGCATTCTAGGCATTTTCGTCTGCTTCATATTCATGGTTGCGGCAGCAAAGTCTCAAATTCGGTCAGGGACCATCACCGGCTCTGTGAGCGACTCGAGCGGAGCCGTGGTCACCGATGCCGACGTAACCGTGACGAACCTTGGAACGAATGTCTCGAATACCACAAAAACAACCGGGGCAGGCGTATATACCGTGCCCTACCTGCAGACCGGGGACTATTCTGTCTCGATCTCGAAGGGGGGCTTCGAGACTTATACGGTGCAGGATGTTCATCTGGACCCTACCCAGACCGCGAGAGTGGACGCCAGTTTGCGGGTCGGCACCGCCTCGACATCGGTTCAGGTGACCGCTTCGGCAGCGCAGCTCCAAACCGAGAACGCCACCATCTCGGCCGGGGTCAACTCGCAAGTGATCGCGTCGATTCCGAATATCACGGAAAATCCGCTCTACTATGTGACGCTGCAGGCTGGAGTCCAGCCCAGAAATGAAGCATCCACCAGCCAATCGCTCAATTCTTTTGGAATCGGCGTGGCCGGCCGCGCTCAATTTTCCGCCATCGGTGTGAACGGCGGCCGGGCGTTTACCAATAACATTCAACTCGATGGCTTGCCGATCATGGGCGACGGCTTCAATGAAGCGACGATTATTCCCAACGAAGAGGGCATCCAGGAAGTCCGGGTGATCAGCAATAACTTCAGTGCGCAATACGGCCACGGCCAATCCGTTTTAGAAATCACGACAAAGTCGGGAACGAATGAGTTTCACGGCCAAGCCTCCTATAGGATCAGGAATGAGGCGCTCGACGCAAACACCTGGGGAAACAACGAGCAGGGAATCCGGAGGCCGGCCTTCAAGGTCAACGACTTTGGCGGGGCACTGTCAGGCCCGATCCGCCGCAGTCACGTGTTCTTTGCTTCGAGCTATCACCTGCTCAGGTTTAACCAAGGACAGACGTATCTGGAAACGGTGCCGACCGATCTGGAGAGGGTTGGCAACTTCAGCCAGACTTACCAGCAGGATGCGAATGGACAGCCAGCTCCCGCCCAGTTATTCAACCCGTTCAGCGCCACGCAAATCGGCACCAATCTTTATCAACGCGCTCCCTATCCGAACGCGACCATACCCAATCCGGATCCCTTTGCCACATATATTTTGAGCCTATATCCCCAACCGAACCGGACGCCAAACGACATTTACAACACAGACAACTTCACCTCCACCGTGATCAACACAGTACGCCGGCAGACACTGAACAATCGCATCGACTACAAGCGGGGCAACCAGTCCTTTTATGCCAGCGGCGGCTTCGATTTCGGCACCATTCTGCAGCCGTATTACTGGGGCCAGTATGTGACCAAGGGCTTCAACGACTCTCCGACGACCACCAAAGACACGAACCTGTATGCGCAAATTGGGGACACGATCGTCATCAATCCGACCCTCGTTGTCGATGTCCGCTATGGAGCCACCAGAACCGATGCCATTGCTTTCGGCGGCAACCATTCGGGATTTACGCAATACGGCCAATTTGGCATTCCGGAAGCGACCCAGGCATTGTTCGCGGTTCAAGGGGCGGCTCCTGTGGTGAATCCGAGGATCGGGAGTGGCTCGGGAGGCGGCAGCAACTGGAGTGGGCTCTCCGGCGGCCAGTTCGCCAATAAACAGGAGCATCAGATTTCGCATAGCGTGGTGGGCAGCCTCACAAAGATCCATGGAAATTGGACCTTCAAGGCAGGTTCGGAATACGACGTGGTGCTGGCCAACTATACCGATTTTGAAGAGGCTTCGACCAACATTGGGGGCTGCTGCGCGAACGATCCGGGAGGGAACTACACCTTCGAGTACAACACTGCGACTGGCGGCGTTGGGCCGGGCAACACCTCTCCGCTGCTCTCGGGCATCAATGGCGCAACCATGCTGGTTGGCGAGGGTGTGTGGTTTGTCCGGCCCGGCGCCAATCTGAAACCGGCGTATGCGGCAAAGTACTTTGCTCTTTGGTCACAAAACGACTGGCAGGTCAACCCACGGCTGACTGTCAACCTTGGATTACGCTGGGATCTGCAGCCCGGCCCAACAGAGCGTTTCAACCGCATCGCCGGGTATGACTTTACCAAGAAGAATGCCTTTGGCCAACAAGGGGCGATCGATTTTCCAGGAACAGAAGGATACAGCCGCAATCTCTGGGACACGGAATATCACGATTTCCAGCCCCGCCTTGGCATTGCGTTTCAGGCAACGCCCCGCACCGTCGTGCGCGGCGGATACGGAATTACCTATCTGCCAAGCAATACGGGGTATTTCTCTAGCCCAAATGATTACGGCGAAGCGTCCTTCGCGCCGGGCAACCTTGCGCAACCCTATGGCACCAATCCGAACGGCGTCCCCACCTCCAGGTTTACGGACGCGGCGCCTCTCGTTGCGGCGACTGGTTCCAACCCCGCCGCGCCTCAGATCTATGGAGTTGGGGAGGCGTTCTTTGACCGGCACTTAAAAAATCAAGTCACGACGCAAGCCAATGTTTTTGTTGAGAATGCTTTTGGCTCCAAGGATCAATGGCTGTTTTCCATGGGTTGGAGCGGCGCATACTCCAATCACTTGACGACTCGCAACCTTCCTTTTGAGAACGTGCAGGATATATCGCCAACCACGCTTAGCCTGTGGAGAAGCCAATATATCGCCAGCAATGGAGCGACGAATCCGCAGAATAACCGGGTTCAGAATCCTTATCAGCCGGCAACCGGTTCACTCCTTCCTTTTCAGGGGAGTTTGAGCGCCAGTACCATTGCTCAATATATTCCCTTGCTTCCCTACCCAATGCTTTTTGGGGGCGGGTTGAACGGATCGACCGGCTTTGCCGACTATAACTCCCTTCAAGTGCGCCTGAGTCACGCGTTTTCCTCCGGGCTTCATCTTGATCTGAATTACACCTGGAGTAAGGAACTGGATTTCGTGAGCAGTGGCATCGAGGATGGCCAGGGAGTCGATTATGGCGGGTCGGTCTCGAATCCGGATCTGATCAATAACCGCAGCAACAGAAACTATGGGACGGACGATCTGCCGCATCGTTTTGTGGCAACCGTGGTCTATATGTCGCCCTTCGGAGCGCACGGCAAGTATGCCTTGAGCAATCGTATCGCGCGCACCGCCTTCGGTGACTGGAGCGTTGGGTCGGTCATCACGGTCCAGAGCGGAATGCCTATCTATATCTCCGGATTAAATGGCGGCGTTACAGGACGCATCAACCGGGTTCCGGGTCAACCTCTGGAGGTTCCGAAGGCCCTCCAGCACTGGTACAACGGGAGCACGCCGGTCACTTTGCCTTGCGGAAAAACCGTCACCCCGCAGAAGTTCACCTTTCTCAAATATAATTCCTGCGCCTTTGCCGGACCGACGGTGTCCCTTCCGAATGGGAAGATTGCGCCCGACATCTTCTGGAACGGAAACGCGAGGCAAACGGACGGGGACATTCGCGGGCCAGGCCGCTCCAATATGGACTTCAGTCTCAGGAGGACTTTCCCGGTTACCGAACGCTACAGGCTGGAGATTGCCGCGGACGCTTCGAACCTGCTGAACCATGCCGAATTCAACGGCGCATATTCCGGAGGCCTCGGGAGTACCAACGTCGTGGACAACCCCAACGGCGGCTTCATTCCAGGACAAGGCACGAGCAGCAGTTTCGGGACCAGGGGTGTAGGAACCTTTGACCCGCGCCAGATTACGATGTCTGCCCGGGTTGTCTTTTAGGTACTTCTGAAACGGATGGCCGTTCACCAATCGGAGCTTTCTATGGCACGCTGGGAGCGTCACCATCCGTTTCTGCGGTTTCCGGTGCGGGCGCCGGTCACGAGGCGACATAGCTCGGAGATGAGTCTGTAAGGTCCGTTGCCACGCCAGCGCAGGCAGGCTGGCTGCGGCTGTCTGTTCGGTGGCCAATAACGATATCGATTTCGATACTCTATGGCTGAGGCCAAGAATTGGCGTCGGGAGAAGGCGCTTCACGTGCTGTTCAAGGAAGCCGTTGGACCGCTCGGCGATGGCGAAGGTAATTCGGCGAGTCAGTCAGCAGATCCGGTGAGTAAATTAGGTTCTATTTTCCACGAGCGCAAGGCCTTCACCTGAAGCTGTCACGTCCATTGGTCATAGCGATGTTGCCTCGGCGGGGCATGTCGAGGCGGATCGCAGAACCATGATCCGGCTTCCGGTCACGGTTGGCTACTGCAGTTGGCGTTGCCAATGTGGTCAGGGTAGTGCCGGAAGGAATGTTCACGCCAGAAGCCCTTATAGACCCTGAAAAGCCGCCGATCGTGCTGTGATTCTGAGGAAGCTCTTCTCTGGACCGGTTCGACTCAAGAACGTTACCATCAAAAACGTGCGGGCCGGCCTCAATGCCGCGTCATCTTAGAGCCAGGCCGGAATCGTCTTGGCATTGGTCCTACGGCGGCGTTATCGGACTTGCACTAAACGGAGTTATGAAGAAGGGCGCCGCGGAGGTGGGTATCTGGGATGAGCAGGCTGGTGTTGGGATGAGCGGTGCATTTTCGATAGGTGTTGACCTGGGTGGTACGAATCTGCGCGTGGCGGCCTACAGTGGCGGCACGGATTTTCTCGAGACCATCCTGCTGCCGACGCGGCTTGCGGCCGGCCGCGAACGGGTGGTGAGTGATATCTGCGAGGCCATCGACGCCTTGGCGCAAAGACACAACGGCCAGCGCAAATTGGCGGGGATCGGCATTGGAACGCCGGGGCCTTTGGAATTGCCGCGGGGAGTGCTGCGCAATCCTCCCAATCTGCCGGGTTGGGATGGCTTTCCCTTGCGCTCCGCGATCACGGCAAAACTCAATCGAGGGGTGCGGCTGGAAAGCGATGCGAACAACGCGGCGCTTGCCGAGCAATGCTTGGGCGCGGGCCTGCGGTACGGAGTGAGCACGCTGTGCATGCTCACGTTGGGCACCGGCGTGGGGAGCGGCCTGATCTTTCGCGGCCAGGTCTGGAACGGCGTCACGGGAATGGGCGGGGAAGCCGGACACATGATCGTACAGGATCAAGGAGGAGAGCCCTGCGGCTGCGGAGGCAGCGGCTGTCTGGAGCAATATGCCTCCGCCAAAGCGGTTCTGCGCATGGCGCGGGAGCGCCTAGGAGAGGAGGCGCCGGCAAGCGCGCATGACGTGGCTTTGCTAGCGCGTGCTGGCGATGCGAGAGCCTGCGGCATATTCGACGCGGTGGGGCATTCGCTGGCTGTCGCGCTGACCGGCCTGATCAATACCCTCAACATGCCGCTTTATTTGTTGGGCGGCGGACTCTGCGACGCGTGGGACCTCTTCTCTCCCGAGATGTTCCGCGAGCTGCATCTTCGCAGCTACATCTACCGTCTTACGGAGCCTTCAGAGCTCGAGCCGGAGCGGCTGGAGGAGAAGAAAACCTACATTCTGAGAGCACAGCTCGGACCAGCCGCGGGGCTGCTCGGTGCATGTTTACTTGGCTTCCAAGAATCCTCCAGCATGGGGAGAGTGGGCATTTGACTGTGAATAAGTACATCGTTCGTGGCGCTCTCGTCGGCGCCTTGGGTGGCCTGCTCTTCGGCTTTGATACCGCTGTCATCTCCGGCGCCACTGCTTCTCTTACGCGGGCCTATGGGCTAACAGCATCGCAACTTGGCCTGACGGTATCGATCGCATTGTTAGGCACGATCGTCGGAGCGCTGGGTTCGGGTGTCTTGGGGCAGCGTTACGGAGCGCGGGAGGCGCTCCGGCTTACCGCATTGCTCTATCTGCTCTCCGCCCTCGGATGCGCCTTTGCGCCGAGCTGGGGCTTTCTGCTTGCGTCGCGCCTACTGGGTGGCCTTGGCATCGGAGGCTCCTCCGTGCTCGGCCCGGTATACATTACGGAGATCGCGCCGCCCCGGCTGCGCGGACGCCTGGTAGGTACGTTTCAGATCAACATCGTCGTCGGCATCTTGCTGGCTTATCTCTCGAATTTTCTGATTGGCCTGCTGCATCTGGGACTCGCGGAGTGGCGATGGGAGTTGGGCGTTGCGGCACTGCCCGCCGCGATCTTTCTGGGATTGCTTTTCATCATTCCGCACAGCGCGCGGTGGCTCGCATTGCAGGGGCGTTTGGAGGAGGCGCGGGATGTCCTCGCTTTGATGGGCACGCCCAACCCCCAAGCTGAACTGGACGAGATCCGCGCAGCGCTGCACGAGCAGGTTAACGTCAAAGGCGCCGCGCTTTTCGAATTTCGCAAGGGCGGCCTGCGCTATGGCAAGCCGATCTTTCTCGCTATCGCCATTGCCGCCTTCAACCAGCTCACCGGCATCAACGCTGTCCTTTATTATTTGAACGATATCTTTGCGGCGGCGGGTTTCAGCCAGCTCTCCGGCAGTCTGCAAGCCGTCGCCATCGGCGCCATGAATCTCTTGGCCACTCTGGTTGGGATGGCTCTAATCGATCGTCTCGGCCGCAAGATGCTTCTCTTGGTCGGCTCGGTGGGCACCGCTATTTGCCTGTCTTGCGTCGCCGCGATCTTTTTGCTTAAGCAGCACCAAGATCTGCTAGTGTGGGCGCTCGTGGCTTACATTGCGTTCTTTGCCGTCTCGCAGGGAGCGGTCATCTGGGTGTACATCAGCGAGGTGTTTCCCACCAGGGTGCGCGGCAAAGGCCAAAGCCTTGGCGCCGGCACACACTGGACCATGAACGCGATCATCTCCGGCATCTTTCCCGTAGTCGCCGCTCGTTCCGGCGCTTATCCATTCATCTTCTTCGCGGCCATGATGGTGCTGCAATTTTTTGTGGTCTTGTTCTTCTTCCCGGAGACGAAACAGGTTTCGCTGGAAGAACTACAGCGCAAGCTGCAGATCGACTAGATGTGGATTCACGATAGGCATACCCCGGGGCAAATGCGCATACGCGGCTTTTCCGTTAAGTCTGGCACTGGTGTCCACCGACCCCGGCGAATGAAACCTGCGAAGCGTGGCGGAGCGCAGCAATCGTGCATGGCTCTAACGCGCCAGGTCAGCGCCTACCGTACAGCGACAATGATCAGAATCAGGGCTGCGATGCCCACGAGGATGAGCAGGAGATCGTGATTCGACATTGTTCCTGCCGCAAAGTCCGCTTCCGCCTTGGCCGAGCGAGCCGCCAGTTGCGTCAGCTCTTCGTTATTCAATTGGCTCGCCGCACTCGTGACTTCCTGGGAATCAATGTGGGCCGATTGCATTGCTTGCTCCACCTGTGGTGAGGAAAGGGAATCCTGCAGCTGCTGCAAATTCTGTTGGCGTACGGCTGAAGCCGCAACCACATCCTTATGAATCTGTGCAGGAGACACCACATGGTTCTGCTCTCCCAGCAGCTTGCCGGGAGTCAGTAAAAGAAAGCCCAATGCCAAAGCCACTATGAATCCGGATTGCTTCATCATTCCTCCAATCAAAAAGCGCCACAGCAAATCCGGACCGTTCCTTCCGGTGCTGTCAATAGAGTCGCAGTGCAGCTTAGCTTTCATGCGAACTCATCACGATGCAACTGAGCTTGTGCATCGCGACGATCGGATCCGCCACATCAACATAATAGAGAGAAACGGAGCCGAGAAGGTTGGCTGTCTCCTTCATCCTATGGATCGGAAGGCGTGAGACAGCGGAAATACGCCAAAAGGATGCTCCGGAGTTCATCCGGAATGCGGAACACGCCTCTTCGAACCTACTTTTTCCCGCTCACATTCAAGGACCACTGGACCGCGCCGGATCCATCGATGGTCACCAAGAGAGAGCCAATTTCTCCGCCCTGTACGGTCGGTCCTTTCGCGGTATGGTTTTTACCGGCAGCATCCATAAAATGGAGGGTGAGAGGCCCCGAACCCTCAATCGCAAAACTATGACGGAATTCACCGCCGGCCGCCAAGGAATCGGCTCCGAAGCTGGCAAAAGGATAATCGAACTCCAGCAAGCGCACGGGCGTGCCCTGATGATTGACGATGGTAGTTGCGACGAGAGGATTGCGCAGCGGATTGTGGCACCCGGCCGATGCGGCAGCCAGCCCGGCGGCCAGCAGCAGGGCCGGCCATGGTCTGCGCCACCGCATTTGCCCCGTGAGGGGAACCGCGCTGTTCTTGAGCGGGATTAATCCGTCCTCCTGGACTGCGGCCGCGCCGCTGGAACCGTTCATTTTGCGACCCTGCATTTCGCCTTCGGCCAATGCGCATCTCCTCGCTCGCATCCTATACCGTCTGATCTCATTTTCACAGTTGGCGTCTGCCTACTCCGCGGCGTGCGGCGGGAGCCGCGAGCAACAGAAATGCCGCCCCGCTTAAGCCAAGCGGAGCGGCCTTTGGTTCCGAGCGAAGGTTCCGGTTAGGTCGAACTGGAAGTCGCGGCTGCCGCTGTTGCTGATGGCGCTGCCCACGGTTCCGAAGCTGCCGCGATTAACGTTGACTCCGATGCCGCTAAACGTGACTTTGTTGGTCACGTCTCCGGCAGTCCACGGCGAAGATGAATCTCACCTCCGGCGTGATATTGAAGCTGCGCCGCAGTTTCGGAGAGGGGTCGCCGGCGTGCTTGACCGGGGATGGAAACGATTGCAGACAATATGGACGACGCGCAGGCAACAACGCGGGTGCACTGGCGGACCAGTCAATTGTCCATAGGGGAGTAAATGCCAAAGAAAGATATCGGCTTGCGCTGGTTTTGTGCGCGGCTCAGAGGGGGCTTGGGGATCCACCGCTAGCGCAAATTGCTTGATCCGCACTACCGCGCTCCCGCTCCTGACGCGCAGAAGCTGCGAGGTGGAGGCGTTCCGCTTTTGTGCTGCTGTCAGGAGAAGCGCTTAGGAACTTAGGCCGGGGTCGGCGCGAAGGGATTTTTGCGTTCCAGGATCCGCGCCGTCAGCACCGCTCCCGGGCGTTCACTGTGCAGAGTAAGCGGAAACGCCAGCACGTTCCACACCCACTCTTCGCCGCGCCGCGGCAGGTTGAGCAATCCGCGGTAGGTGCGATCGATATAGGTCTCGCGCTGCTCGGTAACCATGCGCAGGATGTCCCGCCAATCCGCCGCCAGCTCCGGCATTTCCTCGAAAATGTTCCTGCCTGGAAACCAATCGCGCGATTTCTGCAGCAGCCGGGCACAGGCTTCATTTACGTATTGCCAGTTGCCGTCGCCGTCCAATATTTCCAGTACCACGTCCTCTCCCATTGCCATGCTGATGCGGGAGTAGAAGAAGTCCTGCGCGTCCACCACCACCGGCCGGCCGCGGTGCTTGCCCTCGAACGACCGCAGCGCCGTCACCAGGTCTTCTATGGAGCTATAGCCCTTGAGCAGATGCATATCTTCTACGCCGCCGAAGCGCCGCTCCAGCGTGGCGGAAAGAATGATGATAGGAACCTCCGGGCGGCGGCGGCGTAGACTGGCGGCTACCTCGGTGCCGAACTGGCCCGCTCCGAGGTGGTAGTCGAGCACTGCGATATCGATGCGATCCAGCAGCGCCTCGGCCTCCGCGATCGTACTGGCGGTTTCGGTTCGGTATCCATGCTTGTGCAAGATGGTCGAGCGCAGCAGGAGGTTCTCCTCGCGGTCGTCAAGAAGGAGAACCCGAATGGGCTCCGCTACGAGTTGCAGGCTCGCTCCACGCTCTCCCGCACCTGGGCGCAATCCGTGATGAAATCCGTCGTCGGCCATGAATTCTGTAAGATGCCTTTCCGGCTGGCGCCGCTGCCGCGGACTGCTGAAGGCGGCTGAAGCCCTCAGATGACAGACGTTTGCGAGGCCGTATTGCTTCTTCCCACCGCCAAATTTTTTTCCGCTCTGACGGCATTGCTGCCTTCCCCGCCCGACTGCCGGCCATTTTCCCAGGCGGACACCGGACGGGAAGCACTATCGCGGATTTCCTACAGGCGTATACCGCAGCAGCTACAGCAAGCACGGTTTTTCACCGAGAATAGCCGCACCCGTGGGTTCATGGCGCACAGCGATAGGAAATCCGCCTTAACCCCCTTGCTTTGACGCCGTTTCAGCCGAGGGCGATCCTCCATCCGCCTTCTCAAGCCGCTTCAGAATCTCCGGCAGCCGGTAAAAAATCGATGTCGCCCTCAGCCAGCGGCGATTTTCCATCCCCGGCGAGCCGCTCAGGATTTTTCCTGGGGGAATATCGCCGTGAAGCCCGGTCTGCCCCGTGGCGATCACCCCATCCCCGATCCGGCAGTGCCCCGCCACTCCAACCTGACCCGCCAGCATGACGTTTTTCCCCACATGGGTGGAGCCGGCCAGACCGACCTGCGCGCACAACAATGTATTCTCATCGACGCTGGAACCGTGCCCCACCTGCGCGAGGTTGTCGATCTTCACACCGCGCCCGATGCGCGTCGCGCCAATGCTGGCTCGATCGATGCAGGCATTGGCCTGCACCTCGACATCATCCCCCATCTCGACCGGGCCCGATTGCATGATCTTATGCCAGCGGCCGTCGTCGGTTTTGGCGAAGCCGAAGCCGTCGGAACCGACGATTGCCCCATTCTGCAACACCACGCGATCGCCCAGCACACACCCCTCCCGTACTACGGCATGCGCGTGCGCGAAGAATCCATTGCCTATGCGGGCTCGCGGATAGATGACCACGTGCGGCAGCAGGACTGCATTGTCGCCGATGGAAACCTCCGCGCCAATTACCGCATAGGCGGCGATGTGCGCGTTTGCGCCGAGCGTGGCCGTCGCATCGATGACTGCCGTCGGATGGATTCCAGGGGGATATACCGGCGGCTCGTAGAAGATCTCGATAGCGCGTGCGAAGGCTAGGTAGGGATTGGAGCAGCGCAGCGTCGCCGCCTGGATCACGGGGAAATCGTCGCGTACCAACACCGCCGCCGCCTTGGTGCTGCGCGCTAGAGGTGCATATTTCGGATTGGCGACAAAGGTGAGTTGGCCCGCTCCGGCCTCTTCAATTCCTGCTACCGAGGTGATCTCAAGATCCGGATCGCCCGAGCAGGCGGCGTTGAGCTGACGGGCAAGGTCGGCAAGCTTCATGCGGGCATTCTACTCAAACGGCGCTACCCGGAACATCGTCTTGGCTTCGCCGCCGCCGTCCGGGTCGCCACCCTCCCGCCCGGGCGCGGGGACGGCAGATGGAGATGGCCGATGGGGAGGCTCACTCGGGAGGATTGAAGAGGCTTTCCTGAAGATTCTGAGCGGCCGTCGGCGCCGCCTTCGCCCGGATGACAGCCAGAATCTCCAGTTCTGCGATCGCCGTCCGCGGCACGAAGAGCCGCTGGGTGTTGGAGCGGCTGTCCGGAGGCGCCAGCAAGAACCCATTGTCATCGAGGAGGTTCACGTCATTCTGCGCCAGTCCTTCGAGGCAGTCATTGTCCTTCAACTTGATTCGCAGCCAAAGCCCGGGGGTGCGCGGACGGCGCAGGAAGGCTTTTATCCGCAAGTGTTCGGGATCGCTGGCGGAAGCGGAGAAGTCGCGTACATAACAGATCCACTTCGCATCGGAAAGGGTGATCGCCGTGACTTTGCCGTCAAGATCGAGGAGACCGAAGCGGCCCGCTTCCACCGCGAAAGGAGAGGGAAGATAGCCGCATAGCCACTCCTGGGTCAGCTTGCGTACGATGACCTTCTTGCGGCTGGCTGTCATAGCGGAGCACTTCCTCGAGTTGCGGTTGCGGAGGCTGCGGTCGCGCAGCCGGCCGGAGCCCGGCGGAGGCGACTGCAACCAAGCAGCAAAATAGAACCGCCAATGGTGCAGAACGGTCTAGCCAACTGCGCTATCGTATGATAACTTAGTGCTTTGTGTGTAGCGTCTGGAAGGCCCTAAGGCATTCAGTGGATGAATGTTAGAGCGTTTCTCCTGATCCTTTGGCAAGGCCGGGACGGCCAAGCGCAAGGTTTCGCTGAATTCAGCGGCTGCGTCATGTTCCGTGTTCTGCCCGATGCTGCCGGAGAGACGCCATAGTCGGCGACTGGGCGTACCGGAACGGCGCGTAGGGCATGCCCGATTATATTTATCTTCTAGAAAACCGTCTTTCCACCGACCAGCAAAACGCGCTTCGCCAGATTACCGAGGCGGCGCGTGCCGCCGGGATGACCATCTTTTTGGTCGGCGGAGCGGTGCGCGATCTCACCAGCGGATCCTCCGTTCGCGACCTTGACATAGCAGTTCAAGGCAGCGCGCTCAAGTTAAAGAAACCACTAGCGAAAACGGGCGCCACGCTTTGGGGTGAACACGAGCCCTCCCACACCCTCTTCTATCGCTTTCCGGCCAGCGTCCGGGTCGAAATCTCCGGTACCCGCTTCGAGGAGTATCCCAAGCCCGGGAAGCCTGTCTATCACTGGTCCAGTATTCATGAAGATCTGCGCCGGCGGGATTTCACCGCCAATGCGATGGCTCTCTCGCTGAACCAGGGCTCCTATGGGCTGCTGATGGACCCCTTGAATGGCGTCGCCGATATCGAGGCGCGCCTGCTCCGTCTGGTAAGCAACTACGGCTTTCTGGAGGAGCCCTCCCGGCTGCTGCGCGCCACGCGGTTTTCCGCCCGCCTGGGATGGGAAATGGACGAGCGCACCAAGGCTCGCTATCAGAGCGCCAAAGAGGAGGGCGCCATGGGCGCGATCTCCAGTTATCTGCGCGGATATGAGCTGGAGGAAATCGGTCATGAAGAAGACGGACTGGATGCCCTGGCCGCATTAGAGCGCGAAGGCTGGATGCACGAGTTATTTCCCGCTTGGGGCCATTCCAAGGCCGATGTCGCAGGCTTGGGCGAACTGCGTCAGTTGCTTACCCAGTTGCAGATGCACGGGGTCAATCCCGATCCCTCTGCCGCCGCCATGCAGTTGCTCACCGCGAAATTGTCGCCCAAAGATCTCGCTGCGTTGAAGCACATGTTCCCCCGTCCCGGCTTCGTGGAGGAGTGGAACCATCTGGACGTTTCCGCCAAGGAGTTTGCCAAGCATCTCATCGCGAAAGAGGCTGCGTCGCCCTCCGCCACCTGGAAGCTGCTGACCACATCCGATCCCCAGGCTGTTCTCTGGCTGGGCTTGACTTCGAAATCGGCCCCCGTCCAGGCCAAGTATAAGAACTTCTTCACCGTCTGGCCGGAGGCACGGCAGAAGATTCCTTATCTGCTCATGCAGGAAATGCGCATCACTCCGGAGATCCCCAATTACAGGGAGATGCTCGATCAGCTCTTCTTCGCCACGATCGACGGCAAGCTGGAGACAGAGAATCAGCTGCGGGCATTTTTGGAGCCTTATTCGCCGCCGGCGCCTCCTCCGCCGGTATCATTGCGGCGCGCACGCGCTCCGCGCAAGAGCAGCGAACCCAAGGCCAAGGCTCCCCGAAGCGAAGCCGCCGCATCACAGCCGCAGACTTCCACCCATGAGGCGGCGGCAGTTCAGGCCGGAACCTCGGTAACACCAGCTCCCGGAAAGAAGACGAAGGCGGAAAGCACGCCCACGGCAAAGCCAGGCAAGTCCCACGCGGGCTCCCACCCGGCGCCCGTTGCTGTCCAGGCGAAGGCCCCCGCTCAACCGGCGGCGAAGACGCACAAGAAGGCTTCGGCTGCAACGGAACCTGCTAAAAAGATGCCTTCTGCGCATGATACGTCAGCGAAATCCCCCGCTGGAAAGCCGGCGCCCAAAGCTGTCGCCGCAAAGGCCGCCAAGCACGCGGCGGCGAAACAGCCCCCTCCGCCAGCGGCTAAAAATCACCATGCCGCCAAGCCGGCCAAGAAATCTTCACCGAAGCCCGCGCCGGCGAAAAAAGCCGTGCCCGCCAAAAAGGCGAAATCTCCTAAAAAGCGGTAGGAGTACGATCTCCACTTCGCCGTCTCGCCGCCCTGTCGACGGAGAGCGACAGCAGCAGTGGGAGTATTCTGAGGCAATGCGTTTTCGACTCCCCGTTTTCATTCTGGCCGCTGCGGCCTCTCTTTCTTTCCCAGCTACGGCTGTCCAAGCTACAGCTGTCCACACTACGGCTGCGCGGGCTGCGGCTGCGCGGGCCACGGCCATATCGGGTGAGAGTGACTGGACACAGCCTTTTCCTCCTTACAGAGTTATCGGCAACATCTACTATGTAGGGAGCAAAGGGCTCGCCGTCTTCCTCATCACCACTCCCCAAGGCGACATCCTCATCAACAGCGGCCTTCAAAGCACGGTCCCGCTCATCCAGGCAAATCTTCAGAAGCTCGGCTTCCATATGCGCGATGTGAAGATTCTCCTGATCAGCCATGCTCATTGGGACCATTGCGCCGGCAGCGCCCGCATCAAGAAGTTGACTGGCGCTAAGTACATGGTGATGGCGCCCGACGTTCCGGTTGTTGAGTCCGGAGGCCGCGCCGATTTTCAGTATGGCCACAACCCGAAGGACCTCTACCCTCCCGCCAAGGTCGACCGCGTCCTGCACGACGGTGATCAAGTGAAGCTCGGAGGGGTGGTCTTGACCGCGCATCTGACGCCGGGGCACACCAAGGGCTGCACTACCTGGACAATGAAGGTCACCGAAGGCGGCAAGAGCTACAACGTAGTGATCGTCGGTAGCCCGAATCTCAATCCCGGCTACAAACTGGTAAAGAACGCCGCCTATCCGCAGATCACTCAGGACTATGAACGTACCTTCCGCGTGCTGAAGGCGCTGCCCTGCGACGTCTTTCTGGGCGCGCATGGGGACTATTACGGAATGGTCGCGAAGGATGCCCGCATGCGCGACGGAAGGGCCAATCCCTTCATCGATCCTCAGGGGTACAAGAGCTATGTGGCAGAGCGGGAACACGCCTTTCGCGCCGAATTGGCAAAACAGATCAAAGCCGGCAGCTGAGCCGCGCATCTCACCGGAGAGCGAAATGTTTTTGACGAGGGGGGAGCGGGATGACTCACGATCGTTGGCCGGAACTGCCGTGGGCAGAATGGCAACAGACGGCATCCACGTTACACATGTGGACGCAAATCGTAGGGAAAACGCGTTTGGCGCTATGCCCCTTGCAGGCGCATTGGTGGAATGTTCCTCTGTACGTCAGCGCCCGCGGCCTGAGCACCGCGGCCATGCCGGCGCACGGCGGCGTGCTGGAGGTGGAGTTCGACTTTTCCAGTCACCGGCTGCATTTCCGCTTGAGTTCGGGAGCCAGGCTTTCCCTCCCATTGCGCACCCAATCCGTCGCCGCCTTTTTCAGTGAATACCAGGACTCTCTGGCCCAACTCGGCATCCCCGTGAAGATCTGGCCGGTTCCCGTCGAGGTTCAAGATCCCATTCCTTTCGCGAACGACACCATCCATGCCTCCTACGATGCGCATTATGTCGAGCGCTTTTGGCGTATCCTGATTCGCTCGACTGGTCTCTTTCAGCGATTCTCCTCCTCCTTTGTAGGTAAGGTGAGTCCCGTTCACTTTTTCTGGGGCAGCTTCGATTTGGCCGTCACCCGTTTTTCCGGACGCCGCGCGCCCGAGCGGCCAGGCGCCGACCCGGTCACGCGCGAAGCCTACTCGCATGAAGTCATCAGCGCCGGCTTCTGGCCCGGCAACGGGGGCTTCGGAGAGGCCGCGTTCTATTGCTATGCGGCTCCCGCTCCGGCCGGCTATGAGGGGTTTCAAGTCGCGCCGCGCGCTGCCGCCTTCAATTCCGCCGTAGGCGAGTACATCTTGAAATACGACGATCTGCTGCGCGAGCCGTCTCCGGATGACGCGCTCATGGAGTTTTTGCAGAGTGCCTATAGCGCTGCTGCAGACGCCGCGCAGTGGGACCGCGCGTCTTTGGAACGCTGAGAGCCGCTGTGCTCCAGCTTCTTTTTGTGCTCTGAAACATCCAATTGTTAGTAGGTGAATTGCGATGTTTCCGAGGATATTTCACAAGTTTCGAGTGCTGGCTTTGCTGTCCATGGCGGCTCTGTGCATGCCTGCTTTCGGCGCCAACTCGGCTCGTCCAGGGACGGTGAACTATATCGAAGGCTCTGCGAATCTGGCGGGTGCGCCTTTGACCTCCCAATCGGTGGGTTCTGCCGAGTTGAATCCCGGAGAGGTGCTCTCCACCGGAGAAGGCAAAGCGGAGATCCTTATGACCCCAGGGGTGTATCTGCGCCTCGACGACCATAGCAGCGTGAAAATGATCTCCCCTGATCTGACGTTTACCCAACTCGCCCTGGAGCGAGGAAGGGCGGCCGTCGAAGTGGATGAAATTCATCCGCAAAACAACATTCAGATCGCCATGAGCGGTATCCCGACACAGATGCTGAAGACCGGATTTTACGAGTTCAATGCCGGTAACGATGTGGCCAGGGTCTTCAAAGGGAAGGCCGCGGCGCGATTGCCCGATGGGAAATGGGTCGTTATCAAGGGCGGCCGCGAATTGGCTCTCACGGCGGGTGATAACACCAAGCCGCGGAAGTTCAACGACCGCGATGCGGAAGACGAATTCTACAACTGGAGCAGTCTGCGCTCGCAGTACCTGTCGGAGTCGAGTGCTCGCCTTGCGCAGAACTACGCCTATGGCATGGCCCCAGGCTGGTATTGGGATCCATACTTTTTCGGCTACACCTTCATGGGGCCGTATTCGTTCTACAGCCCATTTGGGTGGGGTTTCTATCCCTTCGGATATAGAGGACCCATCATTTATGGCCGGCGTGGATTCTATGGACATGGCTTTCATGGCCATCCAGGGGTTGGCAACCGCTTCCACGGTTCCATTGGCGTAGGCCATGGCCGAGCCTTCCACGGTGGCCATTTCCAAGGTGGACACTTCGAAGGCGGTCACTTCCAGGGTGGGCACATCGAGGGTGGCCACTTCCATGCCGGAGGCAGGTAAGGTCTACTGCACGCTTTAAATTATGGGCGGCCCGAGCGTCGTATCCAGCGGCCGCCTTGCTTTTCCAGATAGACCCACTCCCCGCCCGAGCAGAGGTTTCCGCACCAATCGACCATATAGACCAGGGCGGCAGTTTGCTTGGAGTTGAAGAAGACCTGGCTGAAGTAGGTGATGCCGGGATAACCACTATACTTCTGCCGGAGCGCCGAGGGGGCGGTAGGCGTGCTTCGCGCGGTGCGGAATTCATTTACCTCTTCCGGAGTGAGCAGCGAGTAAGGCCGCTCGAGGTGGAAGTCCCGCACCAGCCGCAGACGCTCATCCTTTCGGGTCTCATAGTCGGCCGCCGCTTCCCGAAAGCCTTGCGGATCGTCTTTCGGGGGCTTCAGGGCCGCCTCCGGCGCTAGAGCGGGACTGATGTCGCTAGCGCTCACCGTCATTGCGGCGATTGCCCAGCGCTGATTCAGGCTGGGCGCCATCTTTGCCAAGGCCTCGCCCGGCACCAGAAGGGAATAGATCTCATATGCATCGCGCGACCGCTCGATGTCGGGTTGCTCCTTTGCCGCTTCGGACCGGGCGCGTGACTGCGTGGGAGAGCGGCTCGGAGCATGCTTCTGGGCGGGCGCCGGAGAGGGCGCGGCCCAAATTGTAAGCGTGATGGCTGCAAACAGCCGCAACGCAGTCTGCCCCGGGGAAACCGTAATATGCCAGCCGCGCATAGGATTCCTCCTCCTCATCATAAGGCCAATCCTGGGTTGAGGATGTCCCTGGCGCGCCGGTGGCGCTCCCCATTGGACCGGTATAGACTGAACCGTTCGCGGATCTCGCCATGCCGGCGATGTTCCGTGCCGGGATGCGCCGGGTGGGATGCCCGGGATCGAGATTTTTTGCCATCTTGTGGTTGGGTTCTTGCGCTCCTTGCATCCCAGCAAGTAGGACAATACAGCGGAGAGGGGAGGAGGCAAGATGAGCACTAGCTTGGGGTCGATTCATGGCGCGGGCGCAGGCGTTTTCCAAGCACTGTCGAACGGATACACAGGAGTAAACTTCGCAGTCCGGATGTGGGACGGATCGTCGTGGCGATTTTCCGAACTCGAGCCGCCGGCCTACACCATCATCTTCCACGGCCCGGAATCGCTGCGCGCGCTCGTGGTGAATCCCAGCGAGCTGACTCTCGGCGAAGCCTTCATCCATGGCGAGATTGACCTGGAGGGAGACATCTTCGCCGTATTCGACTTGGTCCAGCACATCCTGAGCCGCCCCGCCGAGGTTCATCACAGTTTTATCCAGAGCGTGGCCAAAACCTCCTTGCTGCTTCGCCAATGGATCCACGAAGCCGGCCGCCACACCCTTCCGCGCGATCGCGCCTCGATTGCCTATCACTATGACCAGCCGGTGGAGTTCTACCGGCTTTGGCTGGGCAAAACGCTGGTCTACTCCTGTGCCTACTTTGAAACCGGCGAGGAGACACTCGACCAGGCGCAAGAGAACAAGCTGGAGCTGATTTGCAAAAAACTGCGGCTGCAACCCCTCGAACGATTTCTGGACATCGGATGCGGGTGGGGAAGCATGATTCTGCATGCCGCGCTGCGCCATGGAGTCTACGCCCACGGCGTGACGCTGAGTCAGAGCCAGGCGCAGACCGTGACAGAGCGCATCAAGCAGGCGAATCTGATGCAGAGCTGCGCGGTCGATCTGGAGGATTACCGCGTGATGGCGCATCTGCTGCCTTTTGACAAAATGTCCAGCATCGGCATGTTCGAGCATGTGGGCCTGAAAAATCTGCCGCAATACTTCTCCGCCGCGCGTCAACTGCTCAAGCCGGGCGGGACCCTCCTCAACCATGGCATCGGTCGGTCTGCGCTCTCGCCACCGCGCAGCGCTTCCTTTATCGACCGCTACGTCTTTCCCGATGGGGAACTGGTCCCCATCCATCAGGCATTGGCAGCCGCGGAGGAGGCCGGTTTTGAGGTCCGCGATGTGGAGAATCTGCGCGAGCACTATGAGAGGACGCTGCGGCTTTGGGTACAGGCGCTGGAGAAGAATGCAGATGCCGTCCTCAAGCTGGTCTCGACGACCACTTATAGGATTTGGCGCTTGTATATGGCCGGTTCGGCGGCCGCCTTCCGGCGCGGCGACCTGGGACTGTATCAAACGCTTCTCAGCCGGCCCGAGCACGGCAACAGCGGCCTGCCGCTGACCCGCCGCGATTGGTATTGCGCCTGATTTGAGCCGGGCCCCGGCGAAAACCCGAACTCAGGGCTTGGCTGCGGCCCCGAACCTCGCGGCGCTTCGATGCGGGAGACAGCAATAGGAGAAATGCTCTGGAAAGGCCGCTACGCCATGGCCAGGCGGCGCTCGCGCGGCATGCGCTCATGCTCTCTATCCTGCTGGCCGCCCAGCCTCACAGAAACAACTTTTGAGATCCCCGGCTCCTGCATCGTGACACCGTAGATCAATTCCGCGGCCGACATCATGCGTTTGGAGTGGGTCACCAGCAGGAACTGCGTATCCGTGCTCATCGACTTGAGCATCTCCGCCAAGCGTCCCACGTTCGTTTCGTCGAGCGGTGCATCCACCTCGTCCAGCACGCAGAAGGGGCTTGGCTGATATTCGAAGATCGCCACCAACAGCGATAACGCCGTCAACGCCTTTTCCCCGCCGGAGAGCAGTAGGACGTTCTGCAGCTTCTTGCCCGGGGGTGAGGCCACGATGTCGATGCCGCTCTCCGCCGTGTTGGTTTCGTCGGTCAGGCGCATGAAGGCTTGGCCGCCTCCGAAAAGGCCCGAGAAGGTCTTGCCGAAGTTCTCATTGATGCGCGCAAAGGCCTCGGTGAACTTCTCATGTGAAATCTGATCGATCTCACGGATGGTGGCCTGCGTATTTTCAATCGATTCCACCAAGTCGCGCCGCTGCGTTTCCAGAAAGCCATGCCTCTGCGATGTTTCCTGGTACTCCTCCAGCGCCATCATATTGACCGGGCCCATCGCTTCGAGCTTGCGCTTGAGGTCACGGCAGGCTTCGTCTTCGGCGGCGAGCTCCTCGCCCTCCAGCCGCGGGGTCTCCGCCTCCTCGCGCAACAGCGCCGCCTCCAGCCCCAACTCATTCACGCACGCCGCCTCGGAATATTCCAAATCGGCGGCCAGCTTGGCGGAGTGCGCGCTGCGCTCACTGCGCCGTTCCCGCAACCCATCGGTTTCCGCACGCAGGATCTTCAACTGCTGCTCGCTCTGCTTGAGCTGCTCACGCAGTAGCCGGGCCTCCTCCGTCCAACTCGCGGCTTCTTCCGCCGCCATCGCGCGCACTTCGGTGAGGCGCTGGGACTCTTGCGCCAACTGCTCATTCTCCTCGGCGCGGCGCGCCTGTTCGGCCGCGGCCGACGCCAATTGCTGCTCCATCTGGCGGATCCGCTGCTCCAGGTCCGCATACATGCGGTCGATGCGGGCGAAGGCGGCTTCGGCTCCACGGCGCCGCTCCTCCAGGCCGGCCAACTGCGCGGAGGCCGCCGCGGCTTCTTGCTGGGCCTCATCGCGCTCGGCGCGCAATTGCTCGATGCCGCGCTGCAACTGCTCCAGCGCCTGCTCAGAAGAAGCGTGCCGGCTCTCCAGGGAGGCGATCTCCGCGCGCTTCTCATCGATGGCTGTGCCGCGCTGTTCGCGCTGTTCGCGGTTGCGCCCGCTCTCCAGCCGCCACTCTTCCAGCCGCCGCTCCAGTCGCGCCGCCTCGGCTTCCATCTGCCGCAACGCGGCGCCCTGGTTGGCGCTCTCCCGGTCGGCATTCCGCCGCTCTTCGCCGGCCGCATCCAGGCGGCGAGCCAGCTCAGCCAGTTCATGCGCCAACGCCGAGGCTTCCATCTCCGCCTGCGCCACCTCGGCCTGTGCCCGCTCCAGCCGGACCTCGGTTTCGCGCAGCTCGCGCTTCAGGGCCAGCGGGCCCTCGATGCTCGGCTTGCCGCCGGTCACGGTCACATTGTGGAAGCACTCGCCCGATGGGGCCAGAAAGAAAGCGTTGGGATTTTCCAGAGCCAGCGACTTGGCCTGCACCGCGTCGGGAGTTACGAACCCATCTCGCAGCTTGGGCAGGATCACTTCCAGTGATCGGCCAAAGCCGTCCAGCACCCGGATGCAGTCCTTCAGCGGCACAATGCCTTCGCGCTTTTCGCCGCCGGTGCCGGCCTGAGCCGGCCCGGCAAAGGAGAACTTCGCCTGCGCGTCGTCGGGATGCACCAGAAAGGTGGCGCGCCCATCCACGTCGCTCTTGAGCAGGCGCATGCCCTCGTCGGCGGCGTCCCAGCTCTTGACGACAATGTAGTTCAGCTCATCGCGGAGAAACGTATCCACCACGGTCTCATATTGGCCATCTACCTCAAGGAAGTCGGCCAGCGTGCCCACGGGAGCCAGGCCGCCTTCCAGCGACTGCGACTTGAGCAGTTGGCGCACCGTATCGGTGGAGTAGCTGTGCTCGCGGATCAGGCCGGCCAGCGATTCGCGGCGGCCGCTCAGCGCTGCCGCTTCGGAACGCAGCTGGTCTCCGCGGCGCTTGGCCTCGCTCTCCTGTTCGCGCTTGGCTTGGCTGGTCTGGCGCATGGATTCGATCTCGCTCTCCAGGCGCTTCAATTGGCCGGAGACGGTCTCGAACTCGAGCGCGCGCTGGCCCCGCTCAATGCCCAGCGCTTCCAGGTCTCTCTGCGCCGCATGAATCTCCCCGGCCAGCCGCTCGGCGTCACGCTCCAAAGCGGAGAGGGAATCTTCCGCGTGCTGCATCTGGCTGCGCGCCTGGCTTAACGAGTTGAAGAGCCCGGAGACTTCGCGCCGCGCCCCCGCCATGTTCTCCTCTGCCCGTCCCAGTCCCTGGACTGCTCGCCGCGCCTGCTCCTGGCGCTCGCCGGCCTGCGCCCGGTGGGCGGCGGCCTCCGCCTCGGCCGTCTCCAAAAAGGCTCGTTGCGATTCCCGCTCGCCGGCCAGCGATTGCACATGCTGGCGTGCCTGCTCCATCTCAGCGGAGAGGGCGGCGGTCCGCGCCTCCAGATCTGCGATCCGTTCCCGGTTTGCGCTCTGCCGCGTGTTGGCCCGTTCCAGCCCCAGCGCCGCCTCGCTGGTCCGCTCTGTCGCCTGCTTGGCGCTCGTATCCAGTTGATACCCGCGGGAGACGCCGCTGGAATGTTTCTCTTCGAGCGCAGAGACGCGCCCGGCGGCCTCTTCAATCTCTGCGGCCAATGCCGCGATCTCCCGCCCCAACTCCGCCTGCTCCGCATCGAGTTGGCGGATGCGGCTGGCGAGCACCACCTTCAGGCGCGCCCGCAACTCATCGCGCAACGCGCCGTAGCGCTCCGCCTTCGCCGCCTGCCGCTTAAGCGAGCCCATCTGCCGCGTGATCTCTTCAAAAATGTCATTGACCCGCGCCAGGTTTTGCTTGGCCTGCTCCAGGCGCAGCTCTGCCAGCCGCTTCTTCGTCTTAAAGCGGGTGATTCCTGCCGCTTCCTCGATGATCGCGCGCCGGTCGTGCGGCTTGGAGCTGAGCATCTGCCCGATCCGCTCCTGCTCGATGATGGCGTAGGATTCCGGACCTAGTCCGGTGCCCATGAAGATGTCCTGGATGTCGCGCAGGCGGCAGAGTTTGCCGTTCAGCAGATATTCGCTTTCTCCGGTCCGGAAGAGCCGGCGGGTGATGACGATCTCGCCGGCGCGCGCGGGCGTCCGCTGAAAACGCCGGCGGCGAACCTTCAGTACGACAGGGTTCTCGCCTGCGCCCGCCGGAGCGGATTCATCTTCGCGCGTCCCAGCCGCTGCTTCAGGCTCGGCCTGGGCGTTGGCTTCTGCATTTTCGTCCGTCGCTCCTTCCGCGCTTGCTCCCGCTTCGGGCAGCGTGCCCGGCTGCACCTCGGCAATGCTGGCTTCGGTCTCCGACTCCCTCGCGGCGCGCCAAGACTCTTCATCCCAATCCCCATCGGCGGCCGCAGACTCCAGCGGTTCTCCCTCCGCCCGCCCGATTTCCAGCAGCGGTCCCTCGGCATAGGCCTCAGGATCGATCAGCGATAGGGAAACCTCCGCAAGGCCGAGCGCTTTGCGCTCTCTCGTCCCCGCGAAAATCACGTCTTCCATCTTGGTGCCGCGCAGGTTCTTCGCGGACTGCTCGCCCAATACCCAGCTCACCGCGTCCAGGATGTTGGATTTGCCGCAGCCGTTGGGACCCACTACGACCGCCAGTCCTTGACCCGGCAGGGTAACTTCCGTCCGGTCGCAGAAGGACTTGAAACCCAGGATCTGGATCTTTTTCAGCTTCAGCACGGGCCCACTCCTTTGTGCCGGTTCACGCTTCCGCGATGGCGCGGCGCGCGTTGGCATTTGAGAGAACTCTATCGCCCGGCGAGGATGGAATCAACATGAGCACCCCAACATCTTGTGGATAATCCGGGCGGAACTCAACAATTAGAGCATTTGGCAGCTCGGAGCGCTCTCGAGTCACTCTCTCGGATTTGAAAGTAGTCCTGAAGCTGCCCCACCGCAAGTGGTCTTCGCGGCACCCCTTGCGCAGCTCACGGGCTCCGCAGTGCTCCGGCGGCAGGCTCTGCTCGCCAGAAGGCCGGCTTCCTGCCCCAAACGGCTCTGAGGGCTTTACGGCTTGACCGTCGGCCGCATCAATACCTCGCTAACAAACGCATTCGCCGGCTGTGTGATCACATGCAGCACGGTCGCTGCGACATCGTCCGGCTGAAGCATCTTGGAGGGGGCTTTCTCCTGCCACATGCCCTTTCCCGTGCCCGGATTGGCGCTGGCGCTGAAGTGCGTATTCACCGAGCCAGGTGCGATCGCGGTGACCCGAATGCCATATTGCCGCAGTTCCTCGGCCAGCGAGTACGTCAGCCCATTCAACCCCCACTTGGAAGCCGCGTAAGCGGCGCCATTGGGCAGCGGGTTCCGGCCCGCCAACGATGAAATATTCACGATGTAGCCGGAGCGGGCGGCAATCATCATCGGCGCCAGCGCCCGAATGACGAGGAACGGCCCTCGCAAATTGGTCTGTAGAATCCGGTCCCACTCCTCGGGCGTGCAATCGACCAGCGGCTTGCCCAGCAGGCCTACTCCGGCGTTGTTTACCAGGACGTCGCAACGCCCAAATTGCGCGGTCACGCTCTTGCCCAAGGCCTCGACCGAGGCTGGATCGGTAAGATCGCAGGGCAGCACCACGGCCCGGCCGGAGTGCTTCTCAATCTCGGACTTCACCGCTTCCAATTGCTCCCTGTTGCGGGCCGTGAGCACCACTGTTGCGCCCTCGCGCGCCAGCATGCGCGAGATGGCCTCTCCGATTCCCCGCGCCGCGCCGGTGACTACCGCGATGCGATCTTTCAAAGAGATAGGCTGTGCTTGGTTTTCAGTATGCGTCATCTCGGAGGCCTCCTCGGTGCGGTGTCACGATTTGCAGGGCAGTTTTCGGCGATTTTTGTTCTGCTTCGTCTTGCATCCTATTAGAGTAGATGACGGGTTGCGGCTGAACGGGTGGCTGTGGCGTTTCATCTCTCTTCCCAGTGAAGTGCGATTGTCAGCTTCGTCACTTGTCATAATGTGGGAACGGTTTCTATAATCCACCCCATCCGACGGAGAGGCCCGGAGTTGTTCATTGCTCCTGGCCATCTGAGGATGGAGCCTTTGTAGTCGATGGAAGACTTGGTCCTTGGTGGTCCGGCATTCCACGCAGATGACAAGCTTCGATAGTGCCGCCGTTCTCGTGAAGAATTCTGCTAGGAGCGTTGCATGAAGAAGGTCGTGTTGTTCACCGTGCTGGCTATCGCCATCACTTCACTGGGCCAGGCGCCCGTGCTATTTGCGCAGCAACAATCGGGTCAGATCACCATCAAGGACCCGGCCGAGTACAACGCTTATACCAACGCGGTAGGGCAGGGAACTCCCCAGGCGAAAACGCAGGCAATTGAAGCCTTTCTGCAGAAGTATCCCGATTCCGTGGTTCGCAATGACCTGCTGGAGATGCTGATGGCCACCTATCAGCAGATGAATGACCAGGACAAAGAGCTGGCTACCGCCGAACGTCTGCTGACCGTCGATCCCAACAATCTTCGCGCGCTGTTTATTGTGGCCTACATCAACAAGAGCAAGGGGACGGCGGCAATGGCGACCAATCCCGCCAGTGCGCAGCCCTTTCTTGACGATGGTGCAGCGGCGGCCCAAAAGGGTTTAGCCGCCACCAAGCCTGCAAACATGGTGCAGGCCGACTTTGAAAAGCTCAAGGCCGCGACCACTCCAACTTTTTATGAAACCATCGCGCTCGCCGATCAAAACAAGAAAGACTTCGCCGGCGCCATCGCGGCTCTTACCAGCAGCCTGAAATCCTACGCCAACCCCGATACCGACACCACCAGCGGCGCCGGCCTGAATGACACGTATATTCTGGGCCAGCTCTACGCGCAGCAGACCCCTCCTGACACCAAAACCGCCGCGTGGTTTCTTACCCGGGCTGCGCAGTTCGCTCCCGCCGCCAACAAGCCCACGATCGAGAAGGCAGCCGAGTACTTCTACAACAAATACCACGGCAGCATGGACGGCTATCCGGCGGTCCAAGAACTGGCCAAGAACAATCTCTTTCCACCGGCCGCCTACAATCCAACGCCGGCGCCTCCTCCTCCGTCGCCTGCCGATCTCGCCGCACAGACGGTCGCCTCCACTCCCGATCTGTCCACGCTTAGCCTCTCCGACCGCGAATTCATTCTGGTGAATGGGAAGCCGGACGATGCGGCCAAGGTTTGGGCGACCATGAAGGGACAGCGCGTCGGGGTCCCCGGCACCGTCGTCTCGGCCACGCCGAATTCGGTTCAACTCGCCGTCACCCAGGACAACCAGGAGTCCAAAAAGGCCGACTTCACCATCAACATGAAGACGCCCCTGAAGTCGGTTCCCGCAATCGGCTCCAGCGTGACGTATGACGCCACGTTCGACTCTTACACAACCACCCCGTTCATGATCACCATGGTGGACGGCCAAGTACCACCTAAGCCCGCCGCACATCGGCGTGCGCCCATTCGCAGAAGGCGATAGAGCATTTCTCCGGCGGCGCAGAAGAAAGAAAAGGGCGGCCTCAAAGGCCGCCCTTTTCCCTGCCTGCCCGGCGGGGCCCATGCATGGTCGCCCGCGATGCCCACCTTCGGAGACTTCCCACGGATCGGGAAAACCGGTAGAGTGGGCTTGTTCATGCGCAAGCTGCCCATCCTCTCCCGGCCGCTCCCGCTTTCATTCGGGCTTGCCTCGTTTTTGCTGGCGGTAGCCGCCGGGGCTCCGGCGCAAATTCCATCCCAGGCTGCACCAGTCGAGGCAGGTGCGAGCCCGCGGCAGGTGGTCCCTGACGGTTCGCAGCAACAACTGCCGCGCCGCGCCTCCAGCCAGGAATTCTTTTCCGGATATACCGCGTCGCCGGCGCCGGAGAAATTTCCCGGATATTCCGCCTCGCCTGCGCCGGAGAAACTTTCCGGATATTCCGCCTCCCGAGTCGACACCACGCCGCTCTCGGCGACCCCTTACGTCTATGCCCTCAAGCGGCGCGATCCGGCGGAGATGAAGGCGGAGGATGCCGGACTTCTTAAGTCGCTGCAATCGCAACTTCATGGGCAAGCGGCATTGCTCAGCTTCAATCTCAACACTCCCGGCTGGACATTTCAGCAGGTCGTCTGTCCCGCGCTGCCCGACTATGTTCTGCTCAGCTTCGTGCGCGGGCCGAGCCCCAGCGGCTCGTCGCGCTTTACCGCCATTCTCGAGCGGGATAATCCGCGGGTAGAGATCGTCTCCACGTTTACTCACGGCATGAAGCCGTTTACCGCCGCTTGGTCCAAGCCCTCCACCTTCGACATCTTCAATCGAATGCTGCGCCGGGAGCGAGGTTCCCGCTCGCTGGCCACGGCCCCCAATTGGCTGGTCATCGGCATGTGTTATGCCGAGTTGAGCGGCCGTCCCGTGCAAGCTCTAACCAGCAAACCGGAGCCGGATCCGACGCTGGATCTTCAACGCCTTCATGGCAGACTGCCGCGGATGCAGGTGGCACCGGATCGCAGCACCGAGATCAGCTTCAGCGATGTTTCGCAGCCTGCGGTCACGGCTGATTGGTTGCTCCGTTTTGACCGGCGAGGCCGGATTGTTGCCGCTCAAATCGAGCACCAGCGCCAACCCGCGCGAGCCCGGCTAGGCCGGTAAGCGACCGCCATTCCCGTAAGGGACCGCTGTTTCCGGAAGCAACCGACATTTAGGAACTCTGCGGTAAGCGAGACGCGCACAAGCGCGTGGCGTTCGCTTCGGCTGCAGTGTCTCCCAGCTTGGCTCTCCTATTGTTTTGCTCCGCCTTGTTTTGCGCCGCCGAGCAGGTGGCCGAGCGACTGCATTGCGCGCCCAAAGCTCTCCCAATCTCCCTGCTGCATCGCCTTCTGCGCGGCCTCATACTGCGATCGTGCTTGGCCCAACTGCGGCGGCGGCTGTTTCGGTTGCTGCGAGCCGGCTGTCTGCGCCTGCGTCGGCGCCACCGTCCCGCTCGTCGATGGCTGCTGCGAAAAGAGCGCTCCGATGGCCTCGTCGAGCGTCGGTTCCATTACAATTCTGTCGGCAGTCACCGCGATGATGCGCTTGAGCTGCGGGAAATTCGTGCCGGCTGCTTTCAGATAGAGCGGTACTACGTACAAGAAGGAATTTTCGATGGGAATCACCAGCAGCTTGCCGCGGATGACCTGCGAGCCCTTCTGGTCCCACAGGGTCAACTGCTGGGAGATAGTGGTGCTTTGATCGATCATCGCCTCAATTTGGTTGGGGCCATAGATCAACTTGTCTTTCGGCAGCTCATAAAAAATCATCTTGCCGTAATCGGGAAAGTCGCAGCGCGCCCCCACCCAGGCGATCATGTTGTCTCTGTTTTGCGGGGTGAAAGGGGTCATCAACAGAAACTCCAGCCGGTTGCTCCCGGGAAGCTTCATCAAAATGTAGTACGGCTCCATCGCGAGCGTATTGCCGTTGTACTCCTCCACTGGAGAGTCCCACAGGTCTTCGCGGTTGTAGAACACCTGCGGATCGGTCATGTGAAAGGTCTTGTATTCGTGTGTCTGGATGGTGAAAAGATCTTCGGGATAGCGTAGGTGGCTCTTCAGGTCGGGAGACAGCTGGCTGAGATCTTTAAAGACGCCCGGAAAAGCGCGCCGGTATGCGGCCAACACCGGATCCTTGGGATCCATTATGTAGAACGAGACGGTTCCGTCATACATATCCACAATCACCTTGACCGAGTTGCGGATATAGTTCAGCTCGTTGCCGGAGTTATCCGTGTAGGGGCTGGAGTAGGGGAACTTGTCCGAGGTGGTGTAAGCATCCTGAATCCAATACAATTTGCCGCCGCTTAGAACCGGATACGGGTCGCGATCCAGGCGCAGGAAAGGAGCAATCTGCGAAACTCTGGCCTGCACGCCTCTCCATATCTGGATTCTGCTTTGGGGCTGCAGGTAAGAGGTGAACAGGATGTTGATATCCCGTTGGGTCCAGGCAAAGAGCAGCCTTTTCCAAAGGCTGTCCAGCGGAATGCCTCCGCTCCCCGCATAGCTGGTGTAGACGTTCGCGTTGCCCTTGGGATAATCGAATTCCTTGATTCCCGTGGAAACGATGCGGTACCCATTCGTGGCTTCGCCATAGTAGATGGCCGGCTGGGTGATCTTCAGGCCATAGTCGGACTCTGGCGGAATGTTCTGCAATAAGTAATCCGGGAATCCACCTCCAACGGTCTGCGACGCGAAGTTCATGACCAATCCATAGCCGTGGGTGAACTGCAAATAGCGATTGACCCAGGTTTGCGCTTCGGCGGGAAGGTCGGGAGAGAGCTCGCGCGTCGAAAGCATCACTTGGTGATACCCATCCTGCAGATGGTAGCGGTCTACGTCGACGTTATAGAACTGGTAGTACAGCCGGATAGCCTGGGTCTGTTGATAGGTCTGCAGCAATGGCCGCGGATCCCAAAGGCGAATGTTCTGGATCGTGTCCTCGTTCCGGGCGATCACGTCGGCGGTCAGATCGGGGAGCGCAGGATAGGATGTCTCCTTGATCCCGTCCAATAGATAGGCCTTGCGCGTGAACTGGATGTAATCCTTCAGGTAGGGAAGCTCCAGGCTTAACTCGCTGGGCTGCACGACAAACTTCTGGAACAAAGCCGGCAGCGCGATCATCGCTATGCCATACAAGACGGCATAAGCGACGGCGCCGATGGCAATGGCCTTGAATCGCGGACGGAAGTAATTGTAGGCGAGCAGCGCGCAGGCCGCGCCGGAGGCCGCGATCATTGCCCATAGCGCGGGCATGGTGACGTGGGAGGCCGTGTAACCGGCTCCATGAACGATGCCCAGGGATGAGTAGACCAGCTCATAGCGATCCAGGTGGAAGCCCCAGCCCCAGCCGGCTACCAGCAGGAAAAACAGCACCGAAAGATGCTGCCCGATATTCTTCCGCACGAAGAACTCTCCGCCCGGAGCCATCCGCAGCAGACCGAATGACATGTACGCAATCAGAACCGCCGCCAGCGCGATGATGGTCAGATAAACGAAACTGCCCTGCAGCAAATCGTAAAAGGGCAGATGGAAGAGATAGAATCCCAGATCGATCTTGAAGAGCGGATCCGCCAGCCCGAAATGGCCGCCGTAGCGGAAGCGTAGAAAGGTGTCCCATTGGGAGGCAACGCCCAGCGCGAAAAGCAGAGAAAGAAAGGCCGCCGCCACTCCGGAGAGCAGCGCCAGAAGGCCGGGCTTGATCTCGAAGTTGAGATGAGGGCGGTTGGATGGGGCATCCAGGAAGCCCACTCGATCCAGTTGATTGCCGCGGTATAGCGCATAGATGATTCTGGCGGCCAGGCGGAAGTTGACCCACAAAAAGAAGAAGGCGCACACAAACGCCACGCCGAACATGACCCAGCGAATCGACAACAGCGTCCAGAAGATGTCCAGGTAGTGCAGTTGGCTCATCCAGAGGCCCTTCTGGATCAGCCCTGCAAGCACTGTCAGAACAATAACGACGCCGATGGCCACCAGCCAGAGGCGGGCAAACAGGTGGCGGCGGGGATGCGGCGCGGTGGGGTGAACCTTGAAGTGCTCGTCTACCTGACGCCGAAGTCTCTCGATCGTTCGCTCATCCAGCGGTTCCTCATCGTCCATGCGATCACTTTATAGCATTTCTGCTTCCCACGGTGCGAGGCGAGCCGCCGCGAACTGGAGATGCGCTGCTGCCGTCCTCGCGGCTGACTGGTCGAACACTCGCTCGCTCTAGCAGCGGTTGGGGCACTATCCCGCGACTGCCAGCTCTTCCTCCAGAAGCTGCCGCCGATACAGCTCCGCGTAATAGCCGTCGCGATCCATCAACTCTCCGTGTGTTCCCAGTTCCGCGATTCGTCCGGAAACAAGCACGGCGATGCGGTCGGCATGCCGGACTGTCGAGATGCGGTGCGAGATAAGCACTGTCGTGCGGCCCCGCATCAGGCGCTGCAACTCCTCCAGGATCTGCTCTTCGGTATAGGTGTCTACGCTGGAGAGAGCGTCGTCCAGAATCAGAATCCGCGGGTCGAGCAGCAGCGCGCGCGCGATCGATGTACGTTGCTTCTGCCCGCCCGAGAGAGTGATTCCCCTCTCCCCAACCGGCGTTGCGAATCCGGCGGGGAATTCCTCGAACTCCCGCCGGATGTGTGCCGCTTCCGCCGCCCGCAGCACCTCCGCTTCGGTCGCCGAAGGCCGGCCAAAGGAGATGTTGCCGCGCAGCGTCTCGCTAAAGAGGAAAGTCTCCTGCGGAATAAAGCCAATATTGCCGCGCAGTACCGACAGGGGATAATCCCGAACCGGGCGGCCGTCGATCAGCAACATTCCCGGTGGCGCATCATAGAGCCGTGGAATCAAATTCACCAGCGTCGATTTGCCGGAGCCGGTCGGACCCACAATGGCCAGGCTGCTGCCCGCCGGCACCGTAAGCGAAATAGAGTGCAGAACCTTGCTGCCCGTTCCATTCGATTCGTTCGCGCCGCCATAGGAGAAGGACAGATCGCGGAACTCGATCTCCCCCCGCAGAACGAGGTCTTTCGGAATCGCGGGATCCGCCGCGGCATCGTCAATCGTGGGCTTCTCGGAGAGCAGCTCCTCGATGCGGGTCACCGAGGCCGTGCCTCGTTGCACCAGGTTGACCACCCAGCCCAGCGCGATGATGGGCCAGGTGAGCATCACCAGATATGTCGTAAACGCCACAAAATCGCCAATGTTGATGCGGCCCGAAAGCACCTCATGGCCCCCCACCAGCAGCGCCAGCACCATCGCCAGTCCCAACACGAAGTCCAGCGTGGGCCACAGCAAACCCATCAGTTGGACCAGCCGCAAGCCGCGCCGCACGTTCTCGCTATTGGTCCGCTCGAAGCTTTCGATCTGCGGCTCCTCCTGCACGAAGGCCCTCACCAGCCGCGCTCCGGCGAAGTTCTCTTGCGCCTGCGCCGAGAGATCCGAGAACATCGCTTGAATACGCTCAAAGCGCTCGTGGATGCGGCGGCCGATGGTCTGAATCAGAATGCTGACCAAGGGCAGCGGCGCCAGCGTCACCAGAGTAAGGAACGGACTGATCCGGAGCAGAAAAAACAGCGCGCCAATCGAAAATAAAACAGTATTGACGCTGTACATGATCGCCGGCCCCAGCAGCATGCGTACCGCGCTGAGGTCGTTGGTCAGCCGGGCCATGATATCCCCGGTCCGATGTTGCTGGAAATATTCCGCCGTCTGCCGTTCCATGTGCTGGAAGAGGTCGTTGCGCATGTCGAATTCGATATCCCGCGAGACGCCGATCATGATCCAGCGGGTAAGGAATAGGAAAATGCCCATCGCCAGCGCGATGGCGACCAGCAGCCCGGCATAAACCAGAATCTTGTGCCGGGTCACGCCCTCATTCAGGCCGTTGATTGCGATACGCAGAACCTGAGGAAATAGGATCCGGATCGCATTGGTCAGCACCGCCGCAACGCCGCCCCAAAACAAGCCGCGCCGGTAACGGCGCATGTATGGGAGCAGGGGGCGCAGTTGGGAAAGCATCACCATCTTATTGTAGCGGCGCAACCCGGCATCACGGGCCGGAGCCGGCGGTCATCGGCCCATTCTCTCGAATGGGTGCGGCGAATGCCCGCACTCAGGTCTGGGACCCGCGACCGGCGCGATAAAGCCGCTGCCTTCCGCCCGCAGCAAGGCAATCGATCGAAATTGCTCTCGCGCTCCAGCCCTATCAGACGCGCGTGGCCGTAGTCCGGTAAGCGGGAAGGCCGCGGCAATCTTGCTTCGTATGGCATTTGCCCATGTCACTTAGAATCCCTCAACAGTCCTATAACGTTCGTGATAAGGTCATCGGTGGAATTGCTATCACCTTTATCTGGTGAGCACCGCCATGCTCCTTCTTCGCGGCAACTCTGAAGGTCCAAGACGGCAGCGGCCGGGTTATCGCCCAACCATGCAACAACAACGATCCTGGAGGTGAGGAAGATGGAGAGACGGCCTTTCTTAAAATATGCGGCGCTGGTCGGAGCCGGAGGAATGGCTTCAACCGTTGCGCCCGCTAGCGTAATCACGGCGGGAGCCGGAGAACGGTCTATGTTTCAGGATGCCGCCGCTCCGTCGGCTCCATCGGCCCCGGCCTCGCCGCTCGAGCAGCGCATCGGTCACACGATCCCCTCAGAAGCGCGCCGCCTTGTAAGCGTGCATGAAGGCGCCGGGTCGATGAATTTCAGGCCGCTCCTCAACGGAGGAGCGCTCGATACCAACCTGCTCTTCTTCCATCGCGGTACCCTCAACGCAAAAAGCAGCATTGGCGCCCATTTCCATAATCGATGTGAAGAGATGTTCGTGATCCTGGATGGCGATGCTCAGTTCACCATCGATGGACGTACCTCGGTGCTGAAGGGACCGGCTGGCGCGCCCTGCCGCTTGGGTCACTCCCATGGAATCTACAATCCTACTGACAAGCCTATGCAGTGGCTCAACATCAACGTCGGTCTCACCGGGATCTACGATGCCTTCAATCTGAACGATCCGCTGGTTGGTGCTCCCCTTGATCCCATTCCCGCATTCATGTCCATGCATCTGGACCGGTCCCTGCTCCGTCCGGTGAATGCGATGAACGGCGGCAGCGGAACCGTGCAATACCGGCGCGCCCTCGATCCCACCGTTTTCTTTACTCCATGGTCTTATGTAGACCACCTGCTGCTGCCCGCCGGCGCATCGGTCGGCCCTCGCCGGCAGACGGACATGAGCGAGGTCTATTATGTGCTCGCCGGCGATGGCAAGGTCACGGTCGAGTCTGAAACGGCCCAGATCAAGACCGGGGACGCGGTTCCCATTCTGATGAGCCAGCAAAACTTGTTCAGCAACACAGGTAGCGGCCCGCTCGAGTTCATGATTCTCGGCATCGCGCGCGATCTCGCCGCCAAGGATGCATACATCCTCGCGGAGTATAAGACCCGTATGGAGCAGTTTCGGAACTTTCGGCAGCGCGGACCCCGTAATCCCCCACGTCCGGGTGGTCCTCCAAAATAGGCTGCACCGCGTCGAGACAGGAAGCGCGTCTCTCCGAGGCGCGCTTCCTGTCTCGACCTGACGCACTCCTCAGCGTCTTCCTGTTGCAATGTTCTGGGCCACTCGCTGCGATTTGCCAGGAGATTCTCTAATGCCCACGAATATGCCCCCCGGCTCCACATCCGCCTCTCCTGCCGTCCCACAACAGATCGGTCATTATCAGGTGATCGCGAAAATCGGTGCGGGCGGCATGGGCGAGGTCTATCGCGCGCGCGACACGCGGCTCAATCGTGAGGTGGCGATCAAGGTATTGCCGCGCGCCTTTGCCGAGGACCCTCACCGGATGGCCCGCTTCGAGCGTGAGGCGCAACTGCTGGCTTCGCTGAACCACCCGAAGATTGCGGCGATTTACGGGCTTGAGGAGTCCGGCGCCACGCGGGCGCTGGTGATGGAGCTGGTGGAGGGGCCGACGCTGGCCGAGCGCATCGGCAGAACGGCGTCGTCGGGCCGTTCGAGGGCGGGATCGGCTTCGCCGGCCCAGGCGGCGGGGAGTGCGGCGTCGGGGAGCGGAGGGAAAGCCGCCGCGCGGAGCGGCTCCGCAGGTATCGCCCACGCACTCTCGATTCCGATTGACGAAGCTTTGCCGATTGCCGAACAGGTGGCGGAGGCGCTGGAATACGCGCACGAGCATGGCGTGGTCCATCGCGATCTCAAGCCGGCGAATATCAAGATCACGCCCGATGGCGAGGTCAAGGTTCTCGATTTTGGATTGGCGAAGGCGATGGGGCCGGACGAAGGCTCGGGGGATATCTCCAATTCACCCACACTGAGCCTGGCGATGACCGAGGCCGGATTGATTATCGGCACCGCGGCATATATGGCTCCGGAGCAGGCCAAAGCCAAGAAGGTGGACCGCAGAGCCGATATCTGGGCCTTCGGCTGCGTGCTTTATGAAATGCTCACCGGGCGCAAAGCCTTCGAAGGCGAAACCGTTTCCGACATTCTGGCCGCAGTGATCAAAAGTGAGCCGGATTGGAGCGCGCTTCCGGCAGATACGCCGCCTGCGATACAGAAGCTGCTTCGCCGCTGCCTGCAAAAGGAGCCTAAGCAGCGGTTGCGTGACATCGGCGACGCCCGCATTGCAATTGAGGAAACCATCTCCGGCGAAGGTGCGGCCGCGGAAGCGGCTGTCTCCGGCGGCCGCGCCCCCGAACCCCAGCATATTTCGCGTCTGCGGCGCGCGCTGCCCTGGGCGCTGGGGGCCATTGCCGTTCTTCTTGCCGCCTTCGCCGCCTGGCTCCTGCTCCAGCCCAAGCCGCGTCAGAACGTCGTTCGATTTCCCGTCCAGCAGCCCGAAGATGCAACGTTTTTCTCCCAGGGCATGGCAAGCATTTCGCCCGATGGCCGCACGCTGGCATTCGTCGCCCAGCCCGGCTTGAACAAGCCCCAGGTTCTGTGGCTGCGTCCGCTCGACAGCCTCAACGCCCAGCCGGTTCCAGGGACAGACAATGTGTATCTTCCCTTTTGGTCGCCGGACAGCCAATGGATCGGGTTTATCGCAAACGGCAAGCTGGAGAAGGTTGCGGCCTCCGGCGGGGCGCCCCAGATACTTTGCGATGACGAGGAAATCAGCAGCTCAACGTGGAGCCGCGACGGTGTCATTCTCTTCACAGGCAAAGGCGGCGGCCTCTACCGCGTGCCCGATACGGGAGGCACACCCACGCTGGTGGATGCGCCGGATCAGGCGCACTCGGGGATCGCTTATGGCTTTCCGCAGTTTCTCCCCGATGGCCGGCACTTCCTCGTTGCGCTGATCCCCTCCAACAAGCAAGTGCGAATATTTGCCATCGCAGTGGGCTCGCTGGACTCGAAGACGGTGAAGGTCGTTTCGCAGGGCAGTTCCCAAGCCGTCTATGCTGCGCCCGGCTATCTGTTCTATCTGAATCAGAGCACGCTGATGGCGCGCCCCTTTGACGCCGGGGCGCTGCGCTTCACCGGTCCCGCCGCTCCTGTCGCTCAGAATGTCGCAAGCCACAATTCGATCTACGGATACTTCTCCGTCTCATCGGCAGGCGTGCTGGCCTACATGGCAGGGGCGGTTAGCCCTCAAGACACTCCTGGCCAGATGGCCTGGTTCAATCGCGCGGGCGAGAAGCTGGGCACGGTGGGCGAGTCGGAGATTGTCTCGACTCCTGCGCTCTCACCCGACGGAACCAGAGTGGCCGTCACCGTGGGGGAATACCAGAAACACGACATCTGGATCTATGACCTGAAGCGTGGCGCCGCCTCGCGCCTCACCTTTAGTCCTGCCGATGATTACAATCCCATCTGGTCGCGGGACGGCAGCATGATCTTCTTTTCCTCCAATCGCAGCGACCAGTATGGCATTTATCGGAAAGCCGCGGACGGCCTGGGCGGTACGCAGCCGGTCTCCGTGTTCAAGGACCAAGCCGAGGCCGTCGACGATCTGTCGCCGGATGGCCGCTATGCCATCTACGATACGACGGGCGGCAATGCTGGGAACCAACTGGGGGGTGTACCGCTCTTCGGTGATCGCAAACCCTTCCCCTTCGTTCAGGGCAATGCCGGCCAGGGCGGCTTTAGTGCCAGCAACGCCCAATTTTCACCCAACGGCCGCTATCTTGCCTATAGCACAGATGAAACAGGGAGGCAGGAAGTTTACGTCCAGACCTTCCCGCAGCACACCGGCAAGTGGCAAATCTCGGTCTCGGGCGGCTCGCAGCCCATGTGGAGGCGTGACGGCAAGGAGCTTTTCTACCTCAACCCCGGAGACAATGCCACATTGATGTCGGCTGCAGTCAATACCGATTCGCCGGCATTCCAGGCCGCCATCCCCAAACCGCTTTTTCAGGCGCAACTGATCCCGCTTTGGTATTGGAAAAACATTTACGCGCCATCTTCCGACGGGCAGCGGTTTCTAATGATCGTGCCCGCGGGTCGGGCTAAGCTGCAGCCAATTACGGTGGTGGTGAACTGGCCGGCGCTGCTGAAGAAGTAGCGGCGGGAGG
>JANWJB010000067.1 GCA_025449575.1 Acidobacteriaceae bacterium
GGGACTTTGAACAATCCGAAGTGTTCGGTGGGGGGTTGAATCCACTCCCAGCAGAAGACGAAGCGTAGGTTCCATTGGCGCAGGTTTCCTTGTAGACCGCGGCGTTGCCGGCATCGGCGCCCGTAACGCCGGGACCGGAGCGATTCATTTCCGTCGATACAACAACTCTTTCGCTCAGGAAAGAGGATCTCCTGGTACTTTGCACGGATGGCCTTTATGGCAGAATGTACGACGAAGACATTGACGCTCCGTCGAAACAATGAATTTCGCTTATTTTCGCTGCAAACCATCGGGCGGGAGTGCTGCCCGTCCTCCGCGCTGCTTTCATGCGGAGGATGGACAGCGATTTACCGGTGAGTTTTTAGAACAGGTTCCACAATGCCTGGTTGTAGACTTCGTGATGGTACTGAACTTCCGACGGCTTCACGAAGGTTCCCAGTTGGCGCGGAGCGCGATCGGCGGCAGCCAGCTTCAAGTCTGCGAAACGGCTTTTTACGTCGTCGCCCAGGATGGTTGTTATCCAATCGGAGGCGCGGAAGTCTTCGATTGCGGAATAGATATTACTGGGAAGATATCGCTGTGCCTGGCGCAGCCCCTCCATCTCCAATGTTGTTCCCTCCAAGCCGGTTTTGAAGACGGAGTAAAGCGTGAGGTAGGGGTTCGCGTCCGGCGCTACGGAGCGGAGCTCCACACGCGAGGACTTAGAGTTTCCAATGGGGATGCGGATCATGGAGCCGCGGTCGGTGGCCGAAGCTTTGATCTGATTCGGCGCTTCAAAATGAGGGTCAAGGCGGCGATATGCATTCACGCTTGAATTCAAGATGAGGCACAGGTCCAGAGCGTGGCTCAGGATGCGGTCCACAAATTCCCATCCGAAGGCTGAAATCTTCTCCACCCCTTGCGGATCCCACATCAGATTGGTCTTATCTTTCGACACGGATAGGTTGGTATGCATGCCACTACCGTTCACGCCGACCACCGGCTTGGGCAGGAATGAAGCAGTGAATCCCATGTTCGCCGCAATCTGGCGAGCAAGCAGCTTATAGAGCTGAATCTGATCCGCCGCAGCCACCACTTCCCCATATCCATAGTTGATTTCGAACTGACTGGGAGCAACCTCGGGATGGTCCTTTTCATTCTGGAATCCCATCGCACGCTGCACTTCCGCAGCGGAGTCGATGAAGGCGCGCAGAGGATCGAGAGGAAGAGAGTGATAGTAGCCGCCGGTGTTGACGAAATCGAATCTGGTCTTCTCGTGGAAGCTTCTCTCCGCGTCCGTCCCGGCAAAGAGAAAGCCCTCAATCTCATTGGCGGCATTCAGGGTGTAGCCCTTCTCGCGAAAGAGCTTGTTGGAGTAGCCCTGCAACACGCCGCGCAAATCGCCGGCATACGGGCGGCCGTCTTTGTCGATAACCGAGCCAAAGACAAGAACCTTGCCATTGCCGAAGACATCTGCCGGAACCCAATAAAAGGAGCTCCAGTCGACTTCCAGGCGTAAGTCGCTCTCTTTCTGCGCGGTGAATCCGCGGATGGAGGAGCCATCAAAGGTTAGGTTGTCATGGCTGCCCAGCAGGAACTTTTTGTCGTAATCCAGCAGATGCAGCCGGCCTTCGAGGTCGGAAAACAGGACGGTTACCGCCTTGATCCGTTTCTCGTCGGCGAGGTACTTCAACCGGTCTTCGCGGATCTTGTCCGGCGCTACGCGGTCGAGGCGGTCTCTCTTGGCCTTTAAATTCAACTCTTCCAGCTCGTCGTAGCTCAGGGCGAGAAAGTTGCGGTAATCGTTCGGCATGAATCATCCTCCAGGGCAATGCTCTAAAAATGAGATAGCGAGCTTCAGGCTAGCGGCCGGGCCATGAGGATTTCATAAAGATTTCCGGGGAGGCGAAAAGCGCGGAGTTGCCGCCGGAGGCGGGAGTTTTCATTCGCCGCGCCCCCCAATCCCCCGTTGCCGTCATAAAATCCAATCAATCCCGAGTATGACTGGACCTGGATGATAGCGAGCTTCGAGACCACCTGTTGCATTGTTGGCGGCGGCCCCGCCGGAATGATGCTCGGCTACATGCTGGCCCGCGCGGGCGTTCCGGTCACCGTGTTGGAGAAGCACAAAGACTTCAACCGCGACTTCCGCGGCGACACCGTGCACCCCTCGACGATGGAGGTCATCTATCAGCTTGGACTGCTGGAAGAATTTCTCAAGCTTCCCCACCAGGAACTCGCTTCCATCGGAGGGAAGATCGGGGACTTTGCTTTTCGGGCGGTGGATTTCAGTCACCTTCCGGTACGCAACCGGTTTGTTGCGCTGATGCCACAATGGGACCTTTTGAACTTTGTGGCTGGGCGCGCGCGAGTCTTTCCAAACTTCCGGCTATGTATGGAGCACGAGGTTACGCGCTTACTGGAAGAGCAGGGCAAGATTGCCGGTGTTGAGGCGCGCACGCCGGAGGGGAACGTCGAGATTCGGGCGAAGCTGGTGATTGGCTGCGACGGACGGCACTCCACGACCCGGCAGGCGGCCGGTTTGGAGGTGCAGGAGTTCGGCGTGCCCATTGATGTGCTCTGGTTCCGCCTCCAGCGCAATCGCAACGATCCCGAGCAGTCGCTGGGCAACATCAATTACGGCAAGATTCTCATTTTGATCAATCGAGGCGACTACTATCAGGCCGGACTCATCATCGCCAAAGGATCGTTTGAACGGATTCAGGGCCGCGGGTTGGATGCCTTTCAGCGAGATATTGCGGAGATCGCTCCTTATTTGAAGGACCGTGTCCCCGGGTTGCAAGTCTGGGATCAGATCAAGTTGCTCTCGGTGCAGATCAACCGGCTGCGCCGATGGCACCGGCCAGGACTTCTATGCATTGGAGACGCCGCGCATGCCATGTCGCCTGCCGGAGGAGTGGGCATCAACCTCGCCGTGCAGGATGCGGTCGCGACGGCAAACCTGCTGGCAGGGCCGCTGCGCGAGGGAAACGTAACAGAAGCGCATCTGGCGCAGATCGAACGGCGACGGACTTTCCCTACCCACGTCATCCAAGCTCTTCAGGTAAGGGCCCACAACGGCATGGCTAAGATCTTTGCGAACCCCGGGCCGGCGAAAGCGCCATGGCAGCTGAAGCTGGCCTTAAGAGTGCCCGGTATACGCCGCTTGGTCGGCCGCATTCTTGGAATGGGCGTGCGGCCGGAGTCCGTCCGGCTCTGAAGCTCGCTTATTGTCCATAGGTCAGCGCCGGCAGCCGCTCGCCGGAGGCGGGAAGGGCGCCGACGGGATAGGGCACGATGCGGCCCGAGTCCGGCTCGACCAGCCAGATCTTGCGGCCGCGATAGTAGCTCACGAGCTGTGCCGTCCATTCCGGTTTTAACTCGCGCGCCCAGACCACCTTCTGCGCATCGATATCGGCTAAGTTCCACACCCATTCATCGAGCACATTGTGCTGCGGACTGTAGCGGACAATCGCCAACTGCTTGCCAGGCTGCTTTTCAAGAAAGCGCTGCGCAGCGGCTCGGTCTTCAAGGCGATTCTCGTATGTGGACCAGTTGAAGGGCGATTCGTGAATGGCGTGGATATGCGCGATCGCGAGTGCGGCAGAGAAAAGAAAGATCAGGCAGCAGGAGAGAGCTAAATTCAGAACGATTGCGGGACCAACGCCTTCGCGCCGCCTCCAGGAGGCGAGCGAAACCAGACCCGCTGCCACCAGCACGAAGGCCGGGGCGGTGAAGTGCGCGTAGTAGGTCGGCATGCTGAAGTTGGTCAGCACGGCGCACAACGCCCCCGCCATCAAGAGCACGATGGGGATCCCCCGCCCCCAACTCTCGCCGGCGCGAGAGACGCGATGATGCGATCGCCGCGGCAGGATGCGAAATAGGCCCCAGATGAAAAAGATTGCCGTGAGCACCAGAGAGTGGCCGATCAGCAGGGCGGCCAGCGCAATGGCCAGCCACAATCCACTCAGCAATTGCGGGAAGCGCGCAACGCGTCCGCGCCTAGCAATCCACGAATCCACTCGTGCCGCCCCTGCCAGGAGCGGCAACAGCAGCAGCGGACGGAGATACAACTGAAGAAATTGCACCAGCCGCCATACCATGGTGGATACCCCGGCGAAGAGACTGCGATGCAACTCGCGGTAGATATCAACTTCCCAGACCGCATTGAACTGGTAGGTTTGAGCGGAGTAGTAGACAGGCAGCACTCGCCGCAAAGGCTGCCACCAAAAGGCGGGTACGATGCTCTGCTGCTTTCTCCACAGGTCGTATGCTGTCTGGAGCGGATGGCCGGTGGTCGCGTAATTGTAGTAGGCAAACCATCCCAGATAGGCGCCGAGCACGCAGACTGCGGCAGCAAATGGCGGGAGAAATCGCAGCTTTCCGCCGGAGGGCGCCTTCCACCAGCGATGGGCAATCACCGCCACGGTAGGCAAGACAAAGAAGACGCCTTCATAAGGACGATCGGCCGCGAGCAGACAGCATCCGAGGGCATAAAGAATCGCGTCGCTCAGCCGCTGCCGGCGCAGAATGCGCGGCAGCGCGCCGAGGACCAGCGCGCCGCCGAGCGCGATGACCGAGCCGCCCCAATAGGAATTCATCCAGTAGGTGAAAACTCCAAATCGGATGGCGAAGAGCAGGGATGCGAATAACGCCCAGGCCGGCGGCGTCCAGCCGCGCAGCATCCAGTAAAAAGCCGCGCACATCAGGCCGACGCTCAGGAAGACCCCCATCCACGGCAGGTGGAAGAGGACTTCCCCGGCGGCCAGGAACAACGCCTCGCCGGGCAGACGCGCGGAGGCGTAATGCGGAGTCTGAATCAGTTGGATGTTGTCGAAGAAAACGGCCATCGGATGCCGGGGGTTGGCCAGATGCCCATGCGCGAAGGTGTCGGCACCCAATAGATAGCTGAACTCCTCCTGGATCTGAGGCTGCGGTATGGGAATCCACGGAAGCAGAGCCGCTCGCAGCGCTAAGGGAAAGACAGCCACCAGCACGGCGGAAAGGATGGGGCGGGTTGCCAACCGGCGCAGTTGGCGCAGGAGCAAGCGAAAGGCGGGGAGGCTGAGCCGCGGAGCACGAAAGGCAAAAAGCAGGCTGAGCAGGGTCAGAAACAATTCCAGTTCCAAAAACTGGTGAGCTCTAACGTGCATGGTGCGGCGAGATCATCCTCTCTCGCTCTCTGGCTCTCCCAGGCGAAGAACGCTTAAGAAGCAACTGGCAAAGACAATCTCTACGCCGAGCAGCATGGCGCAAGCCGAAGGCAGGGTCACGCGCAGCATCGCCGCCGGATTCAACTCGCCAAAGCCAAAGGCTCCCCACAAGCGGACGCCATAGATCGTGGCGGTCAATCCTCCGGCGAACAAGAGGAATCCCAGGAGGAGACCGCGCTCAAAGGTGACGCGCGGCAGCCAACGTTGCATCCATTGCGGCCGCGGCAACAGCCCCGCGATGACTCCGAAAACCTTGGCGAACAACGCGAAGAGAATGGCCTGGAAGCCGCCCAGAATTGCGCTGAGAGCATAGGCCAGCGAGTCCACATCGAAGGAGACGGCGCCTATGGAGCGCCGGTGTGGCAGCAGCCAGATGGTAGCGGCGAGTCCCAACGCCATCAGCGCCAAGCCGGGATAGAGGAAGAGCCAGTTCGGGCTATAGAGAAAGAGGAAGCGCAGATGCCGCCAGCCATCGCGCCAGGTGCGAAGATGCGGGCGGCGATTGCGGCCGTCGGGGGAGAGCGTGGTCGGAATCTCCTCAATGCGCATGCCGGCCAGCGCAGCCTTTACCACCATCTCGCTGGCAAACTCCATGCCCGGAGCGGCCAGATGCATGCGTTCGAAGGCGCTCTTGCTGAGCCCGCGCATGCCGCAATGAAAGTCTCCGCAGTGGGCGCGATAGATCATGCGGCCGAGAAAGGTCAGCACTGGATTGCCGAGATAGCGGTGGAGGAACGGCATGGCCCCCGGCTCGATGCCGCCTTGGAAGCGATTGCCGATAACCAGATCGGCGCCGGCGCGCAGGCGTTCGAGAAAGCGCGGAATGTGAGCGAAGTTATAGCTATCATCGCCGTCGGCCATCATAAGGTAGCGGCCGCGCGCCTCCCGAAAGCCGCCCTGGAGAGCAGCGCCATACCCGCGCTGAGGGATGGAGAGCACCCGCGCGCCATGCTCCATGGCAATCGCTTGCGACCCATCCGTGCTTCCGTTGTCGGCGACAATCACTTCGCCCTGAATACCGGCCTGATCCATGGCCTGTTGCGCCTTCGCGATGCAGACGGCCAGCGTCGCAGCTTCATTCAGACATGGAATTACCACGCTGAGTTCGCAGGAGTCGACCGCATCCACCGGGTTTTGCTCCACTGCCTGCATCTCACACATTCGCGAGGCGCCGCACGGCCGAAAGCCGGGCCGGCGGCGGTTCCCGATTAGTATAGAAGCCGATGCGCTCGCCCCTTGAGGAAAGCACGGCGAGTGGGAGCGGATGTGCACTACGTAATCGGATCCGGGCCCGCCGGCGTGGCTTGCGCGGCCGGCCTGTTGGGCAAGGGCCTCGAAGTCACGCTGATCGATGCGGGGCTGCAACTGGAGGAGCCGCGCCGGCGCGAGCTCGAGGGCCTGCAAGAGATTTCTCCTTCAGAGTGGCGAGGCAAGCGGGGCGGATTTTTGCGCGATGGCATGCGTGCCGGCAGCGCGGGTGTCCCGCTCAAGATGGCGTATGGATCGGATTTCGCCTACCGCACCCTCGCTGGAACAGCCGATTTGGTGCTGCAGGGCGCGAGCATCTCGGCCTCCTATGCCCGGGGAGGACTGAGCAACGTCTGGGGCGCCGCCGTTCTTCCCTATCGCCAGAGCGACCTTACCGGTTGGCCCTTCCCCGCGGAACGGCTGGCGAAGCACTATCGCTCGGTATTTGAGTTCATGCCTCTCTCGGGCCGCCGCGATGAGTTAGAAGAGCAGTTTCCACTCTATACGGAGCAGTACGAATCGCTGGAGACGAGCCGCCAGGCGCAAGCGATGCTTTGCGATCTGGAAGCGCACAGGGAGAGCCTGCGCGGCCATGGGATTCGCTTCGGTTCCGCTCGCATCGCCGTTGCTGCGCACCGCGATGGGCGCGATTGCGTCCGTTGCGGACTCTGTATGTATGGCTGCCCGCATCGGCTGATCTACTCCTCCGCCGACACACTGCATGATTTACAACGGCACGAACGATTTCACTACCTGCCGGGCTTGCAGGTGACGCGCGTCTCGGAGGGGGCCGGCCGGGTACGAATTCTCACTCGGCCGGCCGTTCCCATCGATCCGACGAATCCCGCCGGACTGGCGAGCGCTTCAAACATAAATGGGGCTACTACCGCTTTCGAAGGGGAGCGCGTCTATTTGGCATGCGGCGTCCTGGCAACCACAACGCTGCTCCTGCGCTCGCTGGAGAGATACGACTCTCCGGCGTGGGCGGCAGATTCCAAATACTTCCTTCTTCCCATCCTTCGCTTTCGCGGCACTTCCGGCGTGCGCGCGGAGGCGCTGCATACTCTGGCGCAGATCTTCCTTGAGATTGAGGACCCGGCAATCAGTCCCTATACCATCCACCTGCAGACCTACACCTATAACGATCTTTTTGAGCAGGCGTTGCGCTCCTCGCTCGGGTTTCTAGCCCCGGCCGTCTCGGGCAACGCGCTGATCTCGCGCCTGCTTCTATTTCAGGGGTATCTGCACTCCGCGCATTCGCCACGCATCCGAATGGAGCTTCGGCGGAAGCCGTCGGGCGAAGAGGAGATGCAGGTTTCGGGAGAAACGCCAAGGGCCGGCGACAAGGTAGTCCGCGCGGTGATCGGCAAATTGGCGCGTTCCTATAAGGGGATTGGCGCGCTGCCACTCTCTCCCTTGCTGCGCCTCTCCGCTCCGGGGCGGGGCTTCCACAGCGGCGGAAGCTTTCCCATGCGTGAGCGCCCCCAGGATGGCGAGACGGACGTTTTCGGGCGCCCGTCGGGGCTTACGCGGATCCATGCAGTCGATTCCTCGATCTTTCCTTCCGTTCCCGCAACTACCATCACATTGTCTGCCATGGCCAACGCGCACCGCATCGCCGATGAACTGGAGCTCTACGCATGACCTCCGCAAAGGGAGTCTGCGCCCTCACGGGAGCGCATGGCTACGTCGGTTCCGCGCTTCGCCGCGCTCTGGAAGCGAACGGGTGGAGCGTGCTCGCTCTGGTGCGGCATCCCGTGTCCGGCTCAAACGAGATTCCCTGGTCGCTAGAGATGCCGGGAAGCGACAGTTCCGACCCAGCCGCGGGCCCGGTCGCCGAGATGTTTCGGGAGCGGGGTGTCTCCGCGCTGGTTCATGCGGCTTGGGATATGAGCCTGGACCGGCGCCGCGATATGGAACGAATCAACATACTGGGCTCGATCCGGCTGCTCGCCGGGGCCCGCGCTGCCAACCTTCGGCGCATCGTCTTCATCTCTAGCATCAGTGCATACGAAGGAGTGTCTTCCCTCTATGGGCAAACCAAGCTGGCGGTGGAGCGGGCTACGTTGGCGGCCGGCGGCGTTGTCATCCGCCCGGGCATGGTCTATGGCAAGCCGCCTGGAGCAATGTTCGCCGCGTTGCAGCGGCAGGCGGCGCACTCCATGATTCCGCTGCCCGGGAACGGCAGCTATCCGCAATATTTGGTGCATCAGGATGACTTGGCGGCGGCGGTGCTGCAGGCGCTGGCTATGGACGACCCGCCCGTGGTCCCCGTTACGGTGGCCCATCCAAGAGCTTGGCCCTTCCGGAGCCTGCTTGCGGAGCTGGGGGCGGCGCAAGGCGGCAGGCCTCGATTCCTTCCCGTTCCGTGGCGGTTGCTTTATACCGCGCTTCGCATCGGCGCGGCCGCGGGATTGAAGCTGCCGTTTCGCAGCGACAGCCTGTACAGCCTGGTCCACCAGAATCCGCATCCGGAGATGAACGCGGCGATGCTTGGGGTAGAACCAAGACCTTTTTCGAGGAACGCGCAGAATGCGAAAGAAGGCGCACAGCCATGAACGCACAACGATGAAAAAAAATACAATCACGGCCCCGATTGAGAGTTATGCGCTGATCGGCGACTGCCAAACAGCCGCGCTGGTCTGCCTGGACGGATCGATCGATTGGCTCTGCTGGCCCAACTTTGACTCGGACGCATGCTTTGCGCGATTGATCGGCAATGAAGACAACGGCCGTTGGCTGCTTGCTCCCGCCGGCAAAATCATCAGGACCTCGCGCAAGTACCGCGACCACACCCTGATTCTGGAAACAACTTTCGAGACCAAAGACGGCGTGGTAAAGCTGACCGACTTCATGCCGGTTCGCGAAGCCAATTCCGACATCGTGCGCATCGTAACGGGGGTTAGCGGACGGGTGCTGATGCAGATGGAACTTACCCTGCGCTTTGGCTATGGGCGCTCGGTGCCATGGGTGACGCAGCGAGAAGAAGGGTGGAAGGCGATCGCCGGACCGGACCTGGCGATGCTGCGCACCGCCGCGAAGCTCACCGGAAAGGATCTTAAAACCATCAGCCGCTTTACGGTACACGCGGGCCAGAGCGTGCCGTTCGTGCTGACCTATGGCGCATCGCATCAACATGCGCCGCGGGAGATCGATCCGGAGGCCGCATTGCGCGCCACGCAGCAGTTCTGGGAAGAATGGAGCGCGCGCGGCACCTATCGCGGCCCATACGCGCAGATCGTGGAGCGTTCGTTGATCACGCTCAAGGCGCTGACCTATGCCCCGACAGGCGGAATTGTGGCGGCGGTTACGACTTCGCTGCCGGAGCAGCTGGGGGGAGTGCGCAATTGGGATTATCGCTACTGCTGGCTGCGCGACGCGACCTTCTCGCTGCTGGCGCTCATGAATGGCGGCTATTACGAGGAAGCCCGCCGCTGGCAGGGTTGGCTGCTGCGCGCGATCGCCGGAAGTCCCGATCAGGCGCGAATTCTCTATGGCATCGGAGGCCAGCGGTATTTGCAGGAATGGGAAGCGGACTGGCTGGAGGGATATCAGGGCTCCCGGCCGGTGCGCATCGGCAACGCCGCCTCCACGCAAACACAGCTGGACATCTATGGCGAGATTCTCGATGCCTTCTTTCACGCCATCGGGCGGCTGGGCAAACAGCGAGAGCTGGACTTCCAGATGATTTCCGGCCTGGTGGAGCACTTGGAGACGATTTGGGACAAGCCCGACGAAGGCATTTGGGAAACGCGGGGCGGCCCGCAACAGTTCACCTATTCGAAAGTGATGGCATGGGTAGCCTTCGATCGCGCCATTCGCGTGGCAACCAAGCTCCACATCAAGGCTCCGGTGGCACGCTGGAAGAAGGTGCGGACCTCCATTCATAAACAAGTCTGCACGCGCGCCTACAACAAAAAGCTGGGCAGTTTTGTGCAGGCTTATGGGTCCAGCCAGCTTGACGCTTCGCTGCTCCTGATGCCGCTGGTGGGCTTTTTGCCGCATGATGATCCGCGCGTGAAGGGCACCATCCTGGCGATTGAAAGGGACTTGATGCGCGACGGCTTGGTGATGCGCTACAACACCGCGACGTCTGAAGACGGATTGCCGCCAGGGGAAGGCGTCTTTCTTGCGTGCAGCTTTTGGCTGGTGAGCAACTTAAAGCTCATGGGAAGGGATGAGGACGCAAAAAAGATCTTTGAGCGCGCGATATCGCTGACCAATGACGTCGGCCTGCTCGCGGAGGAATACGACACGGCGAGCAAGCGATTGGTGGGAAACTTTCCGCAGGCTTTTTCCCACATTGCGCTGGCCAATGCCGCCTTCGATCTGAGCAGGGAAGAAGGATCGTCAAGCCAACGGGTCAATCGCAAGCCGCTGGAGGCATGAAGGCAAGCAAACGGAAGAGAGGCTCAGGCAGAGATTGGGCCTGCGACGCTCGCGGCAAATTGAAGACCCGCACAGCCTCTATGCAATGAAGGAGGAGCGGGTCCGGCGACTGGCGCAATTCCGGGACGGCAGGATCCCTCCGGCCCGCGCCGCTCCCGAGACCGTCGCCGCGAAAGGAGCAAACACATGCATACGTTTGAGATCTGGGCCCCGGAGGCTCGCACGGTTGAGGTCAAGATTGCGGGGAAGAGCTTTCCCCTCAAGAAACGAGAGGACGGCTGGTGGATGGCGGAGGTCGCCGAGGCCGGCCCAGGGACGGACTATGCTTTTGTGCTCAACGGCGAGGAGCCGGCGCTACCCGATCCGCGCTCGCCGTGGCAGCCGAAAGGTGTTCATGGCCCGTCGCGCCTCTTCGACCTGGCCGCATGGAATGACGGGAAAGCGAGCGATGGGAAATGGACCGATGATGGCTGGCGGCCGCCATCGCTGGACAAGGCCATCCTCTATGAGCTGCACCTGGGCACATTTACTCCCGAGGGAACGCTGGAAGCGGCGGAATCTCGTCTTGCGTATCTGGCCGATCTGGGGATCACGCACATCGAGTTAATGCCGGTGGCTACCTTTGCCGGCAATCGCGGGTGGGGCTATGACGGCGTGGATCTGTACGCGCCCCACTCGGCCTATGGCGGCCCGGCCGCTCTGCGGCATTTCGTCAATGCATGCCACGAGGCCGGGCTGGGCGTGCTGCTGGATGTGGTCTACAACCACTTTGGTCCGATGGGCAATTTCCTGCCGAAGTTCGCGCCGTACCTGACCGGCAACCATGTCACCCCATGGGGGGACGCGGTGAACCTGGAGGAGGCGGAGAGCGATGGGGTACGCCGCTTCTTCATCGACAACGCCTTGATGTGGTTGCGCGATTACCACTTCGACGGGCTGCGCCTGGATGCGGTGCATGCGCTCGTGGACCGCTCGGCAACCCATTTCTTGGAGCAACTCGCGGCCGAGGTACACCATCTTGGCTCGTCCCTGGGAAAAGATTTCGTGGTGATTGCCGAAAGCGATTTGAACGACCCGCGCCTGGTTTGGGCCGCGGAAGCGGGCGGCTACGGACTCGATGCCCAATGGAGCGACGATTTCCATCACGCATTGTTTACCGTGCTTACCGGAGAGAAGGAGGGGTATTACGAGGACTTTGGCTCTCTGGCCGATCTAGCCAAGGCGCTGGAGAAGACGTTCGTCTATGACGATGTCTATTCCCGATTTCGCAAGCGGCATCATGGCAGGACTGCGCAGGGGCTCCCCGGCCACCGCTTTCTCGGCTACATCCAGAATCACGATCAGGTCGGAAACCGCGCCAAAGGCGAACGTCTCGGGCACATCGTAAGCCTGGGCCGGGCCAAGATCGCCGCGGCTATCGTGTTGACCTCTCCTTTCATACCTTTGCTTTTCCAGGGTGAGGAGTTTGGCGCTTCCACGCCGTTCCAATACTTCACCGGATACGAGGACGCGGAGATGGGACGGCTGGTCTCGGAAGGGCGCAAGCGGGAGTTCGCGGCCTTCGGCTGGAAGCCGGAGGAGATTCCCGACCCTCAGGATCGCAGCACCTTCGAGCGTTCCAAGCTGCGTTGGGACGAACTGGCAGAGAGTCCCCACCGCGAGTTGCTCACCTGGTATAAGAAGCTCATCAAGCTGCGGCAAAGACTTGCCGATCTTTCTTCCGGCGCGCCAGGCTCCACGCGCGTCCGCTATGACGAACAGGCACGGTGGCTTATAGTGGAGCGATCGCGGGCGCGCGTCCTCTGTAACCTTGGCAGTGAATCCGTTCGTCTTGAAACGGGCGGGCGGCCGGAGCTGCTGCTGGCTTCCGACGAATCGGTCGCCATAGATGAGGAAGGGATCGCACTGGGCCCCGATGCCGCAGCGATCATCTTGCTGGCCGGTTGAGCCGGAGCATAATGCTCCAGCGGCGCGCTCGGGCGGATTCACGATTGCCATGCCCCGCCGAGGTCGCGAGGCGCGACTTTTCTTGGTAAAAAGTCGCGTTAGGCGAAGCTGCTCCGGGATACACCCACAGGAGAAGTGCTCTATCGTGCATCTGCGCTATACCTTGATGAATATCTTCTTGCGGTAGAGCCACAGCATAGGCAGCCAGCAGACCAGCACAAAGCAAAGCGCGTATACCAGAGCGGCGACCTGGGGCCGATGGA
>JANWJB010000068.1 GCA_025449575.1 Acidobacteriaceae bacterium
CCGCTGTGGCGCAAGATAGCGGCGATAGATTTTCACGGCATCGAGAAAAGCCCGAAAGAAGTCGCCGGCATGAACTTTCGATCCGGAGACGTCTTCCCACCGCGGCAACGGAACTTCATAGACAGATTGCGAGAGATACTGGGCGTCGCCGCCGTGCGCGGCAATCGCGCGCGCCAATATTTCAACATCGAATACCCAGCGCGAGATGAACGGCTTGTCCAGCAGTTGGTGAAGCCCCGGCGTTACGCGGAACAGCTTAGCGCCGCACTGCGTATCGTAGACCGGCAAACGCAGCATAAAGGAAACCGTCGTCGCGAAGATGCGGCCCAGATAATGCCGGATGGCTTTGCGATGAATATCCCTGCCCAAAAGCCGCACGCGCGAGCCGAAAGCCATTTGAAGCTGCGGATGCTCCTCCAGTATTTCCAGCAGGAGAGGAATGGCGTCCAGCGGCGTTGCCAGATCGGCATCCCAGAAACCGACATATCGAGCGTCCTCCTTTTGGGAGGCATGCAGCATGCCCTGGCGAACCGCCTCACCCTTCCCCACATTCTTTGCCAGGTCCAGGATGCGGATGTACTGCTCGAATCCCATCCGCATGGACTCCAGCACCGCCATTGTCGCGTCTGTGCTGCCATCGTTGACAAAGAGAAAGCGGATCGGCCGCCCGCGCTGGATGAAGTTATGGAATGCTGCCGTCTGAAGGCGGGAGGCTTCGTTATAACAAGGCACCACGATCGTGCACCAAGCGGCGGCTTCCAGTTCCACTCTGACTCCTAAGCTGGACAAGGCTTGGAAAGGCGATTACAAAGCATTCAAACTGGAACAAGTGTCCGATCGCGTCAAATTCCCGATACGGATATAAGAATATCCCACCCGGCCTCGAGAAGGGCGGCAAGCTGGAGCGGCCGGTGGGGGCGGCAGGCTGGACCGGCAAGCTGGACCGGCATATCGAAGAACCCTCGCTAAGTGGAAAGACTGCTCGATTGGGCAGCGGAACCAGATCAAGATTCCCTGCAATGGGGGCCTGCAGGGTCTCACCCTTGCGAGCCGCTCAGCGTCCGCTGGACAACTCTGGCAAAGGCGTAAGGCCCGGCGGGCACGACTGCAATCCGCGCCTGCCGGGGCAACCCTTGGAAGAAAGCTGCGAGGGCGGCGTCGATCTGGCTGAAATGCTTCTCCGCCAGGCACCCCATCGCCGCGCTCGTCACTCCCGGCGCAAAGAAGAGCACATCGAATCGAAGCCCGGCAAGCGCCAGCTTCTCCAATTGCCATTGATCCACTTCGACGGGCGCAGAGGCGATCTGCTCCAGATAGGCTGCATAATTCCGGAAGCTCTTGAGCTGGGCGGCAAACTCGGGGCCACCCACGCCTTCGGAACATTCGCCCAAGATCAGAATTCGTCCCCCCGGCTTGACGATGTGCTGGGCGGCGGTCACGCCCTTGACGGTCTGATAGAAGGTGGAATCCAGCGGGTAGCCGGCTCCGCTCGTGATCACTGCATCGGCATATTGCTCCATGGGAATGAGCTGGCTTTGCCGCACAAACTCCACTCCCGCCGCATGCGCCCGCACGCCATCGCCCGCGAAGACCCCGGCAATCTGGCGGGAATGGGTGAGCGCAACGTCGAGCATGAAATCATGTCGCGCCATCCGCGCAATCTCCAGCAGTTCATCGTGCAGCGGGTTCTCGTCAATGGATCCCTCGACCGCCGCCTCCTCGCGCATAAAGCGGGGCGAATGCAGCACCTTGATGGTTTCCTGCGCCGCCAAGCCAGGCGCGATCAGTTTGCGGCCGCCGGAAAAGCCCAGCATCAGATGCTGTTCAATGAACCCCAGTGTGATGTGGAGGCCGGCGGCCATAAATCGCTCGTCGATGAGGACCGGCGTGCCGCGGCGGGTCTCCCCCAGCGAGCGGTGCTCGCTCAAAGCCCTGGCGTCATGGCTGATCGTGCGGTAGCGCCCGGCGATCTCCGGGCCCAGGATTGTGCGCAATTCTTCGTTCGTTGCCTGCCGGTGCAACCCGGTCGCCACCAGGATCGTAATCTCGTCTTCCGCAATGCCGCCGCGATGCAGCCGGTCCAGTAGAGGCGGCAGGGTGATCGAATTGGGCGCGGGCCGTGTGATGTCGCAGACGGAGATGGCCGCGCTGCGTTTGCCGCTCGCCATCTCCTCCAGGCTGGGGCGCCCAGTGGGATGGTCCAGCGCCTGGTCCAGCTCCGCGCGCACGTCGGCGAGGGGCCGCGCCGAGCGCGCCTCCAGCACCTCATAGCGATAACCCTCCGGAAGGTTCAAGGAGATGCCGCGCCTGCCGAATGCAAGATCAGCCTTCATGTCAGCCAGCTCCGTTGGCTTTCTCTTCACTTTAGAGCATTTTCAGTTCTGCGGTGAACTGGCGAGACGCGGCGCTGAGATCGACCGGAGAAGACTCCGCCGCGGAATGGCCATGCATATCGCGCGCGTACACTGTCTGCCGAGAGAATTCCCGCTGGATGCGAGTCTCTTATTTCCTCAGGAGTGGTTCAAATCATGGCAATCACGCGCAGAGAATTCATTCGTAGCTCCGCCCTAGCCACCGCCACGGCGGCCATGGGGCAAGCGGAGCCGTCTTCGGCAGGAGAGTTGCCGCCCACTCAGGCCGGCCGGCCCGCGCGCCAGCTCGTGTTTCCCTATGGAGCAGTCTATTTCCGCAAATCCAACCCGCCGGCGGAGGATTGGGCGCGCGATCATCAAACGGCGGCGCGCGTAGGCATGAATATCTTCCGCCACTGGTTCATGTGGTCGGCGGTGGAGATCGCTCCGGGACGGTACAACTGGGACGGCTACGACCGCATGATGGACCTGGCCGCCGCGAATGGAATCGCGGTCGTGATCGCGGCGCTGGATACTTGTGCGCCGGAGTGGGCCTTTCGCAAGTATGCGCATGCCCGCTATCTGGCCAGCGATGGCTCCGTCACCAATAGCGCCATCTCGGAGAGCTGCGCGATCGGCGGCTTTCCCGGCCTGTGTCTGGACAACCCGGACACCCATGCAGCGGCGGAAGGCTTCTTGACCGCGCTGGTCGAGCGCTACCGCGGCCACCCCGCCCTCTATGCCTATGATCTGTGGAACGAGAACACCATGAACGGCGGTAGCCCGCAGCGGATGCATTGCTATTGCGAAGGGACCAAAGCGAAGCTGCGGGAGTGGCTGCGCGCCCGCTACGGATCGCTGGAGAAGACCTCAGCAGCCTGGCGCCGGTACGGGTACGAAAGCTGGGACGACGTCGAGCCTCCGCGCTCCTTCAGCGGCTATCCCGACAGCTTGGACTGGCTGCAATTTCGTATCGACAATGCTTACAATCTCCAGGCGTGGCGTGCGAAGCTGTTCCGCAGGCTCGATCCCAGGCATCTCATCACTGCTCACGGAGTGGCCGGGACGCTGGAAGACCTGCCCTCCGCCGCACACAACGAATGGCGTTCGGCTGCTCTGGTCGATGTCTGGGGGCTCACCTGGATAGCGGCCAGAAAAGGCGACGAACCGTGGAAGCAGTTTCAGGCCGTCGATCTGGTCCGCGCCGGAGCCCGCGGCAAGCCTTTCTGGCACGCGGAGGCGGAGGGAGGACCGCTGTGGATGCAGCCTCAAGTCATCGGCCGCCCCCGGGATGATGGGCGCATTCCCGACCCGGAGGACGTTCGCCTTTGGAACCTGATCTCTTGCGCCGCCGGAGCGAAAGGGATTCTTTATTGCCGTTGGCGGCCGCTTTTGGACGGTCCGCTCTTCGGCGCTTTCGGCCCCTTCGCCATGGACGGCTCGGTGACTCCCCAAGCGGAGATGGCCGGGCGGGTGGCGCGCTGGGCCAATGCGAATCCCGATCTTTGGAAGTCGCAGCCGGTCAAGGGCGATGTCGGTCTGCCCTTCGTTCCAGAGTCTGAGATCTTCAATTATGTGCAGCAGGGACGCACAGCCTACTATTCCGAATCGATTCGCGGAGCCTACCGCGCATTTTTCGATTCCAACATTCAGGCGGATTTTGTCGCCATCGATAACATCGGCGAATACAAGCTCATCTACCTCCCCTATCCGGTTATGCTCAGCAGCGGAACCGCGGCCAAGCTGCGCAAATATGTTGAGGACGGGGGACTCTTGGTGAGCGAGGGGCTGCCGGCATACTTCGGCAACGGCGGCCACGTCGCTCCCACACAGCCTACTTATGGGCTGAGCGAGTTATTTGGAGCGCGGCAGAGTTATGTGGAATTTACCCCGGACATTTCCGACGGGCTGATGCTCGAGGTCCACGGCAGCCAGATCTATGGCCGCTACTTTCGTCAGGAGTATGAGCTACGCGGGGCTCGAGCGGCCGGACATTACTCCAACGGTCATGTGGCCGCAGTCGAAAACACATTTGGGAAGGGCCGCGCGCTCTTGATGGGCTCTTTCCCCGGGGCGGGCTATTCCTTGCATCACGCTCCTGCCACGCGAGCGCTCTTTGCCGGATTTCTCCAGATGGCCGGAGTGGTTCCGCGCCTGTCCATCGATGACAACAGTATCCAGGCCAGGCTTCATCAGGGGGCGGGCGGCAGCTATCTGTGGGTGGTGAACCAGACGAGGAGCGATCGCCAGGTGCGGATCTCCCTTGCCGGCGCAGCAGGATTCAAGTCGGCGGAAGACCTCTGGGGCAAACGGCAAGCCGCGGTCGATGGGAGGCAGATCACGGTGGAGGTTGGAGCTCGAGACGCGGCAGTGCTCTCTCTGCGAACCTGAACACGATAGGTGTCCTCCGAAGCAAATGCACCACACGCGGCCTTTCCATTGAGAAAAGCCACACTTCTCGAACCGTGGTGGGGCATAGCAATCGTGAACCGCGCTAAGCACGGCGTCGCCTACTCGTAGGCCAGCGCCTCGATTGGATCTTTGCGGGCGGCCTTGAGCGCGGGATAGCACGCTCCGGCCATCGCGCCTATGAACGCGATCGCAGAGGCATTCAGAAGCCACGAACCGGTAATGGGGAAGGGAAGCGTAGGAAACGCGGCGCTCAGAATTCCCTTGATGATGTAGGTCGCAGCGATTCCCGCGAGAATGCCCAGGATGGCCAGCAGCGCGGTCTCCCGGAGCACCACATTCATGATGTAGAACCGGGAAGCCCCCAGCGATTTCAGGATGCCTATTTCGCGCGTTCGTTCCATCACCGCCGTGTACATTGCTTGAAAGATCACCAGGAAGCCGATGATGACGGCGATGCCGATCACCGTATGCAGTCCCGCGTTGAACCCCGGCAGGTGCTCCGGGGTCATCATAGAGAGAACGGCTTGCAGTGTCTCGACGTCATACTGCGACAATCCCGGCGTGGAATGAACTTCTTTTACGATCAGGCTCTCATTCTGTGGATTGTCGCTCTTGATGTAGAAGAGAGACGCTCCATTTTCCGCTCCTAACAGGCCGCCGAGGGTCCGGATGGGAAGAAATTTGCGGCCGCCCTTTCCGTGTTCGACGATGCCGCAGATGCGGAAAGTGTGGTCGAGGATGGAGATGGGATCGCCGACATGGTAGCCCTTGCCCGTGCGGGCGAAGATATCATCCACGATTACGTCGTCGGGGCCCTGGAAGGGGCCGCCGGAGAGAAAGGTGAACGGCCGTAGCGCGTTGAAGCTGGGGTAGTCAATGCCCCAGATGATTTCCACGCCTGAGCTCTGGGTGGTGAGCTGCTGAACCACCGGCGCGGCAACCGCGACGTGCGGTAGTTTGCGCAGCACGTCTGCCACCTTGGCCGGCACCGGTGCGCCGCTCACGCCGGTAAGAAAGCTCTGGTTAGGGGGGCGCACGATCAGGTCGGCGCCAATGCCGCTGGTTTGCTTTCTGTTGCCTGCGACCATGCCCACCATGATGGCGACAATGGACAGGATCATGATGACCTCGATGGCCACCGCGAGCACGCTGATCGCCGATCGTAAAGGCCGGTGCAACAGATTTCCGACTACCATCCGGTTCATCGTCTTTAAAGTCTATACGTTTCGCTTGAGCGCCAGCAGCGCCAGATAGGCTGGTCACGGTTGTTAACTCAGCAGATGCAGCGGTGGGCACGCGAAGGCAGTACGGCCGATTTTATTTTGACCCGGTAAACGAGGCGTTTTAAGGTTAGTTCATTGGTCCGATAGGGGGGAGACACAAGAATCCAGCCCTCCAGCCTCGCTTATGACCGGATTTGGCGAAACATTGCGGAAAGAGCGGGAAGCCCGCGGAGTAGCTCTGGAAACCATCACCCGGGTTACGAAAATCTCCAACCGCCATCTTTTGGCTCTGGAACAGAATCAGTTCGATTCGCTGCCCGGTGGCGTCTTCAACAAGGGGATTGTGCGGGGATATGCCCGCGCGGTGGGCCTGAACGAAGAGGAATGGGTTCAACGCTACGTCTCCGCCTACCATTCCACCGCAGGCTCCCAAGACGACGAAACCGATTGGGTGCAGTTCGCGGAAAACGCCAGTAAGGGCCGCAGGTCTGCCGAGGGTGCTCGTCCGGAGATGCGCCTGCGCTGGGCTGGGGTGCTGTTGCTGCTGCTGGCCCTCGCCGGATTCAGCTGGTTTGTCTGGAGCTATGTTCGGACCAAGGTGTCTTCAAATGCGGCTCCAGTCACCGCCCGGCAGACCACTTTTGCCGCGTCCCCTGCGGGAACGCCCAATTGACGATTCGGGCCTTTCCATCGCCCGGGGCTGCCGCCGGCCAAATCGGTTAGACCCCAGCCCCCCCCCTCTGTTAACGTTTTAGAAGACCAATTTATGTCCGCCGCTTCGCGGCGGAGGAGGATGCCCGCTTGCCAGCACGCGATAAGCTTCTGTTCACTTCCGAATCTGTGACCGAGGGACATCCCGACAAGATCGCCGACCAGATCTCGGACGCCATTTTGGACTGCTGTTTGGAACAGGACCCCTTCAGCCGCGTGGCCTGTGAGACGCTGACCGCTACCGGCATGGTGGTGGTGGCGGGCGAGATTACGACCAAGGCGCAGCTGGACGTCCAGTCGCTGGTGCGCGGAGTGGTGGCTTCAATCGGCTATAACAATGCGCTCTATGGCTTCGATTCGAACACCTGCGCCGTGATCTCCAGCATCAACAAGCAGTCGGGCGACATCGCCATGGGAGTGGATACCGGCGGCGCCGGTGACCAAGGGATGATGTTCGGCTATGCCACGGATGAGAATGAGGATTTGCTTCCCGCTCCGATTTCACTGGCGCACAAGCTGTGCCGGCGGCTGACTGAGGTGCGCAAGAGCGGACTGCTTCCCTACCTGCGCCCCGACGGCAAGAGCCAGGTGACGGTCGAGTATGACAAAGATCTGAACCCGGTACGCATCGATGCCGTGGTGATTTCCACTCAGCATGCCGAGTCGGTTTCCACCGAAGAGCTGAGGGCGGCGATCCTCAAGCATGTTATTCAGGCCACGCTCCCCACCCATCTGCTCGATGCAGATACCAAATACCACATCAATCCGACCGGACGCTTCGTCATTGGCGGTCCCATGGGAGATACCGGCCTGACCGGGCGCAAGATCATCGTGGATAGCTATGGCGGTATGGGACGGCATGGAGGCGGCGCTTTCAGTGGCAAGGATCCGACAAAGGTAGACCGCTCCGCCGCATACATGGCGCGCTATATCGCAAAAAATATCGTGGCCGCCGGCCTGGCCAAGCGCTGCGAGGTGCAGCTGGCTTATGCCATCGGTGTCGCCGAGCCGGTGAGCGTGCTGGTGGATACCTTCGGTACGGGAACGGTGGAGGAGTCGATGCTGCGAAAGCTGATTCGCGCAAATTTCCAGCTCACCCCTAAGGGAATCATCGACAGCCTCAGGCTACGCCGTCCGATCTATCAAAAGACCGCCGCTTACGGACATTTCGGACGCAATGACCCAGATTTCACCTGGGAGGCGACCGACAAGGCGGCAACCCTGCGCGAGCAGGCCGGGCGGCAGAGCGCTGCGCAACTGGCGGGCGCAGCAGCAAATTAACTTACAGAATTCAGCGCTTTTTCGAGGACAGGTGATTCATGGCAACTGCAACCCCGACCCCTACGAAATCTCTCCCTGGCTATAAGGTAGCCGACATGGCCTTGGCTCCCTGGGGCAGAAAAGAGATCTCCATTGCCGAGCATGAGATGCCAGGGCTGATGTCCATTCGCCGGAAGTACGCACCGGCGCGGCCCTTGGCTGGCGTTCGCATCACCGGATCGCTGCATATGACCATCCAGACCGCGGTTCTCATCGAGACGCTGGTCGATCTTGGCGCCGAGGTTCGCTGGGCGAGCTGCAACATTTTTTCTACGCAGGACCATGCGGCGGCGGCCATCGCCGCTGCCGGCGTCCCCGTCTTTGCCTGGAAGGGTGAATCGCTGGAGGACTATTGGTGGTGCACCTATCAGGCGCTCTCCCATCGCGACGGAAAAGGCCCTCAGCTCATCGTAGACGACGGCGGCGACGCGACCCTTCTTATCCACAAAGGATACGAATACGAAGCGGGCGACAACTGGGTAAATACGCCTACGAGCAACCATGAAGAGAAGGTAATCAAGGACCTGTTGAAGAAGGTGCATGCCGAAGACCCCAATCGCTGGCATGCGGTGGTGAAGGAATGGCGCGGCGTTTCCGAGGAGACCACTACCGGCGTTCACCGGCTCTACAAGATGAAGGAGCAAGGCAAGCTGCTGGTGCCGGCCATCAACGTGAACGATTCGGTGACCAAATCGAAGTTTGACAATCTCTATGGCTGCCGCGAGTCTTTGGCCGACGGCATCAAGCGGGCGACCGACGTCATGATGGCCGGCAAAGTTGCCGTGGTTTGCGGCTATGGCGACGTGGGCAAGGGTTCAGCGCATTCGCTGAGCGGCATGGGAGCGCGCGTGGTGGTGACCGAGATCGACCCCATCAATGCCTTGCAGGCGGCGATGGAAGGTTTTGAGGTTACGACGGTCGAGGAAACGCTGGGACGCGGCGACCTGTACGTTACCTGCACCGGCAACCTGGACGTGATCACGCTGGAACACATGCGGGGAATGAAGGACCAGGCCATTGTCTGCAACATCGGCCACTTCGACAATGAAATTCAGATGGACCGCCTCAACACCGCCTCCGGCGTGCAGAAGGTGAATGTCAAGCCGCAGGTGGATCAGTACGACTTTCCGGCCGCCGATGGCCGGCCGGCGCATAGTCTCTTCATCCTGGCGGAGGGCCGGCTCGTCAATCTCGGGTGCGCTACCGGCCATCCCAGCTTTGTGATGAGCAACAGCTTTTCCAATCAGACGCTGGCGCAGCTCGATCTGTGGAAGAACCGCGATACCTACCAAGCCGATGTTTACACTCTGCCTAAGAAGCTGGACGAAGAGGTTGCGCGGCTGCACTTGGAGAAGATTGGCGTCAAGCTCACCACGCTAACCCCGGCCCAGGCCGATTATCTCGGCGTTGCGCCGGAAGGGCCCTTCAAGTCGGAGCATTACCGCTACTAGAGCGTTTCACCTATGGACGAAGCCGTGCGGTGCGCGCGGCTTTTCCGGGCCGAAGAAAGCGCGGAGTTGCGTTATTCCACGTGATAATTGGGCGCTTCCCGGGTGATGATCACGTCGTGCACGTGGCTCTCGCGCAAGCCGGCATTGGAGATGCGCACAAAGCGCGACTTCTCCTGCAATTCCTGAATGGTGCTGCATCCCAAATAGCCCATGCCGGAGCGCAAGCCGCCAACTAACTGATACACCATCCCTTCAAGCGGTCCGCGGTGGGGCACGCGCCCTTCGATGCCCTCGGGCACGAATTTAGCCAGCCGGTTCTGGCCATTGCGCTCGCGGGCGACCACGCCTTCGGAGGAGAGCCGGTCCTCGATCTCATCCCGTCCCTGGAAGTAGCGCTCGCCGGAGCCTTGGGCCATGGCTGAGAGCGAACCCATGCCCCGATAGGCTTTGAAGCTGCGCCCCTGGTAGAGGATGGTTTCTCCCGGGCTCTCGTCCACGCCGGCAAAGAGGGAGCCGATCATCACCACGCTCGCTCCGGCCGCGATGGCTTTGGTGACGTCGCCGGAATACTTGATGCCGCCGTCGGCGATAACGGGGATGTCGCGCTCGCGGGCAGCGCGGTGGCACTCGCTGATGGCTGTAATCTGCGGCATGCCCGCGCCGGTGACCATGCGCGTGGTGCAGATGGAGCCAGGACCGATGCCGACCTTGATGGCGTCCGCGCCGGAATCGATCAGCGCCTTGCTGCCCTCATAGGTGGCGACATTGCCGGCCAGAAGAACCACCTGCGGAAATCGCTGCTTGACCTCGCGGACTGCTTCCAACACCCGCGAGGAATGGCCATGGGCCGAATCGATCGAGAGGACGTCCACCCGGAAGCGGACCAGCTCGGCGGCGCGCTCCAGATAGTCTCCGGTTGCGCCGATGGCCGCACCCACCCGCAGGCGTCCCTGATCGTCCTTGGCCGCATTGGGGTATTTTTGCTTCTTTTGAATGTCCTTTACCGTGATCAGGCCCTTCAGCTCATAGTTGCTGTTCACCACCAGAAGCTTTTCGATGCGGTGCTGGTGCAGGATTTTCTCCGCATCCTCAAGCGTGGTGCCGACGGGCACCGTGATGAGATTGGTCTTCGTCATCACGTCGCCGATGGGAATGTCGGTGCGCGTCTCGAAACGCAAATCGCGGTTGGTGAGGATGCCGACCAGTTTCTTTCCCTGGGTGACGGGGACGCCGGAGATTTTGTAGCGGCGCATCACCTCCAGGGCGTCGGAGATGAGCTGCTGAGGCTCGATCGTGACGGGATCGACGATCATTCCGCTCTCCGACCGCTTTACTTTGTCGACCTCGCTGGCCTGCTGCTCAATGGACAAGTTGCGGTGGATGATGCCCAGGCCGCCCTGCTGCGCCATGGCGATTGCCAGGCGCGATTCGGTAACGGTGTCCATGGCCGCTGAGAGCAAGGGAGTGTTCAGGGGGATGGAGTGCGCGAGCCGGGTTTGTGTACTGACATGTGCCGGAACTACTGCGCTGTAGGCGGGTACGAGGAGGACGTCGTCAAAGGTAAGTGCGTCGGAGATTGGAGTTTGAATCATAGCTTGGCTTTCGCTTATTGTAAGGCTTCTCTTCGGGCCTCTTCATGCGGCCTCCCGGCCGCGGCCCGCTGGGCTGCTCGCGGGGGGCCCGGTGGATGGCGTCTGCCCATCGGACGCCGGCCAGTACATTGAATTTCGCAGATGGGCAGCGTATCCTGAGTATGGCAGACGAGTTTGTCCTAGTGCTTCGTCCTGGAAGCGATTGCTCGGGCGGAGAGGCGCGGAGAGATGAGTGGGCGAAAGCCCACTTTTCTTTTGATCGGACGCTGGGTGATGCGGCAATGATGACATTCAGCATCGAGCAAATCCGCGCTGCGGCGGACCGGGTGGCGGCCTCGCATGGACTGGAGATCGTTGAAATTGAGTACGTGGGTGGCGGCAAGCATGGGCTGCTGCGCATCTTTATTGAGAAGAACCGTGAAGAGCGCGCGCGAGCGGCAGAGAACCATGCCCGCCAGCGAGAGATGGAAAAGGGCAAGCCGGAGGGGGACGCTGAGCCGGCCGCCGAGGCTGCTCTGGACCGGTTGGCTTGGGTAACCCATGAGGATTGCGAGCACTTGAGCCGGGATCTCGGCCCTTTGCTCGATGTGGAAGGCTTGGCGCCGGAGTCCGGCTACACGTTGGAGGTCTCCTCGCCAGGATTGGACCGCAAACTAAGCGATCCGGCCGATTTCGAGCGTTTTCAGGGCGCTCTGGTCAAGGTCGAGACGTTTGCTCCCGTAAGCGGGAGCCGGCACTGGCAGGGCAGGCTGGCGGAGGTGAGACCGGGGGGAATCGCCCTCCAGCCGGAACAGGCGCGGGAGAAGAAAAACAGCAGGAAAGCGGCGGCAGCGCAGGAGACGTTTGAGATTGACTTCTCGAACATCGAAAAGGCCAATCTGGTTCCCGAGTTTTAGGGGCGCTCCCGCGAGGCTCTTGCAGATGATCTGACAAGCCGGCGGGGCCGCCGTTCAAGCCAGCCGTTTGGGGCCGGCCATTTGAGGAAGAGAAGCTATGTCCAGTGTGCTGTATCAGAGTATCGAGGCGTTGAGCCGGGATAAGGGAATCGATCCGCAGATCGTCGTTACCGCGGTAGAGGATGCGATCGCACTGGCTACGCGCAAATACTACAAGACCCAGGAAAACATGCGGGCGGAGCTGGACCGGGAATCGGGCGAGATCCGGGCTTATGTGTATAAGACCGTGGTGGCCGAGGGGGGAGAGTTGGAAGACCCTCTAAACCAGATCACGCTGGAGGATGCGCGAGCGCTGGCGCCGGAGGTAGAGGCGGGAGGCGAGATCCGCTATTACAAACCGACGGACGTACTGGGCCGAATCGCGGCTCAGATGGCTAAGCAGGTCATCTTCCAGAAGGTTCGGGAAGCCGAGCGCGACACTGTTTACAACGAGTACGCGCACCGGTTGGGCGAGGTGCTGACGGCCACCGTCAAGCGGGTGGAACTGCAGGACGTCATCTTCGACGTTGGCAAGGCCGAGGCCCGGATGCCCAAGCGGGAACAGTCGCGGCTGGAGCAGTTTTCAATCGCCGAACGGGTGCGCGTGGTGCTGCTGCGGGTGGATCGCGCGTCGAAGGGCCCTCAGGTCATCGTCTCCCGCGCCGCGCCGGAGCTGGTGCAGAGCCTCTTCCAAAGCGAGGTGCCGGAGATCTATGACAATACCGTCGTGATTCGGGCCATTGCGCGCGAGGCCGGGGAGCGCACCAAGATCGCCGTGATGTCCCGCGATAAAGACGTGGATCCCGTGGGCGCCTGCGTCGGCATGAAAGGCATGCGCGTGCAATCGATCATTCGCGAGCTGCACGGCGAGAAGATCGACATCATCGAGTACAGCGATGAGATCACCACCTTTGCCGAGAAGGCCCTGCAGCCGGCCAAAGTGAGCCGGGTGAGCATCGCCGACCTCGCAGAGAAGCAGATCGAAGTGATTGTGGACGATTCGCAGTTGTCATTGGCCATTGGCAAGAAGGGCCAAAACGTTCGCTTGGCGGCCAAGCTTTTGGGCTGGAAGATCGACATCAAGAGCGAGGAAGAGAAGCGTCAAGAGGTCGAGCAGCAGATCTCGGCCCTGAGCGGAGGCCCATCCACACCGATCGAGCAGGTGACGGAGCTGGGCGAATCCATCATTCAGAAACTGGTGGCCGCCGGCATCACCACCGTCGAAGCCCTGGCCGATATGACACCGGAGCAGTTGGAAGAGATTCCCGGCATCGGAGAGAAGACGCTGGAGAAGATTAGCGTGGCAGTCCGGCACTACTTTGGCGAATATGAGCCGGGCGAGGAGCGACCGGCAGGCCAGCCGGCCGAAGGCGAGGCCACGCCGGCGGAGACGGAAGCTGGATCTGCGGCGGAAGCTGGGGCTGATGGCTCCAGTGATCTCTCGGCCGCCGCCGAGGCCCGGCTCGACGCCAATGCGGCAGCCGAAGTTTCGACTCTGGCGGTCGGCGAAGTTTCCGCCGAGGCGCTGGAGGAAGCTCACGAATCGCAATCCCTCGACGCCGAGGATCCAATGGAGTTGGCCCGGAAGGCGCTGGAAGAGGCAATGGGCGGAGACGACGCCTCCAGTAGCACTCCGGAAACCGGAAGTCAGGACGGCGCCGAAGGGCGGAGCAAGGTAGAGGAAGGCGAAGCGTAAATGCTGGGCGCTGAATCCAGGACACAGCACGCTCGGCGTTTTCAGTGGATAATTAAGATGGGGTGCGGGCTTCCCAGCCGCGAGGTACCTATGAAGAATTAGAGCGCAAGCAGGGAAGTTGCACCAAAAAGGGACGGATGAACAAAGTTCGGATTAACGATTTGGCGCGCGAACTGGAAGTAAAGAGCCGGGCGATTCTTGACGCTCTGGCTGAGGTTGGCGTGACTGAAAAGAAGACGCACTCCAGTTCGCTAGAGGCCGACGAGGCGGAGCGGGTGCGTGCGCATTTTGGCCGCGGCGGTAGAAATAGCGCGGCGCCAGCCAAGACAGAGAGCGAGCCTAAGCCGAAGATCGACTGGTCGCGGGTTTCCAAGCCCGGCGATGTTCTGAAGGCGATTCAACAGAGAAAAGAGGATGCCGCGGCGGAAGCTGAGGCACGGCGGCGGGCCGCTGTGCAGGTTCGCAGCGCTCCTCCGGCTGCGGTGCCGGCCGCGGTGGAGAGTCCAGCGAAGAAGGCCGTACCGGCAGCGCCGGCTGCCGGCGAAACTGCGCCTGCTGCGCACGCGCAGCCCGCAACGGCTACACCGGCGCCCCCGGCGGAGAGCAGTGCACCAGCGGTTTCGCGCCCCGCACCACCGGCGCCGAGAAAGATCGTTCCGCAACCGCGGCCGGAGCCGAGAATCGTGGCGGCTGCCCCGCCTGCGGCCCCTGCCATTGCGGCGCGGCCACCAGCGGGCCCGGTGGTTGTGAAGCCTCCGGTGGGCGCGGAAGTTCGTCCGGCGTCCACTCATGGACAGCCAGCCGCTGCCGCCGTAGCGCCAAAGGCGCCGGCGGCCGCTTCAGTTGCTTCCGCCAGTGCTCCCGCAGCAGCTTCTCCTGCTGGTGAATCGCCTCAGGCGCGGGCGGCGGTGCAGCCGGAGCATACACCGGCCAGCGCAACTCCCTCCGCGGTTCCAGTGACGGCAGCCAATGCGAGCCCGGAGGCGAGCTCGGCCTCGGCGCCGGCTGGCGCTGCTGCCGCTCCCCCGGCGCCGCCAGCGAGGCGCGTAATTATGCCGCAGACCGGCCCGCGTCCCGTGTATTCGGCGCCCCCTCCGCCTCCTGCCCCACCTCCCCGGCCTGCCGCTGCCGGTCCCACGCATCCTGGTGGCATTCAGCGCGGCCGGCCGATTTTTGACCGTGGACGTCCCGGCGGCGGTCCGGGATTTGGTCCTCGCCCCCCGCAGTCAGGTCCTGGCGCGCGGCGTCCGATGCACCCCACGCGCAGCCAGCCGACCGGCGCACCTACGGGTCCGGGTGGCAGGCCGGGCTTTGGCGCTCGTCCCGGTTTTGGAGCACGCCCGGGCATGGGAGCCGGCGGGCTGATGCCGGCTCCGGGTGAGGCGCCCCGGCCACAGCGCCCCGGCCCGCAGCAGAGGCGCGGCCGCCAGCAGTATCCGAAGACGAAGGAAGGCCCGATGAAGGGCTTCGCTCCGCCGCCGCGCTTTGGCGGAGCGCAGGTTCCGCAGGAGCCGGTGCCGATTACCCGCTCCATTACGGTTACAGAGGGCGTCAGCGTTAAGGATTTGGCGGAAAAGCTCGGGGTCCGCGGAAAAGATCTCATCGCATCGCTGCTGATGCGCGGAGTTTTTGTCACCGTCAACCAGTCGCTGGACGCCGAGTTGGTGAAGGACGTCGCCGCCCAGTTCGGGGCCAGCACCGAGGTCATCAGCTTCGAGGACGAGATGGCGAACGAGGCTCTGGAAAGCCTCATGAGCCACGACAACGTCAACGAGATCGAAGTTGCCCGTCCGCCCGTAGTTACAGTGATGGGGCACGTCGATCACGGAAAGACGTCGCTGCTGGACGCCATCCGCGAAACCGACGTCGCCGGCGGAGAGGCTGGCGGCATTACCCAGCACATTGGCGCCTACAAAGTGCGCATCGGCAAGCCGGATTCTCCGGCGTTTGGCCGGGAGATCGTATTCCTCGATACTCCGGGCCATGAAGCCTTCACCCGTATGCGCGCGCGGGGAGCCAAGGTTACCGACATTGTTGTGATCGTGGTGGCGGCCGACGATGGCGTGATGCCGCAGACATTGGAAGCGGTCGACCATGCGAAGGCCGCGGGCGTTCCGATGATTGTTGCGGTGAACAAGATCGACAAGCCGGAGGCGCAGCCGGACCGGGTGAAGCAGCAGTTGGGCGATCGGGGATTGGTTCCTGAAGCCTGGGGCGGGTCGACCGTCTTCGTCGATGTTTCGGCTAAGAAGCGGCTCAATCTCGACCTGCTGCTGGAGATGATCTGCCTGGTCGCGGATCTAGGCAGTTTGAAAGCTACGCCCGAACGTTCCGCTGTGGGCACCACGATCGAAGCCAAGCTCGACCGCGGTCGTGGAGCGGTGGCTACCGTGCTGGTACAGAACGGCACGCTGCATGCCGGCGATAGCTTCATCATGGGAAACACCTTTGGCAAAATCCGCGCTATGTTCGATGATCGCGGACGTCCGATTGCAGAGGCCGGACCATCGACCCCGGTCGAGATTCTGGGCTTGGAGGGAATGCCGGACGCCGGAGATACGTTCCTCGTAGTTGCCGACCGAGACAAGGCTAAGGGCATAGCGCAATATCGCAAGATGAAGGAGCGCGAATCGCAGCTGGCTAAGTCCTCGAGGGTGTCGCTGGAAGGACTGGCGGAGCAGATCAAGCAGGCCGGCGTCAAGGAACTGCCGCTGATCCTGAAAGGCGATGTCACCGGATCGGTTGAAGTGCTGGCCGACTCATTGCAGAAGATGTCCACCGAGAAGGTTCGCATCAAGGTGCTGCACACCGGCGTTGGCGCGATTACCGAAAGCGATATCTTGCTTGCTTCGGCCTCCAATGCCATTGTGATCGGCTTCAACGTGCGGCCGGAACGGAAGGCCGCGGAACTGGCAGACCAGGATGGCGTTCAAATCCGGCTACACTCCATCATCTATGAGCTGCAGGACGAGATAAAGAAGGCGATGCTGGGGCTTCTGGAGCCAACGATCAAGGAGACTCATCAGGGCCGTGCGGAAGTGCTCAATCTTTTCCGCATTCCCAAGGTGGGCACGATCGCCGGCTGCCGCGTGATCGACGGTTCCATCAAGCGCGACGCCGAGGTGCGCCTGATGCGAGATGGTACGCAGATCTACAAGGGCAAGCTAGCCTCTCTGAAGCGCTTCAAGGACGACGCGCGTGAGGTGACCAGCGGAATGGAGTGCGGCATCGGCATCGCAAACTACAACGACATCAAGGTTGGCGATACGATCGAGGCCTTCGCTACCGAGCGAGTCGCGGCGGAATTGACGGCACAGTGAACCCCGCATGACTGAACAGTAGGCGGTCGCTCTCAAGTGAGAGCGGCCGCTCTTAGCTGATTTCTCCGGTGCAAAGAAGAGGGTGAGGCGCGCTCGTAGCGGCTGGGTGCCCGCTCCCTGTATATTCTTGAAAGATGCCTCAGAACACAAAGAAGAGTCCTGCGCCGAAAATGAAGGGGCTGGGATACACCGCTCTCATCCTGGGCTGGCTGGTTCCCGGCGCTGGGCACTTTTTAGTAAAGCGCTGGGTGCGGGGACTGCTGATCCTCGGCTGCATCACCGCGATGTTCGCGCTGGGGCTAATGATGCAGGGCAAGCTCTACCTTCCAAATCTTGCAGATCCGCTGGACACGCTGGGCTTTTTGGGTGATCTGGGTTCCGGACTGCTTTATTTTGTCGGCCACCTTCTGGGCTTGGGAAGCGCTCCGGTGCAGGTAGTGACCGCCGATTATGGCGCCAAGTTTGTAGTAGTCGCCGGTCTGCTGAATCTGATTGCCGCCGTGGACGCGCACAACATTGCCATTGGGAGAAAGGCATGATTCTGACTCCCTCTCACTTCACCGCGGTGATTCTGTTTGCGGCCTTCGCGTCTGTCATCTTCGGCATCACCCAACGCGCTACGGCGAAGGCGATGGTGCGCTACGGCATCTACTGCTTCGTGCTCTTTCTGGGCTCAGTGATCGTGGCTAGTTGGGCCATGTATCTCATCCACCGTTAGATTGGTCACACGGTAGGTGTACCCCGAAGCAAACGCATCATA
>JANWJB010000069.1 GCA_025449575.1 Acidobacteriaceae bacterium
CAGCGATCGCCAACAACAAAAATGCGGGCAGCAGTCCGGCAGCGAGCGCATTTACCCCCGCCGACAACGCGAAGAGCCAAGCCATCCAAATTGCGACAATGAAAACCGGCACTGCCGTGATCTGCTTTAGAATCTCCATCCATGCTCCGGGGCGGGGCAGCAGGCGTGTCCAAGCGGGGTTGAGCGTGAGCAGAATATAGGGAGCAGCCAAGCCCAACGCGAGCGCGGTGAAGATGCCGAACGAGACGATGGCCGGCTGCACCAGCGCGAATCCAATTGCGACTCCCATAAACGGCGCGGTACAAGGCGTAGCAACCACCGTCGCTAGCACGCCCGTAAAGAAGCTGCCTGCGTAGCCCCCTTGCGCAGCCAGTCCGGAGCCTTTCCCGGTGAGCGTGAGGCCGACATCGAACATGCCCGCCAGCGAGAGGCCGAAGAAGAAGAGAGCGAGGGCGATGACGGCGAGAAAGCCCGGAGACTGGAACTGGAAGCCCCACCCCAGGTGAGCGCCGCCGGCGCGAAGCCCCAGCAAGATCGCGACCACGGCCCAGAAGGAGACCAGAATGCCCAGCGCATAGACTGCGCCATGCGCGCGCAGACGGCGGCGCGATTCGCCTGAGGAGCCAACCAAGGCCAGCCCCTTAATGAAGAGCACCGGGAAGACGCACGGCATCAGGTTCAGAATTACGCCGCCCAGGAAGGCCAGCAGCACGAAGCGCAGCGTGTGTCCTAGTCCCGCTGCGGACAGGCCGGCGCCCGCTCCAGGACCGGCTGTCGAGCCCGAGACGGGCAGGGCGGCGGCGAGTTCCGCAGGAAGCGCTCCCCGATGAGCATCGATTTCGTACCCGTCGCCGTTACCAAGGCGCAGCACGCCGCGCAATTGCTCTGGAGAAGTGCTGAGGTTTGCATCCTTCTTCAGCGAGATAAGCAGATTGCCGCCGCCGGCGTGGACTGGCTGCGGCGCGACATTATCAATCTGGTTCTGGTCCAGAGGAAAGAACTGCGCCGAAGAGGGTGCTTGATGCCCGCCAATCACCGCCAGCGCGAATCCGGAAGACGTCGCGGTAAACAGCGCCTTAGAGCCGGGCGGAAGAGGCTGCGGCAGCCGGGCGCGGAAGCGCGCAAAAAGCGCGGCTGTGGCGGGATTGGGAGCGGCAGAATTGCGGGTGATCTTGAGCGGCAGCACAAAATCCGCTTTGCCCGGTATGCAAACCGCGCGGCAGACCAGCCAACGAACATGCGCCGCCAGCGGCACGGTCGACGGCGCCCTCAGTCCCGGCGCTGCACGCAAGGAAAAAGGAAACAGCACCTCATTTTCATAGCCATAGTCCATCAGCGGCCCATAGGGCAGGCGCTGTGGGGTGGGAAAGAGCATGGGGCCGGCCGTGATGCCTCGCGTCGGCTTCCAGTCAATATGCGGAGCCTCGCCCGAGTCTCCGGCGTTGATCCAGTAGACGTGCCATCCCTTCTCTAGAACGAAATGGAGGCCGGCCTCCGTGCTGCCGCCGGGCTGGATCGATCCGGTAAGCGGAACCAATCCGACGGTGAGATGCAGTGCCTGTACGGGATCGGAGCCGGCATGCGATGCAGCGATGGTTTGCGCAGTGAGATGGCCCATCCCGGCCACACATAGAACCAGTGCGGCGAGAAAGCCGGCACACAGCGTGCTTGAGCGGAGCTTTCGCATGCTTATTCCATTGTAGACGCGTTGCAGGGGAGGAAGTTACAGCGGCCACTCGCGGCTTCCCGGAGCTTCAAAAGGCGTTGCATCGATTAGAAGGGAAAGAAATAAAAAGAGTCTTCGCCCCTTTGCTTAAGCATAGAGGCTCAGGACAACTGCGTGGCGGGAACGCCATCCCACGCCCGACGCAACCACTACGGCAGCACCACCATCGGCGCTTGCCAGAAGGCGGCCTTCTCCCCTTCCGGATCGAGCACCGTGACCTGGCAGTCGTAGTTGCCTGGCTCTAGCCGGTCCAGCGGCACGCTGAAACGGATAGGCATCGGCTTCACGCTGCTCGTCCAGGCGCTGGTCATCTTCAGCGGCTGAGTCTCCAGCGCCTTCCCCGCCCCGTCATAGAAGGTGACGAAGGCGATCAGAGGACGAATGGGTGGCGCAGTCGGCTCATAGGCTTGCAGGTAGATGTACATCGTCTGGCTCCTGCGGAAGACGCGGGTTACGCTGGGGATCAACTTCCATCCATCCTGCACCAGCGGATTGGCTGCCTCGTCCTTCGCCTTCACCGCGTTGTAGATCGCATTCTTTAGATCCACGCGCTGGCTGCTGAGCACCACCGAACTGACCGGCAGGCTCTTCACGTCCTTATTCAAGTTCGGAATCGTGAAGCCGGTTTGGAAGGTTCCGATTCTCCCCGTCTCGTTGTCGCGAGCCAGAAACTTGAGGGTGTACTTGCCGGGCAGCAGCGTGAAGCCGGCGTCATACTCCAGAGGAAGCTTCGCCAGTTGGCTCGCCGTCTGGTCGCTGAGCTTCACGTCTACATGATCTCGCAGATTCGTAACCGTGATGCCGCCGTAATCGTCTTTGATCTCGCCGATAAAGTCCATGCGCGTGTATGCCGCGCCGCGCTTCTTGGCCAGCGCCAGCTCGCTGCCCGGGATCTTGACAATGATAGGAACGAAATACTCCGCATGATTTAACTGGAAGTAGTCGATCTCCATCGCAATGGTGAGATCGGTGATCGGATCGGTGAGCCTGAGGGCGTCTTCCAGCTGCCGCTCTTTGTCCGCGTCGGTGAACTTGCTGAAGACCTTGCCGGCATAGTAGCCCTGCCGGTAGTCGAGGCTCGCGCCGGGATAGCCCTTCAGCGTGACCTTGATGCGGCGGAACCTGCCATTTTGCTCCGTATTGCTGGTGTAGTAGCCCAAAATGTAATAGCTGCTAACGGAGCGCTGGGCGCGCACAATGCCGCTCGCGAGGTCGTTGGAGTCGAGCAGAGCTTTGCCTCCGGTGTCTCCGGCCAGGGCGAAGAGCGTGTCCTGCGACTGGTTGAAATCCGTCATCATCGCTCGCGCAGCGGCGCCGGTATACATGCTGGCGTTGCCCTGGGAGGCCTTCGTCGCGTCACCCAGAGGGGCGGTGGCCACCAGCCCCCGCGCATCGATCGGCCAGAAGGAGACGCCGGAGCGGATAGCATCATCGATCGTCGCGTGAAGCTGCGCCTGATTGTCCAGGCCATTCAGCCGGAGGCCGCTGGCAAAGTAAATCAGCGACTTCTTCTCGCTCAGCCGGCCCAGCATCTTAGCCGTCGTCTGCAGGGCGGACAACTGGCGGTCGGTATTGAAAATGTTGAACTCGCTATCGTCCTGGCCGAAGGCCGCACCCACGTCGGAGGCGCTGGAGTCGTCCTCGGTCTGGTTGAAGCCCTGCCCCTCCCCTACCACCATCGTCTGCAGAATGCTCAACAGCCGGTCGCGGTCGGCGGTAAAGTCCTGCAGCACATCGACGGAGCCGCTCGAGTAGCGCAGGATGGCCACCAGGTCGTCTGGCTGCATCTGCGTTTTCAGAAACTTCTGCGCCGCATCGAGCGCGCGCAGCTGGTCGGCAGGATACATGGCGCTCATGTCGAAGTAGAGCGCCAGCAGACGATGGTTCTTGTAGAGCGTGCTTCCTGCGGGCTCGGGAGCGATCTGGGTGCGAATCAGCTTGTTGTAGATGATGACGTTTTTCGGCTTGTAGGGCACGGCCGGAGTGACAGTCTTCTGCAGACTCTGATATTCGCAACTGCGAATGGCCTGCGGTACGCCGTCTTCGGTAATGGTGAAGTCTTTCGCCGTAAGGCCCGCGATTGGATTACCCTGCTTATCCTTTACCACCACCGGCTCGATCACCAACTGCGAGTTCACCGACATGGAGTAAGGCTGATTGCCCTGCGCAGCGGAGTTTTCCCCAATCGTCTGCGCGGCGCCGGGAGAAATCGCAGCCAGGAGCACCAAAGCCGCGCCGGCGGCCAATGCTCCCGCCGGTACCAGGGGATCTCTTTGCCCGCCCGCAGCTTTCCGTCGATGTCTAAGTCGCGTTCTGCCGAGCATCTCTAAGAACCTCATCGTCAGAACCTCAGGCGCAGTGTCGTCTGGAGCATGCGCATTCCATTGGCCGATGCCGGCAGTCCAAACTGCCCGCTATTAATCGTAGTATTCCACCCTGTGTAGGTGACGTGATTGAGGGTGTTGATCGAGTCCACACGGAGATCGAGACTGTATTTATCCTTCAAGCGGAAGGTGCGGCCGACCGAAGCATTCAGGCTGAACTGGCGTGGGCCGATGATGGAGTTTCTTCCCGCGCTCCCCCATTCGCCCGGCGCCGGCGCGGCATAGGCCGCGGGATTGAGAAAGTAGCCGGCTGGTCCGGCATGGATAGAAGCGCCGGTCAGGCTGGGCCGGATGACGCCGGTAAATCCCGTTCCCGGCACTGCGGCAAGATAGGCGGGGCTCTCCGGCAGGCCGCTGCCGGCAGTGATCAGGGTGAAGAACGTCCACTCCTTATAGAGCGCGCCCTTCCACCCGCTCAGCAACGTGCCGCCCTTGCTTCCCATGCCGGTGGTGTACGTAAGCTGGAAATTGACCAAGTGGCGCTGGTCGAAACTGGAGAGGCTGCGTTCCGCGCGCAGGTCAAGCCAATTCTGGGCGATCACCAGCCCGCTGAGCGCACCGCTCGATCCGCTTGATCCACTCGACTCACTCGATCCACCCGATCCACTGGAGCTGCCGGCCGCGCTTGAACCGGCCGTCGCCGGCCCCTGACCGCCCAGCGCCGAGTCGTCGTCCACCGACTTCGAGTAGGTGTAGTCCACCTGGGCGGTTAGCCCATTGTGCAGCCGCCGGCGCAACTGGATGCTGCCGGATTGCCGAGCGGAGTTTCCCCCTGCGATAAGGTAGGCAAAGCCTACCGGGCAACCGGGGCAAGGGCTCGCGCCGCCAACAGGGTATGTGTTGGGCAGAAATTCCTGCAAACCGTGCGTCCCTTTGGTTCCCATATAAGTAGCCGTCAGTTGTAGCGAGCCGGGCAGGTCGCGCTGTACTTCAAGATTCCAGACCTGCGCATAGCCGACGCGAAGGTGCGGATCGACCGCGAAGGTGTTCTCTGTAGTCGCGGAGCAGGGAGTGAACCCATTGGCCAGGCTGAGTGGGCAACCCGGGGTGTTCTCCACACTCAGGCTCTTGGAGAGCGGAGCCTGCTGCGCCATGTCGGTGGCGATCCTCTGATAGATCGAGGTGTCGTCGTAGATTCCGTATCCGGCGCGAATTACCAGCGAGGAAGCGGGCAGCGGCCGCCACGCAATGCCGAGGCGCGGCTCAAAGCCTGTGCGGTCCGGCGACAACAGCGAGTTAGGATACTTCCGGCCGGTCACCGGCCCGACCGGCGAGGAGGCGAGCACGGGCTTGGCGGCGGCAAAACCAGGGGCGACATCCAGATTCACGAGACGGTTCAGCAACTCCGTGATGGGCGCACCATATTCCCAGCGAA
>JANWJB010000070.1 GCA_025449575.1 Acidobacteriaceae bacterium
CGCCGTCCTTGGTGATAGTGGGGGATCCGAATTTCTTTTCGATCACAACGTTGCGGCCCTTGGGGCCCAGCGTTACCTTGACCGCGTCCGCCAGCGTGTTCACGCCGCGCAGAATTGCCTGACGCGAGTCTTCTCCGTGCAGAATCTGCTTTGCCATTGCATTTCTCCTAAGGGCCGACCGAGCCGGCCGTCGTGTCGTTCTTGTGCGCCGCTCATGAGGAACGGCAAGTTTTCTAAAGAGCAGCCGCCCCGGCGCGCGCAAAAAAAAGCGCATCCACCGCGGCGATGCGCCTACTTCTTCTTGAGAATGCCCAGGACTTCTTCCTCACGCATGATGAGGAATTCTTCGCCATCGATCTTGATCTCGGTGCCAGAGTATTTGCCGAAGAGAACCCGGTCTCCAGCCTTCACGTCCAGCGGAAAGACCTTGCCTTCGTCGTTCGATTTGCCTTTGCCGACGGAGATTACCTCGCCCTCCTGCGGCTTTTCCTTGGCCGAGTCGGGAATGATGATGCCTCCACGAATCGATTCCGTCTCTTCGATGCGCCGTACCAGAAGGCGGTCATGAAGGGGAGTGAAGCTGGTTGCTACGGATGCTGTTGCTGTTGGCATTGCGTTTCTTCTCCTTGGGCGGGGTTGGACCCGCGAGAGTTGGTCACTGAAACTTTTCCTGGAAGCTGCTACAGATGGCGGACCCGGCGCTCGCTTTAGCACTGTTGCCCGTCAACTGCTAACGATAGTCAAGAAATTTCAGGCTGTCAAGGCCCTCTGGGCGATTCATGAGCATAGCTCACTCATATCTCTATACATCATGATTGTTCGATTGTGGTGGGCCCAGCAGCCTGTCGCCGAGACCCCAAATCTTCCCCTAAGCGCCTGGCGCCTCCTCAAGCTCCAGAGACCGGCGCTATACTGCCTTCATGCACACTCGTTCTTGCCCCAGAATCTTTAGGGCGCTGGGTGCCGCAACCGTTTGCTGGCTCCTTCTCTTCGGTTCCGGACTCGTGGCGCATGCGAGAAGCGATCGTGGCCGCAAGTATGTGCCTCCTCCTCCTACCGCCAACATTAAAGTTACGGTGCTCGACTCCAGCGGGAAGCCTGTCTCCAACGCGGCGGTGATCTTCCATCCCATCAAGAACAACAAAGATTATGGCGCGATGGAGCTCAAGAGCAATCCGAATGGCGTGGTGCAGCTTGACGTCATTCCCATTGGCGACGTCATGCGCCTGCAGGTTATTGCCGGTGGCTGGCGGACCTTTGGCCAGGACTATAAGATCGATTCCGCCAACAAGGAATTTGTCGTCAAGCTGAAGCGGCCGGCTGCGCAAACTTCCAACATGCAGGGTGGCGGATCGGCTCCCCCTATCGACGAAACAGCACCAAAGGGCCAATCGACCAGCGCCAAGCCATCGGAGCAGACCCCAATCCCCAAGTAAGCGATCCGGGCCGCTCCGCGTGTATAGGCGCGCTTGTCATTTCGAGGGCGCGAGAATCTCGTCGAGACGATCCGGCGTTCCCTTTACCCGCTCCAGATGCGGGTAGCGCAGCCCTCCATGGTAGCTCAGAGAAACGGATGAGAACCGGTCTCCGCGCTTCAGCAGCAGCTTGATAGGGGTGTCCGTCTTTTCCGCGGAGCCGATAGCGGCACGAAGATTCGCGATGCTGAAGGCCTCGTCATCCACGGCCTCAACATGCATATCCGGGGTGATTCCCGCCTTATACGCCAAGCTCCCCCACCACACATTCACAAGATCTCCCTTCGCTGCAACGCTGAACCCGAGTGAGGATGCAAAGCTGGCTCCGCTGGAGCTCTTCCCGTGCTTCATCCACTCCGGCTCGGTGTCGTTGTAGATCAGGCGGTAGCCGCCTTGGGTGAAGCCTTCTTCAGGAACCTGCGGCTGAAGCTGGTAGATGCGGGAGCGCAAAAAGGCGGTCCAATCATACGGCTGCACGGCATTCAGGGCCGCCACGATATCGTCAAAGGTATAAGTCTTGGTGATCAGACTGCCGTTGTCGACTCCATAGAAGAGTCTGGCGAAGTCGTCCAAAGACTTGGCGCCGCCACTCAGTTCGCGGATTTTGGTGTCGGCATCCAGCCAGATGAGCAGTCCCTCCACGTAGTACTCTTCTGCGCGCTGCCAGCTAACCCAGCTTACCGGGGAGCGTTCTGAGACGATGGGCTGATTCGTCGTATCCACCAATGGCCGCCAATCGCGCCCAGGGCTGGCTTGGAGATTGGCAGCGATAGCCGCCATCAGGTTGCGCGTCTGCTCCGGCGATCGCATCCCCGAACGCGCCGTCAGCACATAACCGTAATACTCTGTCAGCCCCTCGTAAACCCAAAGAAGATCGTTTTGCATGGGGACATTGAAGTTGGGGGTCCAGAGGTCCCTTGGGCGCCGGAATTTCCCATTCCAGGAGTGCGAATATTCATGCGCGAGCAGGTCACGATCGGCGATATCCGCGTTCCAGTCGGTGAAGTAATTGCTGCCGGCGGAGTCTTCGCTCGACTGGTGATGCTCGAGCCCTTGAAAGGTAATCGTGTCGCTGACTGAAAAGAGAAAGTCGTACTGCTTGTAATGGCGCGACTGGAAAAGCTTCGCGGCTTCCTTCACCATGTTGCGATGAAATTGGAGTTCCTCCGGAGTGATGGCAAGGTCAGCGGCCTTATCGGCGAATATGTTAAGGAAAACGCGGTTGTCAGGCCCTGTCGAGAGATCTTCGCGCTTGTAGTAAGCGCCCGCGTAGAGCGGCGAATCGACCAGCGTATTCAGGCGCGTCTTTTGGAAATGAATCAGGTTGCCCTGCTGCGACTCCACCTTCAGCGCGGAAGCGAACTTCCATCCCTCCGGCAAGCGAACCGAGGGTGCGAATTCGATATCTCGCGAGAAATATCCTGCTGGATAAAGGAGCACCGTGTTCCAGGAGAGGTCGGCTATCTCGGAGGAGAAGCAGATGCGGCCTTCCTGCTTCCGGAGCGGAGCCAAAAACTGAAAGTTCACCTCAAGCGTCTTTGCGCCCTGGGGTAGGTCGACGTGAAAGGCGTAGACATTCACACGGTCCCGGACCCAGGGAATGCGTTTGCCCTGGGCGGTAACCACCAATCCGGCGATTTTAGCGAGGGGTCCTACGGGAGAGTGATCCCCGGGGAGCCACTCCGGATACAGCAACGTGACCCTCGCACCGGTGACGGGAATCCTCTCCTGCACATGGATCACCCGGTCGGTCACGTTCGTGAGATCGGCCAGCAGAGAGAGGGTGCCGGGGTATGGTGCGTCCACCGGACCGGCCACCGGCACCGGCAGTGGCGCCGGCTGCGGCCCGGCGGAATCCTGCGCCACCATCGCGGGGACCAGAGCAACGCAAACGGCGGCAAATAGCGCCGTGACGCCACGGCGAAGCGAAGCAGAGCGCGTCATCAGGCTTCCTCGAAGACTCAGGCATCACTATACCCTTGAGGAAAGAGAGAGTGTGCTTGCGAAGCACCGCGGCTCCTGCCGGTAAAATCGAGCTGTGCAGACGGGCGCCGCGCGGCAGAAAGCTTTCGCGCGCCTCAATGCTGACAGCAGGGCGGAGAGCAATGAAAAGACTGGAAGGGAAGGCGGCGCTCGTGACCGGCGCGGCCAAGCGGATTGGCCGGTCGGTGGCGCTCGCGCTCGCCGAGGCCGGCGCCAACGTCGCCGTTACCTATAACTCCTCGCAGCGGGAGGCGGAGGAGACGGCAGAGGCCCTGCATGGCCACCATGTGAAGGCCATCATCCTGCCCTGCGACGTGCGCATCCCTGAGAGCGTGCATGCCGCGGTGGCGGCGGCTGCGGGCGAATTTGGCCGGCTTGATCTGCTGGTCAACAATGCCGGCTTCTTCGAAACGGCGCCCCTGGAGGCGATCGGCATCGAGCAATGGGACCGCATGTTTGAGATCAACACGCGTGGCCCGTTTTTGATGGCTCAAGCCGCCCTCCCCCATCTCCGGGCTGCCCGAGGACGCATCGTGAATATCGGTTCACTGGGCGGTCTGCATCCCTGGGCCACCCACGCTCACTACTGCACATCCAAGGCCGCTCTGCACATGCTCACCCTCACCATGGCCAAAGCCTTCGCGCCTGAGATTACCGTGAACTGCGTGGCGCCGGGAATGATCACCAACGGCGAGGTCGACCCGGCGTATGAACACTTTGCTCAGAAGACGCCGATGGGCCGCAACGGCGTTCCCGGAGATGTGGCCGAGGCGGTGCTCTTCTTTGCCTGCGGGCCGCGCTTTATCACCGGGCAGATCCTTGCCGTCGACGGCGGTCTCAGCCTCTGACCGGCCCTCCCGCCTCTACTTAGGATCTGCTTCCACGGAGGATGCGGCTGAAGCTCGTTCCAGAATTTCGCCCGGCTGCAGCCGGTATCCGTCGCGCGTGCGCAAGTGATACTTTTTCATGTTTGGTCCCACCAGCTTCACCTTGATGGATCGCCAGCCGGTGTCCGGGTTCGGCTGCGGGTAGTAGGTGAGCGAGTAGAGGTGCGCGAGATCGTCCCGGATGGAGGAAAAGGCCCGCGACTCCGCTCGCCAGCTCTTCGCGAAGTACGCTTTGCCGCCCGTGTCGCGGCTCATGCGCTCAAAGACGGTAGTCGAGATCGGCTCCAGTTGCGCCGTGTGGGTGCTGATCATGTAAATCACGGTTCCGGTGGATTGCGCCAGCTCGGCAACATCCTCTGGCGGCACCACGCTGGCATCGTCGGGTCCGTTGGAGAAGACCACGATCACCTTGCGGCCGCTCTGCTGCGCCGCATCCTTTACCGTCAGCAGAAGACTGTTGTAGAGCGCCGCATCGTCTCCAGCGACGGAGCCGCGAATGCCGCGCAAAATCTGGGTGCGGCTGATGGTCAAGGGCGCGGAGCGGGAGAGGTCGCGGCTGTAAGTGTAAAACGCGATCTTGCTCTGAGCGTCCAGCGAGCGGACAAAATCGGCAATCGCATCTTGGGCAAAGACGAAGCCCCGGTACATATAGTTGCTGGTATCGAACAAGATAAAGATGTTGGCTCCCGCCGAGCTGGTTCCCAGCATCTGGGTTACGCTGCGCGCCGCGGAAGGCTGTGCAGCAGATTGGGTGTCTCCGTACGGGATAGCCGCGGTCGCACCGGGCGGCACATCCAGCAGACGCAGCGTAGGACCATTGCCCTCTTCAAACGTAGCGATCTTTTCAGCGATCTTATCCTCCGTGATCTCGAAGTCCTGAGGACGAAGACCTGTGATGTACCGTCCTTTACCGTCTGTCACAGCTACGTTTAGTTGCACCAGATTCACGTTCACGCGAATGTTCACTTCGTTATCTTGAGCGGACAAGCTGGTCCCGCAGAATAGATAGGGAAGAGCGAGAAGGGATGCGAGAAACAAAGGACGCCGCGGAAGCATAAACCCTCTCCTATCGCAGGGAAGTGGTGTTGGTTGGAGCTGAAGGCAAGGAGATCTTGCCATCCAGAAATTGCTGGCCGGTCAGCCGCAGGGCGCGCAGCACCGCTCGCCAGTCCTCAAAGTTGCTGGCGAAGATATTGATGACCATGGCGCGGGTCAGCATCGGCGCCAATCGGTTGAGCACCACCGGCGATTCGCCTTTTTCATCGGCCAACCTCGCCCAATAGAGATTGTTGGAATCCCAGGACTCTCCAAAGAGCTGGCTGGCGGAGCCTTCAAATGCGGGGAAGGGCTGCACGTCGAGCAGCTCGCGGGTGGCGGACTGGGTGAGCACGGGGTGAGGCACGCCAAAATCGCGCGACAGGCGCGCCCAGTTCACCTCGGCCGGATATTGCCTGATCAGGCTCTCTAGCTCGCGGCCCTTCGGCCCCCATTGGCCCGCTTCCGCCGGATACTCCTTGCGGAACCCCGCGGTGAGATAGAAGGTATCGGCGGGCGTGATCGTGGCGATGACCTCATCGGCGTGCCCGGCGCGCAATCCCGCGATTGCATCGTCTACCTCTCGCGGCGGCATGCTCTCGGAGAGAATGGCGGTCACCTTGGTGAGCAGTTCCGGGTGCCCGGCGGCGGCGCGCAGAAGCTCCTCCCCAGCTTCCTGGTACAGCGCGACCGCGTGCAGCTCGCGGGGTGTCGCATTCCACCACCGTGGCAGTGTGGAGCTGACCAGAAGTTCAGGAGCAACCTCATTCCAAATCAGCGCCTGCACATTGGCTGGAGCCAGAAAGTCCTCCTCGGAAATGGCGAGCGCATAAGGAAGGTTCGAGAGCGAACCGAGGAGGTAGGCTCCTCCGCCGGCCGGCGTTCCCGCATCGGTTACCTCGGCGGGCAGCCAGTTCGGTTCCTCCGTCAACCCTGCGATGGTGTCTCCGATAAAGTCGTGCGAGCGCACGAAGAGCGGGTTATTGTGAAGCAGTTGAGCGCCGGGCGGCTCATAGTAGGCATAGTTCAAGCCCACCAGAGTGTCGCGCAAATACAGTGTGAGTTCGCCGCGAGCCGCATCAAGCTTGGCCTGGGAGGGTGGGTGGCGCAGAACTTTGGTCAAATCGGTTCGAGTCTGCACATCCACATGATGGTTCTCGTAGACCCCGGGGGCCCACTGGCTTTTCTCGCCGCGAGTGAAGATGGGCTGCGGCATTTGGAACTGCCGCAGTTCTTCCGCCAGCGGCATCAAGTCGGGTGAAGGCGCCGCTCCCTGCGCCATTCGGCGCAGGCCTGCGCCCAGAGGCACGATCGTATCCAGCGAGACCAAACGCTGACCAGCCATGACAGAGCGAATTCTGTCCGCCATTTCGGCATGGATCCGCTGGCCCTCGGCGCTCTGCTGGCGCGGGCCCGCAAGCAGGTTCACAAGATCGTCCTCGGTGGGGTTCGCATCTGCTCCGGCGGCCACCGAAAGTTTGCTCAAAGCCCCCTCGCCCGCGTCGAAAAGCTGGGCCGAGGTGGAGATTGCGGCAAAGGGGCTCAGCATACTCTGCCAGGAACCGTTCAGCCGATCCTCGGGGATCTGTGCCTGCCGCGCCAAAATCTGCCACAGCCCAAGATTGGCCTGCAGGATGCCCACGGCATTGGCCCGCAGAGCATGATCGGGAATGCGGTCGAGCGTGTCCGCTGTCTTCACAAAAAGACCGATGGAGGCATCGTTCAGGCGGGGAAATTCCGAGAAGAGCGGTTCCCAGCTCCCGAACTCCGCGTAATGGCTGGACAGCAGGAGCACCGTTTCCGGCGCCAGGCGGTTTTGCTGCGCGCGTTGCCGATCGATCTCACTCAGCGTCAAGTAGACCTGCAAGGGCGTGCCGGGCGCCACGGCGCGGCTGAAGGCAACCATGGCTCCCAGAAGTTGCTCTGGGCTGCTTATCCCTCTCGCGCGCCCGGACCAGCGGCGAACGATCGCAGAGTCGGAGTGCCTTTCCAGAATATTTCGCCAGGTGACGAGGTTTCCCGGCACATATGGCTCGCCGTTGGCATCCCACTGCAGCCGCGTAAAGAGAACCAGCAGCAGCGGCGCTTTGCGGAAGGAAGCAGCGGCGGCATAGCTATTCCGGTCGGCCGAGTAGAAATCCTCAAAGAGACCCCGCAGCCGGTCCGGCCGGGTCAGTTGCGCCTGTTGCGGCCCGTCGATGCGCGCCAGCACGTCGTAATAAGCGGCCAGCCACCCGCGATCTCTTTCCACCAAGTGGAGAACGAACTCCGCGGGGGAACGGGTGCTCGCTCCCACCAGTTGCCGCCAACCCGGTTCGGCGGCGTCGCCGCCCGGAGCCATCACTCGACCGTTTCGAATCGTAATCTCGGCGCCATAGAAATCCAGAACCGCGGCGTTGGGCAGCAGCTTTTTCAGCCCCGGCGAGCGGGTCAAATCTTGCGCGGTTTCCGTGTCGAGGCGCGAGAACGCCCAATAAAGACGGGCTACCGGCAGATCGTGCAGCAGCACGTCCAGCAGGTTCTCCCCCCGCCCCCTTCTCCAGGAAGTGAGGGCCGTCCAATCTTGCGCCTTGAGCAGGACCGGCACTGCTGTGGAGGAATAGGGATAGGAGAAGGCGCTGTTGGACTCCAAAGCCTCCTCCAGCGCCGTCAGCGGAAAGCCGGAGTCGCTGCTCAAGAAGGCGCGCTCCGGATTAAAAGTCATCAGCGTAGCGCTCTTCTGTCCGCAGCCGCCGAACATGCGGTATCCGAGGATCTCCATCAGCGGTTGAGCCTGGCTGCAGCCGCTGATGCGGATGACTTTGTTCGAGCCGGCTAGCGCCTGCAGCTCACGCGCCTGGTCCACATAGCGGCTCAGCAAGCGAAGATACTCAGTCTCCCGCCCGCTCTGCGAACCCAGCGTGTAGACGTTATAGGCAAGCAGCGAGAGCACCTGGTCTGGGGTGGCTTCCTGGCTTAGCCCGGCCATGCGCAGAAAGGAGCGCAGCGGTCCCGGGATGGTGAGCGTCTCAGGGGGCGGAGCGGTGGGCTCGAGAGGGGTGGAGGGTCCGGTTTCTGGACCGGTTGGGGAGTTCGCTGCGGACAGAGACGAGGCAACAGCCGCGTGGGTCCTCTGGGCCAGACAACTGCTAAAGACACAGAAGAGGCTGGCAAAGCCGAGCGCGAAGAAGAAGCGAGGACTTTTCATGGCTGAATGCTCCTCTGGAACATTCGAGACTTTCGGCAGCCCCTGCCGGGTCACTGAAGACGCAAGTGCAAATGGGAAGGCGGCCTGCCGGAGCAGCGCGATCCTCAAAGCGGATAGCGTCGTTGCGAGCAGGAACTGCAAATCTTTTGGGCGCAGCTTTCCTGCATCGCACTTTCGTGTCGGCCAAGATAAACTATTCGGCTCTACAGAGCCAAGCGGTTATCCGATTCTCGCTTTGATACGGTAGGCGGTGAGCCTGTACGGCCCCCCGCCAGTCTGAAAACCCCTGATCTGGCTGCACCGGTCTGGAAGTTCCGGAGCCCTTTTCCGCGCTGCGATTGGACGGACGGCGGAGGCC
>JANWJB010000071.1 GCA_025449575.1 Acidobacteriaceae bacterium
ATCTCTCCACTGCGCCGCGGAATGTCAAAGCCCACCGTCCCGGCCTGGCGCTCAAAAGCCAGATCGACCGAGCCCTCACCAACGTTCAGGTTGCGCAGCTCAACCCGCCGCAGCGACTCCGGCAAATTCGGCTGGCGCAGGTAAATGCGAGATTCCTTTGCGTGGATGGAGAGTCCCAGGCAGGACTGAAGCACGAGAAAGCATGCCCCGGCGGCCCACGCCTGTGGCGAGCAGGCCACCGGGTAGCGCGTGGGACCATAATCGGCGCGGCGCGAAAAGCCGCAGATCAGTTCGGGAAGGCGATGCAATTCAAGAAAGACGGAAAGGTCCAGCAATCCGGATAGAATTTTTAATGGAAGAGCTTTGTCGCGCGAGTGGATCGCTCCATAGGCGATGATGGCATTGTCGTGCGGCCACACGGATCCGTTGTGATACGACATTGGGTTATAGCGTTTCTCTTCCGCCGCGACGGTGCGCACGCCCCAGCCGGAAAAGAGCCCCGGCGATAGCAGCGAGTTCATCACCAGCTTGCTGTGATCCGGCAGCGCGATACCGGAAAAGAGGCAATGACCCGCATTGGAGCTGCGGATGCGGCACTGCCGCTTCTTGCCGTCCAGCGCCATGGCAAAGGTCGACAGTTCGTCAGACCAAAAAGCAGCCGCGAAGTTCCTGCGGAGTTCCTCGGCCTGACGCTGCAGCGATTCGGACAGCGGAGCCAGCCCAAGATCACCGGCAACTCTGGCGATACCGGCCTTGGCGGCATAGACATACGATTGAACCTCGCATAGCGCGATGGGGCCCTTGGCGAGACTGCCATCACTATGGAAGACGGAGTCTTGAGAGTCCTTCCAGCCTTGTTGCAGCAGACCAGACTCCGCGCGGCCCGAATACTCGACAAAACCGTCTCCGTCCGCGTCGCCGAAGTGGTCAATCCATCCCAGCGCAGCTTCGATATTCGGCCAGATCGAGCGAACAAATGGCAGGTCCGCGGTGCGCTCATAATAGGCTGCCACCAGCATTAGGAACAGCGGGGTCGAGTCCACGCTGCCGTAATAGTGGCCAAAAGGGACTTCGCGGAGCCGCGCCATCTCTCCCTTGCGCAGCTCATGAAGAATCTTTCCCGGCTCGGCATCCCGTTCCGGATCGACCTGAGTGGACTGATTTGCCGCCAGAAACGCGAGAACGCCGCGGGCGATTTGAGGGGCGGGACAGAGCAGTTCGAGCGCCGTGAGGATACCATCCCGGCCGAATACGGTGCTAAACCATGGAACTCCCGCATAAGGATAAAAGCCTACCGGAGTGGTCGCCAGCATCATCTGCAGATCGGCCATCGAGCGCTTGAACCAATCGTTGAATTGCTCGTTGGAGCTATAGATCTGGAACTCGGAGAGCGGCGACGTGCGCCGCTCACGATGGATTCGTCGCAGTTCCTCCTCGTAACCCCCAGAAGCGTATTGCTCGCCGTCGCTGGTACAGGCAATCTCCAGTGAAAAACAGGCTTCCTCCTGCGGAGTCAGATGAAGCGGTACTACAATCTCACGGCTGCCCGTCCTGCAATTCGGCGACGAACACCGAATCCAGGTACACCGCGAAACCCGGTCCAAACCTTCATATCCGAGCGTTACGCTGCCTTGACTCACCTCTTCCGGAAGAGTGGAACCGCGCCGCTTACGCTTTTGCCCACGCACTTCAAAGATGTCCGCGTAATCCGCATCAAAGGAAAATGACAGCTCGAGATCGATAGGGTGCTCCCCATAATTGCGCGCGGTTATACGTTCAAAGCATGCGCCGTCGGCAAGAAATTTGTTGCGGTGAAGGTGCAACTCGCCGCGGCGCAACAACTTCCCCGACGGCATATTCATGTCGGGGTTGGTCAGATCGACGGAGAGCAGCACGTTGTCCTCGTGCACTGAAGAACTCAACAGCAGCGGCCTTTTCCCCCCTACATAGAATTCCAGACGCGAGAGATGGCGCATATCCAGGTGGAAGATTCCCTGCTGGCCGTGCCCGACGGGCTGGATATCTCCCCTGCGATCGAAGACCGCGAAGGTATCGTTATGGAGCAGCGTCAGAGTGCGGTCGTCGGCGAGAGAAGATTGCGCGCGAATGTAGAACTGCTTGCCGACTTCGATGATATCGGTTGCGGCCTGTTGCTTCGGGAGCTTAGCCAATGAGTTCTTCCCCTCTTACGCCGCGAACGAAATAGCGCGCCGGCCCGGCTCAAGATCGGGTTGGCCTTCGCAGATTTGCCGGTATGCAGCGAGATAGTTTGAAGCCATGCGGCTCACGCTAAATCGCTCTTCAAAAACCCGGCGGATAGCACGCCTATCCAAAGAGCACGCACGTTGAACGGCATTCACCGCTTCATCCAAGTTTGTTACGGTAAAGCCGGTCACTCCCTCGTCAACTATTTCGGGCACCGAGCCCCAGCGATAGGCGACCACCGGCGTTCCGCAAGCCATCGCCTCAATCATTACCAGGCCAAATGGTTCAGGCCAGTCGATCGGAAAGACCAGCGCACACGCATTGCCCAGGAATTCTGACTTCTCACTTTCGCCAATTTCGCCAACGTATTCCACCAGCGGGTCATCAAGAAGCTTGCGAATCGTCGCATCAAAATATTCTCGATCAACCGCATCAATCTTGGCCGCAATCTTCAGCGGAATGCCGGCGCGCCGAGCGATTTCAATGGCTCGGTCGAGACGCTTTTCCGGAGAAATTCGGCCTAAAAATGCAAGATATTTCCCCGGCCCTTCTTGCGGACGATAGAGATTTTCGGGCAGGCCGTGATAAATCGTCTGAATCCAACTTGCCCAGGGCATCGGCTCTCGCTGCGCATCGGAAATCGACACCAAGGGCATATCCGCGAATTCACGGAAAAGCGGATACAGATCGGGGATATCCAGCCGCCCATGCAAGGTGGTGACGGAGGCGGTCCGCTGCCGGCGGGTGACAGGGAAGTGCAGATAATCGATGTGAAAATGCACAATGTCGAAGTTGCCGGCTTCGTGGGCGACCATTTCCAGCATGCGTAGATGGTGAGCCAGCGGAGCGCCAATTTTTTCTCCCTGCAGGCGCAATGAGCGCTCGCACATTGGTTCAAGCCTGGCTTGAGTCACCGAATCTCCGCTCGCAAACAGAGTGACGTCATGGCCCTGGCGGACGCATTCATCGGTTAGATAAGCCACCACTCGCTCAGTGCCTCCATAGAGTTTCGGGGGCACACTCTCGTAGAGAGGAGCAACTTGGGCGATTCTCATGCCATCTCTCCGGTGTTTAGTGTTTGGGGGAATGCTGCACGGTGTGGAGCTCACTCGCTGATCCGTGCGGCCGCTTCCCCGCACAAGATGAGTACACTGCACACACGCCATACAACGGCTGAGAGACGATCACGGCTCTGCTACGTTAGAAGCATTTTGTGATTGTGAGGTTTGCCGGCAGATGGGCCCAAGGGGGCGGGGCAGCCCCGGCGGAGGAAACCAAGCAGAGAAAACGATCGAGCGCGGCCTCTCCCGGGAAGAGCTTTGAGCGAGTTGCCTCAGCTACTTAATGCCGATGACCATGGAATCCGGACCGCCCAGATGCTCCATGCGCGCTTCGCGGAAGCCGGCCTCCTTCATCCACCCAATACACTCTCTGCCGGTGTAATCGAATCCTCCGGCAGTCTCGATGAGCATGTTCAAGCTCATTAGCAAACCGAAGGCGTTCTTTGAGCGGTCGTCGTCGATCATTGCGTCATAGACCACTAGCGCTCCGTCCGGATGAAGCGCGGCATAGGCTTTGCCAATGAGCATCTTTTTCTCCTCCAGACTCCAATCGTGGAGGATGTGTCCCATGGTGAGGACGTCGACGCTGGGCAGGTCTTCGGAGAAGAAGTCTCCTTTCTGGAAGTGAACCCGATCACTCACGCCATTGGCTTTGGCATACTCCTCGAAGATCGGTCCAACCTCCGCAAGGTCGAAGCCGATGCCCTTCAGATGCGGGTTGGCGAGAGCAATTTGCACTGCCAGGTCGCCTTGCGCGGTTCCTATATCGGCGTAGGTTTTGTACTTCGACCAAGGGGCCTTCCTGGCGATCGCCATGTTTGCCCCATGGCTGATGCCCGACATCGCCGCAAGAAAGTTCCTCAGCCGGGCGGGGTCGGCATAAAGCGCCTGAAAAGGCGATTTGCCGCTCTCTTCTTTGGCCTCGTTTTGCGGGCGTCCTGTGCGCAACGCTTCCGTTAAGTGATTCCAATAGCCGTAGAGCCGGGCATTGGCCATCTCGAGGATGCCGCCAATGTAGCTGGGCTTGCGCCGGTCGAGAAAGAGGTCAGCCTCCGGCGCGTTGGAATAGGTTGCGCCCTTTCTTGCCAAGAAGCCCAAAGCCACCAGCGCATCCAGAAAATCGCGCGCCGATCGCGGATGCAAGCCCAGACGTCCGCCCAGGGTGTCGAACTCCTGCGGGGCACTCGCCAACTCAGTGAATACACCCATCTCGACCGCGCTCAGCAGCACTTTCGAGGCAAAAAACCCGGTACCTATTTGTAAAATATGCTCCGGTGTCAATTCGGACTTCGGGCTCAAGTCTTACCCCCAAGAAAAGTCGAATCGATCGTACGCCGCCCACAGACGCAGGACAAGCTAAGCGCACAATAAGTTGGAGAAAATACGAGGATTAGAACAGAATCATTCCGGTGAGCCCGCCATCGCCGGCAACGCGTAAAGCTGTGCTATAGCGCATACCCATGGCGTTGAGTGGCCAGCTCGCCGTCGCGATACAAGACAAAGATTTCCGAGACCGCACCAGCGGTTCCTACCGGCGAATCCAACTGGCGGGGTATGTCGCACCCGACGCTCCTCGCATCTCATCGCCATGATTGCTATGCTCGAGGCTGTGCCTGCGCCTGCCATCAACCGACGTTGCAGAATTCACGCTCGTGTGCAAACGCTTCCCGCCGCTCTCGTCATCCTAGCCTGTGTGCTGTGCACGCAATCGAACGGAACCGCGCAAACGATGCAGACCTCAAACAGGCAGCAAGCCAATCAACAAGCCACGCAGCAAACTATCTCCATCGACGCAGCAGAGCAGGCCCGGCCATTCCCGCACTTCTGGGAGCAGATGTTCGGCTCCGGCCGCGCCATCCTGAGCCTGCGCCAGAGTTATCGCGACGACCTGCGCTCGGTCAAGCAGATCACCGATTTCCGGTATGTTCGCTTCCACGCAATCCTCGACGACCAGGTGGGCCTCTATCACCAGGATGCCCAGGGAAAGCCGGACTACAACTTCACTTACATCGACCAAATTTACGATGGGCTCTTAGCCGAAGGAGTGAAGCCCTTTGTGGAGCTGAGCTTCATGCCGAAACAACTGGCGGCTCGGCTCGACTATCATCCCTTCTGGTACCACCCCGTCGTTTCGCCCCCCGCCGATTATGCTAAGTGGGATGCAATGATCGAAGCACTGGCCCGCCACCTTATCGAACGCTACGGCATCGATGAGGTCGCCAGTTGGTACTTCGAGGTCTGGAACGAGCCCAACATCGACTTCTGGACCGGGCGTCCGGCGGAATCGACTTACTTCGAGCTATACGACCATACTGCCCGCGCCCTCAAAGGTGTAAGCCCCAGGCTCCGCGTCGGCGGCCCGGCGACCGCGCAGGCCGCGTGGGTAGGCGATTTGATTGCGCACACCACGCAGAATCACGTTCCTCTGGACTTCGTCTCCACCCACACTTATGGCAACGACACGGCAGAAAACGTTCTTGGCCACCCCGCCAATATCGCGCCGCACCAAATGGTCGTCGCCGGTGTAGACAAGGTGCACGCCGAGATCGAGGCTTCCTCGCGGCCGCACATTCCCCTCATTTACAGCGAGTTTAACGCTACTTATTTGAGTCAGCCGGAGATTACCGATTCCACCTACATGGGTCCCTGGATGGCCGACACCATTCGCCAATGCGACGGCAAGGTCGCCCTGATGTCGTACTGGACCTTCTCGGATGTTTTTGAAGAGCAGGGAGTAATCGCGAAGCCTTTCTTTGGCGGTTTCGGCCTGATCGCCATCGACCATCTGCCCAAGCCCTCCTTCTACGCGTTTAAGCTGCTGCATGGCCTAGGCGACAAGCGGATTCCCGCTGCCGCGGATGACGTTCTGGTTACGAAAAAGAAGGATGGGAGCCTCGTCATTGCCGCTTGGAATCTGGTGGAGCCGGGCATAACCGCCCCGGCCAAGTCAATCCACTTCGAGTTCAAGGGAGTAGCGCCGGGCGCAAGTTTCCGCATTGGCCGCGTGGACGCCACCCATGGCAACATCATCGCGGCCTACGATCTCATGGGCCGGCCGCAGTACCCCACTCCGGCACAGCAGGAGCAGTTACGCGCCGCATCTGCTCTGGGAGCGGAGCAGACTGGCCGGCTTCAATCCGGCTCCCTCACTCTGAGCATTCCGCCGCAAGGGCTGGCTGTAATCACGATTGCCAAGTAACGCTTGGCGGCTGCCTCAGCCCAGGCCGCTCCAATTTCCGGTAGAGTAGAAAACTGTCATGCTGACGCCTTCGCCCACCGGGTCAAAACACAATAGCGGTTCGCACCGGCCGCTGATCCCCAAAGGAATGGGGCTTCCCTTTTTCCTAGTGACGGTTCTCTTCTTTCTCTGGGGAATCCCCAATAACCTCAACGACGTCCTGATCCGCCAGTTCATGACCTCGTTTGACGTGACCCGGCTGCAGGCGGGGTTGGTGCAGTCGGCCTTTTATATGGGCTACTTCGTCTTTGCCACGCCGGCGGCGCTCTTGATGCGCCGCTACAGCTATAAGAGTGGCTTCGTGGTCGGGCTGCTCCTCTTTAGCGCGGGGACGTTTCTCTTTTGGCCGGCGGCGGTGGTCGATCGCTATTCATTCTTTTTGGTTGCGCTCTTCGTGATTGCCAGCGGCCTCTCCTTTTTGGAGACCGCCTCCAACCCTTTCATCGCACAGCTGGGCGATCCAGAGAGCGCCGCGCGGCGCCTGAACGTCTCGCAGGCCTTCAATCCATTGGGTTCCATCGTCGGCGTGCTGATTGGTACGGTCTTCATCTTCTCCGGCGTTGAGCTCAAGCCGGAGCAAGTTTCTTCTATGCGGGCCGCCCACACTTATGTCCCTTATATGCGGCATGAAACGATGCGCGTAGTCGCTCCCTATCTGGGGATCGGATTGATGACGCTCATCTGGGCCATCCTGATTCTCCGCACCAAGTTCCCCCCCATCGCGCGCGAGAGCGAGGGCGCGGCGCAGAACCATGGCAGCTATCGTGAGCTATTGCGCTATCCGCATTTCCTCTTTGCCATCCTGGCTCAATTCGTCTACGTCGGCGCCCAAGTAGGCACCTGGAGTTACTTCATCCAATACGCGCAGGCGACGGCGCATCAGCCGGAGAAGATCGCCGGCTACCTGCTCACCGGAACCCTGGTGGCCTTCGCCATCGGCAGATTCGTCTCTGCCGAGATCATGCGGCGGTTCGAGCCACGCTCGCTGATGGGCCTCTACAGCCTGTTGAATGTCGGACTGGTCGCCATTGGGGTGCTCTTTCCCGGATGGATTGGATTATGGGCGATCTTTCTCACCAGCTTCTTTATGTCGGTGATGTATCCCACCATCTTCGCTCTGGGCATTGAGGGGCTGGATCGCAACACCAAGATCGGCGGATCGCTGATCGTGATGTCGATCGTGGGGGGCGCCATCATGACGCCGCTGATGGGCTGGATCGCGGAGACCTGCACAATCGAACTGGCGTATGTCGTTCCGTTGGTCTGCTACTGTGTCGTCGCCTTCTACTCCTACGTCGGGGCACGCATGGCTCCGCGGCTCCCCGCGTCCTAGAGGGGGTTTACGATAGGTGTACCCCGA
>JANWJB010000072.1 GCA_025449575.1 Acidobacteriaceae bacterium
AGGGCGAACTTTCCCGAGTGCTTCGTCCCTCGTCGCTAAAATGCGCCCGGCATTCGTCGCTCCTCACTTCTCGCACTCGAAAAAGTTCGCTCCTTTCGCTGCCGTCCTAATAGTGTTAACAGACCCCTAGGCGATTTTTTCCACATTGGGGCGCGCCGCATAGCTGGTGCGCGCCAGCAGCGCCATACCCTCGCGCGCCATCTCGCGCGCCATCCTGCGAAGTTCTTCAGGACGTTCGTTGTGAACTGCGGTTAGCTGCTCCAGCGCGGCGGCCGCGCGAAGCTTGGCGATTCCTTGGAATGCGAACTCGCCCGCATTGCCGCATGTGTGCAAAATGTTGTCGGAGGTGATTTTGAAAACGTCTTCACCCTGAATGACGAAGGCGACCAGATATTTTTCAGGCGCGGGGATTTGAGTGGGAGTGGCCATGGCATGCTTCCTTCACTGTGAATTGGGGTGCTGCGGCGTCGGCAGGCGATCCACGCCGACGCCTTTTTCCCATACTAGAAGCCATCGCGCGGCCTCGGTGCGCACATGAGCAAAGAATGACCCGGGGGAACACAGTTAGGCTACCTGGCTCCTAGCGGGGTACCTTCTTTTTCCCCATCAGCGCGGAAAACAGCGGCGCGCCCCATGTGCCGATCGCCAGCAGTGCTCCAAAGAGGATCACGGCGTCGATGCTCTCCCGCCCCTGCTTGTTCCAATAATCGTTTTGCAGATTGAGCCAGAGCGCGAATTCGTCCAGCGTCAGCGCTGCTCCAGCGCCAAACAGGATCGACATCAGTGCGCTGACGAAGATAGATCGGGAGGTGCCTTCCGATCCCACCTCCAGCAAGTAGCCATAGCCTACCGCCAGCAAGATCAGGATGCCCCAGACCAGATGGTGGATGTGCCGCCCGCCCACGGTGACCCAGGTAAACGGCCCGATATGGTGCACCACCGCGGCCACCAGCAGACGGACCGCCAAAAAGGTAATGAAGAAGCTGATGGAGGCCAAAAACAGCCGGCGGTGCGGACGCTCCGGAATGTGCTCATGGATCAGCTTGCCGAGTCGCGTCAGATGCAGCAGAAAGAGCAGGACTGCCGTCATCAGAACCACGAAGATCAGCAGAACCAGAACGCCTGTGATGTGCATAGCGTCATCAATTACAGCACGAGGCAGCGGTTGAGAAGAACATCGGATGCAAAGATTCAGAAGAGATCGGAATCGAGGCTGGCGATAAAGGGAAGGCCCGGCATGATCAGTTTGTGCAAACGGTGGTCATGGGTAAGAAAAAGATCCACCCCGGCGTGCGCGGCGGTCGTCAGGTGCAGAGCGTCAAGCGGCTTGACTCCATGCCGGGCGCGCAGTTCGGCGAAAAGCCGCGCACTTTGCGGGACGTAAGGGAGCATGGCGACTGCATCGGACTCGAAATACCGCTCTATTCGATCGGCAGCCGGGATGTCCCCTGTTTTGATCGGACCCACCAGGAGTTCGCCAAGAACGAAGTTGCTGCTGCAAAGTATGTCGCCCCTTCGCAGCATGACATTGTGGATGTGCTGCACGCGATCACTTAGCTTGTTATGGTCTTCAAGCCAGTAAGCGTGGATCATTGTGTCCCAGTAGATTCGCTTCACCGCTCCCAACTCTCGCGCTCTCGACGATGAAACCTCTCGGCTCCGTCCAGTTGCTCGTAGGTGTGCTTCAAAATGCCGCGAAGGTTCGCAAAGGCGTCCGTGCTCTTTGAAGACGGCGCTGGCGAAGAATGCCCGGGGGCTGCCGGGATGGCTTCAACCTTGTATACGAAGGTGAGCGTTGAGCTCCGGCCTGAAGGAGCGGACTGAAGACCCTGAATTTCCTGAAGAGTTACGTGGTTTTCCTGAAAGAAACGCTTCGATTGCAAAGCATTGCATATGATGGGAAACCGATTGGGCGGAAGCACCTTTTGCTCGACTAGGAATCTCCCAAACGTCCCTGAATGGATCTTCACAATTTGTTGGCCGCGTCGCCGTGCCGGCTCAATGTACTGTTCCGCTGCGGAGCGCCGCACTCTGTCGGTCGATCCATAATTTGCCATGGAAAGGCCTCCTCTTTGACATAAGCATAGCACGGTTTGACATGTCAAAAATCGGCCGTCCGCCCTTATGCGAAGAGGAATTCCTTGGTGCGCAGTTCCTTGATCGAGTCGCGAAGCTTGGCCGCCTTCTCGAACTCGAATTTCTTGGCTGCCTCCTTCATATCCGACTCCAGGCGCGCAATATAGGCGTCCAACTCCTGCTGGGAAGCGAATTCCGGCATGTCTTCTGCGCTTTCCGTCAAGTCTGCATACTCGGCGCGCAGGATGCCGGCCAGCGACATTTCCAGTGAGCGGATGACCGAGACCGGAGTGATGCCGTTCTCCTCGTTGTATGCGCGCTGGGCGGTGCGCCGGCGCTCCGTTTCATCCAGCGCGCGGCGCATAGAGTCGGTTATGGTGTCCGCATAGAGAATGGCGCGGCCGCGAAGGTGGCGCGAGGCGCGCCCGATGGTCTGGATCAGAGAGCCGGAGGAACGCAGGAAGCCCTCCTTGTCGGCATCGAGAATGGCGACGAGAGAGACCTCCGGCAAGTCGAGCCCCTCCCGCAGCAGGTTGATCCCAATCAGCACGTCATATTCCCCCTTCCGCAAATCGCGCAGCAAATGAACGCGCTCCAAGGTCTCGATTTCCGAGTGCATGTAGCGGCACTTGACGCCGACTTCCGCGTAATACCCGGCCAGATCCTCCGCCATTCGCTTCGTGAGCACCGTCACCAGTACGCGCTCTCTTTGCTCAACGCGCAGGCGAATCTCCGCCAGCAGGTCGTCGATCTGCCCCCGTATGGGGCGGATCTCGACCTCCGGATCCACCAGCCCGGTAGGACGGATGATCTGCTCCACCACCACGCCGGCCGACTTGGTGAGCTCATAAGGGCCCGGCGTCGCGGAGACATAAATCGTCTGGTGAACACGCCCCTCAAACTCGTCGAACTTCAAGGGCCGGTTGTCCATCGCCGAGGGCAGGCGGAAACCATAGTCGATCAGGTTCTGCTTGCGCGACCGGTCGCCGTGCCACATGCCGTGAAGCTGCGGCAGCGTGGCGTGCGACTCGTCGATGAAGAGTAGATAGTCGCGGGGAAAGTAGTCGAGCAAAGTCGGCGGCGGCTCGCCCGGCAGCCGGCCGGAAAAGTGCCGCGAATAATTTTCGATGCCGTGGCAGTAGCCCACGGACTTGATCATCTCCAGGTCAAAACGGGTGCGCTGGTGGATGCGCTGCGATTCCACCAGATGTCCTTGCGATTCCAGCTCTTTCTCCCACCAGGCTAGTTCTTCGAGGATGGAGGAGATGGCTGAGGTCTTGCGCTCGGGCTGCACCACGTAGTGCGATTTTGGATAGATCGGCAGGCGCGCATATTTCTGCCGCACGGTGCCGAAGAGAGGGTCGATCTGCGCGAGGGAGTCGATCTCATTGCCGAAAAGCTCAATGCGGTACGCCATCTCGTCATAGGTGGGATAGACCTCGATGACGTCGCCCCGCACCCGGAAGGTGCCGCGCCGGAAGTCATTGTCATTGCGCTCGTAGAGGATCTCCACCAGCCGCCTGGTAATGTCTTCGCGGCGGATCTTTTGCCCGCGCTCCAGCATCAGCAGCATGCCGTAGTAGGCCTCCGGCGAGCCCAACCCGTAGATGCAGCTTACCGAGGCCACGATGATGGCGTCGCGGCGCTCGAACAGGGAGCGCGTGGCCGAGAGGCGCAGCTTGTCCAGCTCCTCGTTGATCGTCGCTTCCTTCTCGATGTACAGGTCGCCGGCCGGAATGTAGGCCTCCGGCTGGTAGTAGTCGTAATAGGAGACGAAATACTCCACCGCGTTGCCGGGAAAGAACTGCTTGAACTCGTGAAACAGTTGAGCGGCCAGCGTTTTGTTGTGGGCCAGGATCAGCGCCGGGCGGTTGAGACTCTCGATGATCTTGGCCATGGTAAAGGTCTTGCCGGAGCCGGTGACGCCCAGCAGGGTCTGATGCTGTTCCCCGGCGGCTACCCCTGAAAGAAGCTCTTCGATCGCGCGGCCCTGGTCGCCGCGGGGCTGGTAGTCGCTGACAAGTTGAAAGTCCATAGATCCTTTCAGACTAGAGCATTTTCAGATTGGGCGCACCGCCGCCCGGGCAGAGCCGGCGTCCCTGCGGCAACGCTGTGGGGAGGAGCGAGGAGTTCAAGGAGCGGAATCGGCGCCTAAGCTCAAGGGCAGCAATTCCGTGCCGGATTGTCTTCTCGCGGAGGCTGCACTTCGCGAGGCTGCACTTCGCGGAGGCTGCACTTCGCGAGCTTGTGCCGATCGCAATCTAGTAGCGCGACAGTGGCGGAAAGCCCGATCGCTCCGCAGGGGACAGCATGCGCAGCAAAAAGATGAGTCCCGCGAGGATGGCGGCCAGGATCAGAAGAATAGGCAGGAAAACGATCGGCCGAATCACGACGCGGCCGCGCCCGATGGTGGCCGCGGGATCCCGGTACAAGTGGCCTCCGAAGACCACCAGACTGCCCTCCACCGTCGCCTTGCCCGTCATCGTCACATTGCCCCCCAGAACCACGATGTCCCTGTGCACCGGGCCGTTCAGATAGAGGTTGCCGGCAGCCACAACGAGGTTGCTGCGTGCCGCTCCATCGATGCGCATGGAACAAAAAAAGCAAATCGCGTTCCGTACCTGCCGGGGGCCGGCCACGGTGATGTCCTCGCCCACATGGATGGCGTTTCCCACTCGCGGGGGAGCGGCGGCTAGCAGCAACAGAGCGCAAACCGAGCAGAGTACTCGAAGCATGGGGGGAATCCTTCACAGAATCTTACCCGAGAGGCGTCACGTGGACACGCAGTGTTGCCGGATGGCGGGTACGGAAGACTCTGATTGAGCAAGTTTTCGGCGAGCCTGCGCGGAACCCTCCGTGTATTTTGCTCAGCTATTGGTGCAGTTGCTGTTGTGAATGCAGCACTTCCGGCCACTCCGATGGCGAATCCACAATGCAATCGGGGAGCGGCTCGCGAAGCGTATGCGGAGCCAATCCATAGCCGCACCCCACGCTCCATGTGCCGGCGCCATGGGCCGTGAGGACGTCCACAGCGGAATCGCCGATCATCAATGTCTCCTGTGGCGCGGCTCCCGCCTCCTCCATCAGCAGGCGCAGGCCTGCCGGATCGGGCTTCTTGGTGGGAAAGCTGTTCCCGCCATAGATGCGAAAAAAGAACGGGCTGAGCCCCAGCGCGTCGCAGATTGCGACCGATGGTCCCACCGGCTTGTTCGTCAGCACGGCCATCGCTCGCGCAACGGATCCTCGCCGCAGCTCCTCGATCGCGCGGTGAACTCCTGGATAGGCCTGGGTGTTATCGAGTTTGTGCTCCCGATAATAGTCGAGGAACCAACTCACGGCCGATTCCACGAAATGCTCCTCAAGACCGCCGTTCTCAAGACCGCCATTCTCCAGCGCGCCGTTCTCGAGAGCGCCATTCACGGCTTCGCCCCTTCTGCCGGCTGCCGAGCCGGCCAGCGCGCGCCGCACCAGCCATGACACCCCGTCGCCCACATAGCCGGCAATCACCGCCCGGGGCAGGGAAGCCCGGCCAAAATGGATAAGCGTGGCGTTCACCGCGGCACATAGATCCTCCGCGGAGTCGACCAGCGTTCCGTCAAGATCGAATACTAGAAGACGAATGGAGTCCGATGGGATCGGACGAAAAACCCTAGCCATATCCCTACTTTACAGGCCTCCCGCAGCCGCGGTTTCCCGGCACGCGAAGAAGCTCCCGCGTGCGTCGCAGGCTCTCGCGCCGGAGTACGGGTCGCATCATGCCGCGCTGTCGCTCGCCATCGATCGATTCGGGAATGGAAAGACCGGTGTGCTCCGTGGGTTTGGGGCGGGTTTGGGGGAGCGCGGTTCCAAGGCTCCCCCTCCGCGGCAGGCGCCCCGCCAAACAAAATCAGGCCGGCTTGGCGAAGCTGCCGGGGCTCTCCTGGCTCGCTCGCCACTGCGGCGTCCGTTCTTTCTTGGCTTCGCGCAATCCCCGCTGTACGCCTGCGGCATCGAAGTCGTGTGTATAGACGGGCGTGCCCGGCTGCTGCCGCCACGATTCGTCCAACGCCCCGGCATCCACTCCATCAAAACCCAGCTCGTCGATCAGCCGCAGCACCACCTGCTTCGCTCGTGCGTCATCTCCGGCAACCGGCAGCGCGATACGTCCCGGCGTTCCTGCCGGCCGGCCGCGCTCTAGAAGATGTTTGGCATAGATGTTGTTGAATGCCTTGATGACAGGCCGGCCCAGTTGCCGTTCTACCCATCGGCTCTCCGTCGTGCCGTCTTCAATCTCCTGAATGCGGCCATCGCGTTCGCGGGGATAGTAGTTTCCCGTGTCGACGACGACGACTTCCGGCGGCGCCCCTTGGAAAAGATCCTTGGGAAGATTCGGGATCTTCGCCTCCGGAATGGTGACCACCACCACCTCGCCCGCCCGAGCCGCTTCGGCCGCCGTGACGGCTTTTGCGCCAGTCTCCTTGGCCAGCGCCGCCAGCGAAGCGGGTCCTCGAGAGTTGGCGACAAATACCTCGTGTCCCAACTGCGTGAAGCGGCGAGTGAGCGTGCCGCCGATCTGGCCTGCGCCGATGATGCCGATTTTCATTCTCTTCTCCTGTCTGTGATTCGCCTGGCCGCCGCGGTTAACATCCACGCACAGCACACCCGCAAAGAATCCCGCGGAGAGCTGCAAACTGTGGGATGCCACAGCTCCGTTCCCAGTCGCACAACGGATTTTAGAACGGATTCGCTTGGTCGCCATGGCCCCTCCGCTCCCGCTCTTCCCCCTATGCGGACGGCCTCCGCGCCGCGCGCACCCTCCTCTCATGCAAAACGCATATTGTCCACTAGACTTTGGGCTTTACCTTCCGCAAACCACATGATAGAGTGGTTTTCTGCTTCACGGTTGCCTGGTTCACGACCGGGCTGAAAAGGGAATCCGGTGAGAATCCGGAACTGCCCCGCAGCGGTTAGCAGGAACGAACGCCCCAACGGAAAGCACTGGTTCGGCCACGGACTGGGAAGCTGAGGCAAGTAGGCGGCCTGCGAGTCCGAAGACCTGCCGCGAAGGAATTCGCTACGCCTCCGAGGGGAGGCGAGGTGGCAGTGGTCCGCATTCCATGGCTGGAATCCTCCGCTGTTTCTTCGCATCGCTTTCCGAGGCCAAGGAGTCTTTCCATGGCCGCACCTTCGATTGATACGATTCATACGCCTGATACGATTCATACGCCCACCCTCCGCATTCCTCTCCCGCCCGGCATCGCCGGCGCGGCAACCTCCCATCCCGCCGGCAGCGGCTTTCAGGTCATCCGGCGCAACGGAACCTTCTCGCCCTTTGACGCCGGCAAGATTTCCGTCGCCATTACCAAGGCGTTTGTCGCCGTGGAGGGAACCGGCGCCGCGGCTTCCCAGCGTATTCATGAAGCAGTGGAGGCGCTGACGCGCCATATCGTCGCGACGCTGACCCGCCGAGCCGTGCCCGCGCGTCCCATCCATATTGAAGACATTCAAGACCAGGTCGAGCTGGCCCTCATGCGCAGCGGCGAGCACAAAGTGGCCCGCGCCTATGTCCTCTACCGGGAGGAACGCGCTCGCGAGCGCCGCAAACGCGCCGGCCGGGAGGTTTCCCCGGCTGCGCCGACGCTTCACATGCGCATGCCTGACGGCCGGCGGGAGCCTCTGGATGAAGCCGTCATCGAGCGGGAGATTGCCGGCGCCTGCGAAGGGCTGGAGGGCGTTTCCGCGCAGGCTGTGATGGCCGAGGTGCGGCGGAATCTCTACGACGGCATTTTGCCTCGCGAGCTGGGTCTGGCGGAAACCATGGCGGCTCGCTCCCTCATCGATCAGGAGCCGAATTACACCTATGTGAGCGCGCGGCTGCTGTTGAACAACTTGCGCGACGAAGCGCTGGCCCTGGTGATGCCGCCGGCCGCCGGCGCTTTACGCAACCGCGACGGCTTTCATTACGACGAGTACTTTCCCCACTTCATCCGCCGCGCCATCGAGCTGCAATTTCTGGATCGCGAGTTGGGAAACTTCGATCTCCCCCGTCTCGCCGCGGCGCTGCGGCTGGAGCGCGATCGCAATTTCCAATTCCTCGGCCTGCAGACGCTCTACGACCGCTATCTGCTGCATAGCGAAGGCACGCGCTTCGAATTGCCGCAGGCCTTCTTCATGCGCGTAGCCATGGGACTGGCCGTGCGCGAGATCGATCGCGACGCCCGGGCCATCGAGTTCTACGGCCTTCTCTCCTCCTTCGACTTCATGTGTTCCACGCCCACGCTCTTCAATGCCGGCACGCTTCGCCCGCAGCTCTCTTCCTGCTTCCTCACCACCCTGGCCGACGATCTGGATGGCATCTTCAAGGGCATCAAGGACAATGCGCTGCTCTCCAAATATGCCGGCGGTCTCGGCAACGATTGGAGCCGTGTGCGCGGCCTGGGCGCGCACATCCGCGGAACCAATGGGCAGTCGCAAGGCGTGGTGCCCTTCCTCAAAGTCGCCAATGACGCGGCGATCGCCGTCAACCAGGGCGGCAAGCGCAAGGGCGCCGTATGCGGATACCTGGAAACCTGGCATATCGATATCGAGGAGTTCCTGGATCTGCGCAAAAATACCGGCGACGACCGCCGCCGCACGCACGATATGAACACCGCCAACTGGGTTCCCGACCTCTTTCTCGAGCGCGTCGAAGAGGACGGCGATTGGACGCTCTTCTCGCCCGATGAGGTTCCCGATCTGCACGATCTCTATGGCCGCGCCTTTGCCGATCGCTATGCGATCTATGAAGACCGGGCCCGGCGCGGAGAGTTGCGGGTCACGCGCACGGTCAAAGCCGTCGATCTCTGGCGCCGGATGCTGACCATGCTCTTCGAGACCGGCCATCCCTGGATCGCATTCAAGGACGCCTGCAATCTTCGCTCGCCGCAACAGCACGCCGGCGTCGTGCATTCCTCCAACCTTTGCACCGAGATCACCCTGAACACCGGCCCGGATGAGATAGCGGTCTGCAATCTCGGTTCGGTCAATCTGGCCAATCACGTCACCCAGGAGGGAATCGATGAAGCGCGCTTGAAGAAGACGATGACGACCGCGATGCGGATGCTCGACAACGTCATCGACATCAACTTTTACACCGTGCCGGAGGCCCGCGCCTCCAACCTGAGGCACCGCCCGGTCGGCCTCGGCATCATGGGTTATCAGGATGCGCTTTACACTCTGCGCATTCCTTTTTCATCGGAGGAGGCGGTTCGCTTCGCCGATGAAACCATGGAACTGGTCGCCTTCCACGCTATCTCCGCATCCGTCGATCTCGCCGCCGAGCGAGGCCGCTATGCCACCTTCCAAGGTTCGCTCTGGAGCCAGGGGATCCTGCCGGTGGACTCTATCGATCTGCTGCAGAAGAACCGCAAGCACGCGCTCACGCTGGATCGCTCCTCAAAGATCGATTGGAATGGATTGCGGGAGCGCGTAAAGTCCGTCGGGATGCGCAACTCCAACACGCTCGCCATTGCGCCCACGGCGACCATCTCCAACATCTGCGGCGTCACCCCGTCGATCGAGCCGGCCTACCGGAACCTGTTTGTGAAATCGAATATGTCGGGAGACTTCACGGTCGTCAACGCCGCCCTGGTGCGCGATCTGAGGGCGCGCAATCTCTGGGATGCGGCCATGATTAGCGATCTCAAATACTTTGACGGTTCTCTCGGCTCCATCGACCGCGTGCCGGATGAGTTGAGGCGGCTTTATGCAACCGCTTTTGAGATAGAGCCGACTTGGCTGATCCAGGCCGCCGCGCGCCGCCAGAAGTGGATCGACCAGGCACAGTCGCTCAACCTGTATGTTGCCCAGCCCAGCGGCAAGAAGCTCGATCTCCTCTACCGCGAGGCATGGCGCTCCGGCTTGAAGACCACTTACTATCTGCGTTCCCACAGTGCGACCCATGTTGAGAAGTCGACGCTGGAAGGCACGGATGGCAGGCTGAACGCGGTGGCGCCGGAGGCCGCGGCGACGAAAGCTTGCGCCATCGGCGACCCCGCCTGCGAAGCCTGCCAGTAGAGCATTTCTCCTGTCGGCGTATCCCGAAGCAGCTTCGACAAACGCGGCTTTTAACCAAGAAAAGCCGCACCTCGCGGCGTTCGGTGGGACACAGCAACAGGAGAAATGCTCTAGGGAAGCACATTCTACCCGAAGAGAGGAGCGCAACATGCTGGATTGGACGGAAGTGATAGAGGAGGCGGCTCCCGAGCCGGCTCGAGCGGCAGCCGTGCCCCTGGACGAAATTGCGCGCGGCGCCGGGCGCGTCCGCGTGGACGACAAAGCGATGATCCACTGCCGGGCCGATGTGAATCAGTTGCTCCCCCTCAAGTACCGCTGGGCCTGGGAGAAATACCTTGCCGCGTGCAACAACCACTGGATGCCGACCGAAGTCTCCATGCAAGCCGACATCGCGCTGTGGAAGAACCCCTCCGGCCTGAGCGAGGACGAGCGCCGCATGGTGAAGCGCAATCTCGGCTTCTTTGCCGCTTCCGAATCGCTGGTGGCCAACAACATCGTGCTGGCCATCTATCGCTGTCTCACCAACCCCGAGTGCCGCCAGTATCTGCTGCGTCAGGCCTTCGAGGAGGCGGTACACACGCACACCTTCCAGTACATCGTGGAAAGCCTCGGCCTCGACGAGGGCGAGCTCTTCAACATGTACCGTGAGGTGCCTTCGATCACCAACAAGACCGAATGGGCCATCCAGCACACGCAGTACCTCGGCAATCCGGCCTTTACCATGGCTTCCTCCGCAGACGACCAAGCCTTCCTCCGCGATCTCATCGCCTTCTATGTCGTCTTCGAGGGCATGTGGTTCTACACCGGATTCGTTCAGATTCTCTCCCTCGGGCGCCGCAATAAGATGGTTGGAATCGCCGAACAATACCAATACATCCTGCGCGACGAGTCGATTCACCTGAACTTCGGCATCGATGTCGTCAATCAGATCAAGATTGAAAATCCTCATCTCTGGAGCGACGCGTTCCGGAGCGAGGTGCGGCAGATGCTCCGCTCCGCCGCCGAACTGGAGGCCGCCTATGGCCGCGATACCATGCCCAACGGCTTCCTCGGTCTGAATGCCGCGCTCTGCGAGCAATACATGCACTTCATCGCCAACCGGCGCTGCGGCCAGCTTGGCCTCGAGCCGGTCTTTCCCCCTGCCGACAATCCCTTTCCCTGGATGTCGGAGGCGATGGATTTGAAGAAGGAGAAGAACTTCTTCGAGACCAGAGTCATCGAGTACCAGAGCGGCGGCTCCCTGGCCTGGGACTA
>JANWJB010000073.1 GCA_025449575.1 Acidobacteriaceae bacterium
CGCTGCGCGGCTTCAATCGCACTGGCTAAGGTTTCCTTGCTGCCGCGATCCACGCCGTCGGAGAGCACGATCAGGACTTTCCGGCCGCTCCGCTTCTTCATTAGTTCATCGGAAGCGAGAAAAATCGCGTCGTAGAGATTGTCTCCGCCGCCGCGCGCCTCCCCAGAGCCCCCGTCCGCGCCGGCGGAGGACGGCGACGCATCGTTGGCTGTTGCGAGCAGCCGCAGTGCCGCCTCCAGCTTGGCATGATCTCCCGTCACATCCTGCAACAGTTCCACCTCGCGATCGAAGTGCAGCACGAAGGCGGGGTCTTGATTGGTGGTCATCTGGTCCAGAAAGCCGGTGCTGGCGCTGCGCTCCTCGCCGAGGACGTTGCGCTGGCCTGCACTGGTGTCCACCAGCAAGCCTAGCGTGACCGGCAAGCTGCTCTGCTCCGTCAAGGATCGGATCACTTGCGGATGACCGTCTTCCTCCAGCACGAAATCGCCGGGTGTGAGATTGCGGACAATCTTTCCGTGCTTGTCCCGAACCGTCACCGGCAAGAGGACCAAATTGTTATCGGAAGAGAGCGCGCTCGGTGCGGACGCCGGAGAACTTTGCGCAGTGGAGGAGCCGCCCTGCGGCGGGTTGGCCGGTGCAGCCTGCGCGGCAGCGGCGGCTGCCAGCACGGCGATGCAAAAAAATGCGCTGAATGGCCGCAGCATCGCGGAATGGAAGCGGATGGCTCGCATGCTCGTTCTTAGACGCGAAATAGCAACCATTCGTCACAAAACTCGTCCCACAATCAACTTCTGCAGCCGCCGCGGAAGCCTTTCCTCGCGCCAGGCCGTATCGGCACAGTAACTGCGCAATGCTCCTGCTGAGAATCATGGGGAGAGCCGAAGATGTACAATCGCAAAGTTGAAGGCGTTGTTTCCACCGCCGTCCTGCGTCGCGCGCGACAAAGATCACGGGTTATGGCCGCACGCGGGAAATTTGATCGAAAGCAAGCCGCGTCGAATTGAACAAACGGCGAACGTTCGCCCAAATTGCCGCGAACCCTAAACATTCCAGACACCTCCACCAATCGGAACCAAGCTCCGGTGGGGCGCAGCTTTTCTTCCAGGTTGACCTGACATAGATCATGATGAATCGTTTTTCGAGTCGTATGGATTCCGTAATTCTCTTTGCGCTCGGCGCCATCGGCGTTGCCGCGCTGGTTCTTTCTCTCCTTGTTCTCTCTTCGCCGGCAGCCTTGGCGCAAACGGGTACCGGCAGCCTGAAGGGGCAAGTCGCGGACCCCAGCGGAGCGGTGATACCGCAGGCGCAGGTCACGGTGACCACGGCGAGCGGGAAGACGGCCGGCGCGGCGACCGCAGATGCCACCGGCGCCTACGTTGTCACGGGGCTGGCTCCGGGCAATTACACGGTAACCGCCACTTCGCCCGGCTTTGCCCCCTTTACCGCCTCGGTCACGGTCGCCGCGGGAAGCAAGAGCTTGAACATTGCGATGCAGATCCAAGTTGAGCAGCAACAGGTAGAGGTGGGCGCCGGGTCCGCGCCAACGCTGAGCCTGAGCGCGGAGAACAATGCCAGCAGCATGGTGATCAGCGGCAAGTCGCTGGACGCGCTTTCCGACGACCCGGATGAGTTGCAGGATGAGTTGCAGGCGCTCGCCGGACCTTCGTCGGGGCCCAATGGCGGCCAGATCTATATTGACGGATTTACCGGCGGCGAACTCCCGCCCAAATCATCCATCCGGGAGATCCGCATCAATCAGGATCCCTTCTCCTCCGAATATGACAGGCTGGGTTACGGGCGCATCGAGATCTTCACCAAACCGGGAACGGACAAGTTCCACGGACAGGCATTTGTCCAGGGCAACGACTCGTCCTTCAATTCCTCCAACCCGTTCGTGCAAAACATTCCGCCGTATCACACGCTGCAGTACAACGGATCGATAAGCGGGCCGATCCGGCCCGGCGCCTCCTTTAGCGTGAACTCGCAATATCGCGACATCGACAACCTGAGCATCATCAATGCGGAGACGCTGGACTCCAATTTCAACCCGGTGCCCTTTACCGAGGCTCTGCCCTCTCCGCAGAAGAGATTCAACTTCACTCCGCGCGTTGACCTGCAACTGGGAGCCGATAATACGTTGACGGTCCGTTATCAACTTTGGCACAACGTCAGCAAGAACCGGGGCGTGGGCGGCCTGGCGCTTCCCGAGCGGGGCTACGACGCCACATGGGCGGATCATTCGCTGCAGCTGAGCGACACGCAGATCTACGGGCCGCGGGTGGTGAACGAGACCCGCTTCCGCTACCGGCGCTCGCGCAGCAAAGAAACGCCGCAGAGCACGGCGGCCGCGGTCTCGGTGGCCGGCGCGTTTTCCAGTGGCGGCAGCCCCAGCGGCAATTCCCGCGACGCAGAAGACAGTTACGAATTCCAGAACTACACCTCGATTGGGATGCCCAATCACTTCCTGCGCTTTGGGGTGCGGGTGCGGGACGACCGCGATTCCAATTACTCGACCAGCGGCTTGAATGGCACCTATACCTTCGGCGGAAGGACGGTAAACGGCCAGGTGCTGAGTGCGCTCGAGACCTATCAAATCACCGCCAGTGGGCTAGCCAATGGGGAGAGCTTCCCTGCCATCCTCGCGGCGGGGGGCGGAGCCAGCCAGTTGACCGCGACCGTGGGCTCGCCCACGGCCATCCTGAACATGTGGGATATCGGTCTCTATGCCGGAGACGATTGGAAGGTAAAGCCTAACTTCACCCTGAGCTATGGTGTGCGCTGGGAGTCGCAGAGCGGCATCCACGACCGCAACGACTGGGCCCCCCGGCTTAGCCTGGCCTACGGTCTCGGCAAGGGCAATCCAAAGACCGTAATTCGTGCCGGCTTTGGCCTATTTTATGACCGCTTCTCGAGCGACGAATTGCTGCAAGCGGAACGGCAGAACGGAATTATCCAGACGGGATATGTGCTGCCTAACCCCACTTTCTATCCTGACGTTCCCTCCAACATCGGCAGCCTTCCCGGCGTGCAGAGCACCATCTATCAGGTGTCTCCCGCGCTCTACGCTCCGATGACGAGAACCGTCGCCGTGGGCGTGGAACATCAGCTCTCGCGCGCCGCAACTGTCTCGGTCACCTATTTGAATTCCTACGGGACGCACCAACTGGCGACGCGCAATGCAAATGCGCCGCTGCCCGGCAACCAGCTCACACCGCCGAACGCGCCGCGGCCCAACGGGAAGAATGAGAATATCTACCAGTATTTCTCCGAAGGCATCTTCAAGCAGAGCCAGTTGATCGCCACCGTCACGCTGCGCGCCGGCAGCAATCTCACCCTTTCCGGCTACTATCAGCTCGGATATGCCGACAGCGATACCGGCGGAGCCGGCAGCACTCCGTCGGACTCCTATAACATCCTGGCCGATTACGGGCGCGCCTCCTTCGATACCCGCAATCGCGTCACTCTGATCGGCAGCTACATCACGCCGCGCTGGAATATCCGCTTCAGCCCCTATGTGATCGCGCAATCCGGCAGTCCCTATGACATCACCCTCAGCGACGATCTGAACGGCGACTCTTTCTTCAACGACCGGCCTACGTTCGCGAGCAACCCCGCTCTTCCCACTGTGGTCTCCACAAAATTTGGCTATCTGAACACCGCTCCCCTCCCCGGAGAGAAGGTGGTTCCGGTCAACTATGGAGACGGCCCGCTGCAGTTCACGTTCAACATGCGCGCCAGCAAGACCCTCGGATTCGGCCCGCGGACCGAAGGTCCGGCTCCGACCGGCGGGGGCGGATTTGGAGACGGCGGGTACCATGGACGACGCGGCGGACTGGGGCCGGGCGGATTGAACGGAGGCGGACGCAGCAGCGGCCCGCGCGGGAACAGCAATTCCAGCCATCGCTACAATCTCGTGCTGAACGCACAGGTTTTGAACCTTTTCGACTACCGGAACTACGGCCAGCCCATCGGCACCCTAGGCTCCACCTTCTTCGGCCAGTCCAATGGGCTCTCCGGCGGCGTCTTCTCTTCCAATACCGCCAGCCGCAGAATCTTTCTGCAAGCGGTCTTCGTGTTTTAGCAGAATCCGCACCGGCGTCAAAAGGCGTCGCCCCGACCACTGGAACAGCGGGGTTTTGGCTGAACAGGAATCCGTTGTCCCGGCTGGGGGGGGCGCCGTTCTGCAAATGGAGCCGCAAACCCGAAAATCCCGCCCCTAGAGATGCGCTCGGAGCCCGTTTCCTAAGACGCTCCCGGCGCGGCATACCTCCCGTTCGGCGTCTCCCCCTTTCGACAACGCGAAGCCCGCGGCCCCTATTGAAGAATATTTTGAAAGAATGCGACATTCGGCTGACAATACATTTTGAAAGGCATGTCGCCTCAAGGAATGATTGACGGTCGATCTCCGGCAGGGGCCGCCGGCACCCGGGCGGACGCCGGCGGCAAGACCGCTGCGTCCGGCGAAGAGGCTGTGCCGGCCGGCGAAGTTGCCTGCGCCGATGAAGCGCTGCTAGAGCGGGTTCGCCGATACGACGATAAAGCCTTGCTGGAGCTTTACGACCGGTACCAGGGCTCGGTTTACCGCTATGCATTCGCCATGAGCGGCGACCCCAGCCTGGCAGCCGATATTACGCAAGACGTCTTTCTGATGATGATGGATCGCAGGAGCCTCTTCGGCTGGCTGTTTTTACGTTTCGATCCTCGCAAGGGCACCCTGGAAGGCTACCTGTTGGGAGTGGCGCGGAAGCTGACGCGCAAGTTCACGGCGCGGCAGAGCCGATGGTTGCCGATCGACCTGGCGAATGAGAGTGACGATGCCAGCGACCTAGGGCAAGAGATGGAGTCGCGCTTTATGTTGGGGCGCATGCGGGCCGTCATCGCTCTGCTGCCGGTGAAGTACCGCGAAGCGATCGTGCTGTGCTACTTGCAGGAAAAGAGCTACGAGCAGGCAGCGGCGATTCTGGGCTGCTCGATGGGCACTGTGGCCTCGCGCCTGTCGCGCGGACGCAAGCTTCTGCTGGAACGCCTGGAGGCGATCGCTCCGGAGAGAGAACCGGCGCCGGCAATGGCGCGGCAAGAGATGCCGTCCTGAGAATACGCAGAACAGGAGCGGAGCCGCCGTTATGGATCCGCAGTTGTCGAAGTGATGGAACCGCAGGGATGGAGAAGGCGCCTGCAGAAAGGAACCGATGACAGGTAAGGCAGGGAGCGAGACAGGAAAACAGCGGAGAAAACCGTATACGGAAGCAGACCGGCTTGCTCTTCCGTTGGCGCGTATGGCCGAGGCTTTGGCGGCGGTACACGCCCCGGTGGGCGTACGCAACCGTTGTGCCGCAGAGGCGCGGCGCCGGTCGGCGGAATCCTGGCGCGGCTCCCTCCACCTGCATACCCACTTCCGGTCCGCGCTATGGAATGCGAAGTCCGTTGTGGGAGCTGCTGCAGCGAGCCTGCTGGCGGCTGCGGCGATCTGCTGGATCGTCTTCGCCCCCACGGGATTCGAATCATTGGCACATCTGCTTCCGGCCAGCTCCGGCTCTTCGGCCATCCTCAGGGGTTCCGCGGCTCCGGCTGAGGAGGCAGCCATCGCCCCGGCCGGCGAAGAGATGAACGCAGGCGCGGCCGGCTACGTCTCGCTGCCCTACTCGGATCCATCGATCTCCAATGGGACGGAGACAGCCGTCGAGGTCTCTGTGCCGGTTTCGCAGTTGATCGCCTGGGGCGTGCCGGCGCCGGGAAGAGAGCCGGATGACGTAATCCCCGTCGAGCTGGTGCTGGGCGACGATGGGCTGCCGCGAGCAGTCCAGGTTCTCTCCGAGACATCTTCCACGGCCAATGAGGAGATTTATCCATGAGGCAGCGAACGCTTGGAACTATGCGCATCTTCGCCGGCTTGCTTCTGATCACGGGCATGTGTTTCTTCACCGCCGCTGCTTCGGCTCAAGGCGGCCCTCCTGGCCCGCATCCGATGGGATGGGGTCTCGGCGGTCCTGGCGGCTTCAGCGATTGGGGCTTGGCCAAAGTGGTCACGGGTGAGCCTTACACGGCGCAGGCGATCACAACGATGCAGCAGACGTTGTCGGACGGCACCACGATCACCCGCAAGGTCACCGCGTCAATCGCGCGCGATAGCGATGGACGTACGATGCGCTCGCAGGTCATGAGCGGCTTTGGCAACGGCCATGCGCCCAACGGAGCCACCCTTGTGACCATTTTCGATCCGGTCGCTCATCAACGCATTGAGTACGACACGGCACGCAAAACAGCGCGTATTTTCGTGCTTCCTCAGGGCCCGCCGGCCGGCGCGCCGGGCGGCAGAGAAGCGCGGCCCGGCCATGGCCGCCGGCCCGGGCCTCCGAGCGGTTCTTCGCGCCCCAATGTGGTGAGGGAATCACTGCCTCCGCAGACGCTGGACGGCGTCACCGTACAGGGCTCCAAGACCACAGTGACCATTGCTGCCGGAGCCATGGGGAACGATAAGCCGCTGGTTTCGACGGAAGAAAGATGGTATTCCTCCGATCTCCAGATGATCTTGAGCAGCACGCGCAATGATCCCCGCTTCGGCCAGACGACATATATCGTCAGCAATTTGCAGCAGGGAGCGCCCAACCCTTCGCTCTTCCAGGTTCCAGCCGGTTACCAGACCAAGACCGTAGATTTGACTTCTCACCATTTCACGCCGTAACGCAATGCACCGCGTAAGACGCGAAATGCCCTCTCAGGCGCGGGCTCGGCATCTCTTTCCAGGAAAGGAGATGACGATTCTGCGCCCCAGGGCATACTTTTGGTGAAGAAGCTGCCTTTGTTACCCAGGGGCCTGCACCCAAGGAAGCTCCGCGAGAGTTTTGACGGCGACTGGGGTCTTACTTTGATAAGGTAAGTCATCGAGTCGCGTCATACGCCCGCGGAGAGTTTTGGCCTTAGAATCTTCCGGGGAACGTACATGGGACCGGCATCCGGTCTCCGATGCGGCTTCGATATGGCCAGCGGGTTCTCATTTGGACGGAACACCAGGCCCGCGATGTTGCTAACTGGCGGTTTTGCGACCCGGCGTGCGCCCGGGCAGGAAGGTCGATCCCTCCGTGAGACACAGATCACCAAGGTTTTCCCTGTCTGTAACCATCGCACTTCTTTCTCTCGCCTCGGGTCTCTACACCTACGGTCAAGCCGCCCCACAAACGCGCTCGCTGGCGACGGTGCGCATCACCCAGCCGGTAGATGGGTCGTCAACGATCACGCTGAAGGGCAATGTGAGCCCGCTGGCCAACGCTCGCAATGACGTAGGCCCCATGCGTCCGGACACGGCGATCGGCCGCATTCAGTTGGTGCTCAAGCGAGGGCCGCAGCAGGAGTCGGCGCTGCGCCAGCTCATTCAAGACATGAACACGCCGAGTTCGCCCAGCTATCACAAGTGGCTGACGCCCTCTCAGTTTGGCCAGCAGTTCGGCCCCTCCGATCAAGACATCCAGACCGTTGAGAATTGGGTCAGCTCGCAAGGGTTTCAGGTAGAAAAGTTGAGCCCCGATAAGGGCATGCTCGAGATCTCGGGCACCAGCGGCCAACTGGATAGCACCTTCCACACCGCGATGCACCGGTACCTGCTGAATGGGCAACAGCACTATGCCAACAGCACCGATCCTCAGATCCCCGCGGCTCTCGCGCCGGTGGTGGGCGGCTTTGTCTCGCTGAACAACTTTCCCGTGCACCGCCTGAGCCGGACGCTGGGCCGGGCGACCTACAACTCGCTGAACGGGCAGGCGACGCCGGAGTGGACCAATCCCAGCAGTTCCCCTCTGGGATACAACCTGGTGGTTTCTCCCAAGGACTACGCGGTTCAATACGATCTGAATCCCCTCTACTCGGCGGGCACCAATGGAGCCGGGCAGAGCATCGCCATTGTCAACGACTCCAACATCAATCTGGACCTGGTAAACAATTTTCGCTCGCTCTTCGGCCTCACTCCCAACCCGCCCCACGTGATCATCGACGGGAACGATCCTGGCATTGACGGCGTGAACAATGTCGATGGACCGAATGGTGACTCCATTGAAGCCTACCTGGACGTGGAGTGGGCGGGCGCGGTAGCGCCCAATGCCACCATCGATCTGGTGATCGGGGCCGACACTGCCGTCGCGAGCGGCGTGATTCTGGCGGCGGAGCGCGCCATTTACAGCAATCTCGCTCCGGTGATGAGCTTGAGCTTTGGCGCATGCGAGGAGGTGCTTGGCTCCTCGGGCAATGCTTTTATCAACAGCCTTTGGGAACAGGCCGCGGCACAAGGCATCACGGTGCTGGTGGCTTCGGGGGACAGCGGCTCGGCGGGAACCGACCCTACCGGCAAGAGCTGCGACAGTCCCAGCGAATCGGCGGCCACGTTTGGCACAGGGGTGAGCGGCTATGCCTCCACCCCCTACAACGTCGCCGTGGGTGGAACCGACTTTTTCTACAGCTCCTATAATTCCGGCCAGAGCTCGATCCTCACTGAACTGACCAACGCATGGAACACCGCGCCCACCAACACGCCGCAGGCCTCTCTCAAAGCACCCCTCCCCGAGCAGCCTTGGAACGATTCCGCCTTCGGCCTGAATATCCTCATCTCAAACAATCCCAATATTGCCGGCGGCGGCGGCGGACCGAGCACCTGCGGGCTCTCGAACTCGACAACCGGAGCCTGCGCTCCCTATCCCAAGCCCGCATGGCAAACCGGCACGGGCGTTCCGAGCGATAGCGCGCGCGACCTTCCCGATGTCTCCCTCTTTGCGGCCGATGGTCTCAACGACAGCTATCTTCCCATTTGCGCCAACGACGGCGACTGCCAGCCCGGCGCAGCGACTACGCAGATTACCGGCGTAGGAGGCACTTCGGCCGCCGCCCCCTCGATGGCCGGCATCATGGCTCTGGTCAACCAGAAATATGGCCCGCAAGGCCAGGCGGACTACACCCTTTACCCACTCGCGAAGCAGTATCCCGCCGCCTTCCACGACGTCACCATGGGAACCAACGCCATGCCTTGCTCCCTGACCTCGTCCAACATGGCCGCGGGGGATTGCGTCGCCGGTGGAACCGTCTCCGGACAAGGCGAGCTGAAAGGCTATGCCGCGACCGTAGGGTACGACCCCGCTACCGGCCTGGGCTCCATTGACGCCAATCTGCTGGTGACCGACTGGGGCAACATCCACCTCACACCGACCTCGACCACGCTGACGCCGTCCTCCACATCCTTCACTCACGGCACCGCGGTGACCTTCAACACCAGCGTGACCGGCTCCGGCGGAACGCCCAGCGGGGGCGTGGCCCTGGTGACCGACAGCACGTCGCTGAGCCAGCAAGGGCAGACCGTATTTGCCCTGACCAACGGCTCCGGCACCGGCTCGGTGAATTACCTCCCCGGCGGCACCTATAACGTTTGGGGAGCCTACAGCGGTGATGGAACTTTCGCCGCCGGCGCCTCGTCGAAGACGCAGATCACGGTCGCGCCGGAGAACAGCGGCCTTATTCTGACGCCGGCCTATGCCAGCAGCAATTGCCAGGGCGGCTACTGCGTCATCTCCAGCGGGACCAACAACGTTCCTTACGGCACGCATATCATCCTGGACGGCGTAGCGGTGCCCTCCAGCCAGTATTCGTGCTCCCAACAGGGGAACTGCACCACCCATTTTGCTCCGTCCACGGGAACCATTGCCTTTTCCGACAATGGAAATATGATCAACACCGCCGTCATCAACGTGGAGGGCGACGCGGAGTTCACCAGCGGCAGCTATGCGCCCGGGAAACATTCGATCACCGCTTCCTACTCCGGAGACGCCAGCTACAACAAGAGCAGCGCCGCTGCGATCACCTTCACCGTCGTTCAAGGCACACCGACGGTTACCGTCAGCAGCAATCTGGGCGGCGGGGGGCTGGGACAGGGCACGCTCTCGGCGGGGCAAACGTTGGTGCTGACCGCGACCATCGATTCGGGCGGCAACGGCGCGGCGCCCACCGGCTCGGTCAAATTCACCAACGGCACTACGGTTATGGGCACAGCCAACTTGGTGGCGGGTGTCAATCCCAATACCGGCGACACGATCGGTATTGCCACATTGACGGTGCCCAATGTCTCAACCACTGCCACAAACAACGCCCCGAACCCATTGCGCTGGCTAGGCGCGGGCGGGGGAGCGGCCTTTGCCTGCGTATTTCTGTTTGGCATCGGCAATGGCCGGCGCAAATGGCAAAAACTGCTTAGCCTGCTGGTCATCGCCTTCCTGGTAACCGGCGTGGGCTGCGGAGGAGGAGGCAGTTCGAGCAGCGGCTCTGGCGGGAACGGCCCTGGCGGGGGCAACGGACCGGGCGGGAACGGCGCCGCCATGAACGTGATCGCTGTCTATTCCGGCGATTCCAACTATGCCACCGCCAGCTCGGCGTCCTACGCGGTGACAATTGGCGCGGCAAGCAGCCTGCTGGCCACCACCACCACCGCCACCGCCAGCGCCTCGGCCGCTTCGCCCGCTTCGGCGATTGCGATCTCGGTTACCGTGACAGGTCAGAGCGGCCACCCCGCTCCGACCGGCAACCTCGATGTCCAGAGCTCAGGATACGATTTTCAAACTGCCATTCCTCTGGTTGCCGGAAGCGGCGACGTCTCGACCGCCAACTTCACGGTAAACAGCTCTAACTTGCTGCAAGGCGCGAATGTAATCACCTTGCAGTATTATGGCGACAAAAATTATCAGTCTTCTTCCTACAACCTGAATATCAGCAACCCACTTTCCGACTTCTCGATGGTGGCGCTCACTCCGCTGGTGGCAACCTCCAGCGGCACTGCGGCAACCGGCAACGTAACGCTCACCTCCGTGAACGGCTTCAGCGGAGCAGTTGCGCTAAGCTGCGCAACGACTGGATCCATCTCCTGCTCGGTGAACCCGACATCTGCCACGGTGACCCCCACGACCACGATCCCGGTTACCGTCAACATAAACGCCACCGGCTCTGGAACCGTAGTTGTTACCGGAGCATCGGGTACTACGCTTACTCACAACGTGGCAATCGCGGTAAAGGTGCAATAACTGTCACGTTTTGAATGCGCCGGAACTGCGGGCTCATCCGTTCGTAGCAAGGCGCGGCGGCCGGTGGATTCAGCCGTTCGAGAGGTCTGAACCGTCTGAACGGGTGCGCCGTGCCTACTCCTCGCGCAGGATCTGCAGCGGCTTTTGTCCCAGCATGCGGAAGCTGGCTACCCATCCGGCCCCGGCGGCCAGCCCCGCCGTCGCTACAATCGCCAGCAAGCTTGCCGCCCACTCCACATGAAAGGCCACGTCCATCCGGTGAAGCAGGACGCGAGAGAGCAGATTGGCAAAGACCACTCCGACTACCCCGGCCAGCAACCCCAGCACGACAAACTCCACCGTGAACACGGCGGCGATGTGCCCCCGCTTGGCGCCCAGCGTCTTGAGCACCACCACCTCGCGAATCCTGCGGAACCGTGTACTCGCGATGCTGGAGGCCAGAATGATTACCCCGGCGAGTATGGAGAAAGCGGCGAGAAAGCGGATCACCAGCGTGATCTGGCCCACCACGCCCGCGATGGTTTCCAGCACATCGGCCACGTTGATCACCGTCACCGTCGGATAGGCGTTGAAGAGCGCTCGCTGCAAGGCGCCCACCTGGGGGGGCTCAGCGTGCACGGCGCCATACCAGACCACCGGCAAGCCGGCCAAGGCTTGCGGAGTAAGGATGAATTCGCTGCGGCTAAAAATGTGCTCGCCATCGTGCTTGATCAGCGCCGCCACCCGGGCATGGATGGTGCGCCGGCCGGCCAGCAGCACGACCTCCGAGCCAAGATGCAGATGAAGCCTTCGCGCCATTCCCTGGTTTACCGCCATGGCGTCCGCATCGTTCCCCGCGGGCCAGCGGCCGGTAACGACCTCCGCCCCCGCCGGGAGGTTCGCCGACCAGGTGAGAGAGACGGAGCGCAGCATGCGGCGAGGATAATGCTCCAACCGCAAGGAGGCGAGGGGCGTGCCGTTGAGAGCCATGATCCTGCCGGAGACGATCGGCAACGTCTCCATGCCGCCATGAACCTGCGGCTGCCGCTCCAGCAGGCTTCTGACTCCGGCCAGCTCATCGGTTGAAATATCCACCAGGAAGACGTTGGGAACCGTGGAAGCAACCGTAGCCTGCATGCGCGCCAGCACCGAGTGCTGCACCACGAAGATGGTGAGTATCAGCATCACGCCAACACCGAGAGCGGCCAGCACGGCGGCGGATTGATTGCCGGGACGGTACAGATTTGCCAATCCGTGGCGCAGAAACAGGCGCAGGTGCAGCCGCGTCTTATCCAAGAAGGCGCGGATCACGCGTAGCGCGGCCGCGGCGGCCGCGAGCGAGACCAGCAGCAGCGCAGCCAGCGCGGCGGCGAACCAGCGGCCCACTACGGCGGAGTCGGAGAGCGCGGCGGCAATCAGCGCCAGGCCGGCGACGATCACGACTGCCACCACCCACTGGGCCTTGTCCTGCTTCAGCCGGCGGAAGAAGCGCCGGAAAGATGAGCGTTCGCCGCCGTCCGACGCGCCTTCCACCATCCGGCGCAACACCAGGATAGGCCGCACCTTGCGCACGTCCAGCAGGGGGGGCAAGCAGAAAAGGAGGGTGGTCAGGACTCCGGTGCCCAACCCACCCAGCACCGACCGCAGAGGAAACCGGAAATGGGTCTGCACCAGCAGAAATCGGCCCAGCAGCGACGGGAAGGCGAACTGCACTCCCACGCCGAGGAGAGCGCCGAGGATGCCTCCGGCCAACCCCAGCATCACGGTTTGCAGCAGGTAAATGCTCAGGATATCGGAGGAGCGGGCCCCGATCGCCTTCATGATGGCGAGCGTCTCCACCCTCTGCTGCAGGTGAGCGCGCATGGCCATCGCCACCCCGACTGCGCCCAGCACCATGGCCACCAGGCAGATCAAACTAAGCAATCCGGTAGAGCGGTTCAAGCCGCTGGTCAATGCCGGACTGGTCTCGCGAAAATCCGAGATGCGCGCGTCGGGCAGGGCGCGTTCCAGCTCCGCGCGCGCCTGAGCGACGCCGCCGCTCTCGGGCCCGAGCTTGAAGAGGAAGCTCTCGCCGGCGCGACTTCCTGGCTGCACCAGCCCGGTCTGAGCAAGTGCGCTGCGCGATATCATCACGCGTGGCCCCAGGCTCATGCCCGAGCTCATGCGGTCCGGCTCGCGAACAATCACCGACGAAATGCGGAAATCCGCGTTCCCTATCTTTAAGGAATCCCCAACCTTGGCGTGAAGACGTATCAGCAGATCACCGGCGACTGCTGCCGACCGGCCGGCAAGCGCCTCGCGCAGCGCAATGGCGGGGTCGAGCTGGACGGCTCCATAAAAAGGATACTTGGAAGGATTGACCGCCTTAAGCGAGATGGGAATGGGGGCGGGCGCGCCCGGCGAGGAGGCCATGGAGACCATCTCGGTAACCTCTGTCCGCTGCACGCCCTTGGCGGACATGGCATCCAGCTGCCGCTGCTGATCTACGGTGGGTTGATGCCCCATGCGCGCTTCCAAATCTCCGGCCATCAGCGTGCGGGCCTCCCGCAGCAGGGTAGCCTGGAAAGAATCGCTGAAGCCGCGCACGCCGGTAAGCGCCGCAACTCCAATGGCAACCGAGAAGATTACAAAAAGAAATTTTTCCTTCGATGCCTGCAGTTCCCGCCAAGCGATCTTGGCGGCAGTGCGCCAAGGGAGCGCCGGCTTGCTCATCGGCCCCCCTGCAGTTTGTTTTCCCCTTGCAGTTGGTCTTCGCGCTGCAGTTGGTCTTCAATGACGGCTCCGTCGCGCAGCACGATTCTGCGATGGGCTCGCGATGCGATTTGCGGGTCGTGCGTGACCAGCACCAGCGTGGCGCCTCCGCTCCGGTTCCGATCCAGCAGCAGGTCGAGCACATGAGCTCCATTGGTCGAGTCCAGGTTGCCGGTCGGTTCGTCGGCCAGGACGATGGGGGGATTCATAACGAAAGCGCGGGCCAGGGCGACGCGCTGCTGCTCGCCTCCCGAAAGCTGCACCGGGTAGTGATCGAGACGCTCCCCCAGCCCGACGCTGTTCAGCAGAGCGGTGGCGCGGCCGCGCCCCTCGCCGGAGGCGTTCAGTTCGTAAGGGAGCATGACATTCTCCAGCGCCGTCAGCGTGGAGATGAGTTGGTAGGACTGAAAGACAAAACCCAGCTTTTTGCCGCGGACCTCGGCCAACCGGTCTTCAGACAGGCGGCTGATCTCGACGCCGTCGATCAGAACCTCGCCCTCGGTGGGCAGATCGAGCCCGGCAATCAGACCGAGCAGCGTACTTTTACCGCTGCCCGAGGCGCCCATGATAGCGACGAATTGTCCCGCGGGCACGAAAAGATCGATGTTTTTCAGGATTTCAACCGTCCGGTTCCCATTCCGGATGGACTTGCGCAGCCCGCGAACCTCGATCATCCTCCTCCTTACCGGTTGCTACACTAGAGCGGTGAAGCGCCTCTACCTTCTATTGTGGGCCGCCATCTTCTGCTCTACGTTAGCCTACGCCGCCGCTTCGGCTCCCACCATAGTATGCTTCGGCGACAGCATCACCGCCGGCTACGGGGTCGATCCCGGGCACAGCTATCCGGACTACCTGCAGGCCGCTCTGAAGGCGCGCGGCTACCACTACCGCGTCCTCAACGAGGGCATCAGCGGAAACACCACGAAGGACGGAGTGAGCCGCGTGCAGCAGGTGTTGGACGCTCATCCAGCGGTAGTGATCGTCGAATTCGGCGGCAATGACGGGCTGCGCGGCATCCCCATCACCGCGACGCGGGATAACCTGGACACCATCGTGCGCTCTATCCAGCAGGGGGGAAGCAAGGTCATCCTTGCGGGCATTACGCTGCCTCCAAACTATGGCCAGGACTATATCCATCAGTTCGACGCCGTCTTCCGCGAGGTTGCGAAAAAATACCATGCCGTTCTGCTGCCCATGCTTTACGCCGATATCTACAACCAGCCGGGCGCGGTGCAGACGGATGGCATCCACCCGACCGCCAAGGGAGCGCGGCTGATTGCCGCTAAGCTGCTGCCGTTGCTGCTGCCGCTGCTACACAAGGATGCGGCCGCGCGCTGAGCCGGCACGTTCAGGAGAGCACGGCGATGGGCTGGAAGAGCGTTCCGGCAATGCGTCTGCCGATGGCCACCAACGTTCTTTGACCATGAAAGATTTTGACCAGCGGCGCGCCGGAGAACTCCGGCAGGTTCACCGGCATGCCATGTCTTAACCGGCCGGTGCTCCATTCGTCGGCAGTGGTGGAAGGCAAATCAGGAAGCAGGGTTCGCGGGTGCGGGAGGCTTTGCTCCAGCGTGCCGGCGGCGGCCCGCCGGCAAATCTCGTCCAGCGGCAGGGCCTCGTCCAGAGTGAATGGTCCAGCCGCGGTGCGCCGCAGCCGCGCCAGATGCGCGCCGCAGCTCAGCCGCTTGCCCATCTCGTGAGCGATGGAGCGGATATAGCCGCCGGAGGAGATGCGGATAAAGAACTCCGCATAGGCGCCCTCCACCTCTCCAATGGTGAACTCTTCTACGACGATCTTTACCGGCTTCAGCTCCACCGGCTCGCCCCGGCGCGCCGCTTTGTATGCGGGCTGGCCGCGTACCTTCTTGGCCGAATAGGGCGGAGGCATCTGCTCGATCTCACCGGAGAACACGGCGGCGGCGCGGATAATCTGTTCCTTCGTCAGCGCCGTCTCCACCGGCGCGGAGAGCGGCTCGCCCTCGGCATCATAGGTATCGGTCGCGTAGCCAAAACGGATGGCTCCGCTGTAGCTCTTCACCAGGGGGCCGAAGAACTGCGCCAGACGGGTGTAATTGCCGGCCAGCACCGGCAGCACGCCGGTCGCCATCGGGTCGAGGGTTCCCAGATGGCCCATCGACCGCTCCCCGATGCAGCGGCGCAGTTGCGCAATGACGTCGTGCGAGGTCAATCCGCCTGGTTTGTCTACGATCAGCAGCCCGTTCACGCTAGGGCCTGTTCACACTATTAGGGCGGAGGGCGTTGCGAGCCAAAATCAGGCTAGGCGAGGCGGAGTCCGAAGGCTGTGGCAGGACCCCGGTCGAGGACGACAGCGACGCATGGCCCGATTTTGGCCGCAACCGGAAGGGAAAGGGAGAATTTTCCCGATTGCTTCGTCCTTCGTCGCTAAAACACACCCGGTATTTGTCGCTCCTCACTTCTCGCACTCGAAAAAATCCGCTCCTCTCGCTGCCGCCGATCCTGTGAATAGGCCCTAGAGCCTTGCAGCCGTTTTACCGGCGGTCGCGTACCAGGGACAGAAACTCGGCGCGGGTGTTGTGCTGCTGGAAGGCTCCCATCATGGCCGAGGTTACGGTGGAAGACTGCTGCTTCTCGACCCCACGCATCATCATGCACAGGTGCTGCGCCTCGATCACCACGCCGACCCCCTGCGGCTCGATCGCCTGCGCGATGGCTTCGGCAATCTGCTGGGTCAGCCGCTCCTGCACCTGCAGACGGCGGGCGAAGACATCGACCAGCCGCGGAATCTTGCTCAGCCCGATCACCTTCCCTTTAGGAATGTAGGCCACGTGCACCTTGCCGAAAAAAGGCAGCAGATGATGCTCGCAAAGCGAGAACATCTCTATCTCTTTCACGATCACCATCTCGTCATAGGCCACGTCGAAAAGGGCGCCGCGCAGGATTTTATTCGGGTCTTCCTGATAGCCCTTGGTCAAAAAGCCCATCGCTTTCTGCACGCGCTCCGGAGTCTTGACCAGGCCCTCGCGAGTCGGGTCCTCCCCCAGCCGCACGATCAGCTCCCGGCAAAGATCTTCCGTGCTCCACTCTTCCAGTGAGCGTATGGGCAATTCTTTAACGATCGGATAGGCCATGCTCTTCCCTTCCTGAATACTCGAAGAAGTTATTCGACGTCTCCTCGATACGGACCCGCTCCAGAGATGCTCCGGTGAGGCTCCCTGCAATTAGATCGTAAATCGCCCGGCAAAGATTCTCCGTGGTCGGCACAACGCCGGAAAACTCTCCGGATAGATTCAGATTGGTCTGATCGAAAGGCTCAATTACATGGCGGCGGACGCAGCCGTCCAACTCGGCCAAGTCGCAGATCATGCCGGTGCGCGCGTCAACCGGGCCGCCAACCGTTACTTCAATCATATAGTTATGGCCGTGGCCGTGCGGATTGTTGCACTTTCCATACACCGCGCGGTTCTTCTCCGGGCTGAAGGCCTCCGAGTGCAGGCGGTGCGAGGCGCTGATCCTGTAGCGGCGGGAAAGATAGGCTTTCATCGCTCCCCATAGTAATCGGCAAAGAGATCGGCCATCTCGTAGACACGAACCCGGTGCAGCCTGGCTCCCAGCGAGCGCACGCCCGCTTCAAGCCTGTTCCATATTGCGATGGCGATGTTCTCCGTGGTGGGCACGGTCTGCTTGAAATCCGGTATCTCCAGGTTGAGATGGCGATGGTCATAGATATCGACGACCTCGCGGGCCATCAGTTCCTTGAGCTGCTTCAGATCCACCACAAAGCCTGAGACGGCGTCGATCTCACCCTCGACGGTTACCTCCAGCGTGTAATTGTGTCCGTGTCCATTACGATTGGCGCACTTGCCGAAGAGGCGCTGGTTCTCCGCCTCCGGCAACGCATCAATCCAATAAAAATGGGATGCGGAAAACTCGGCCCTTCTTGTGAGCAGGATCATGGCTCTTTCAGGTTAAAGCATTTCCTAGATTGCTGAATCATATCCCCGGTTTGGAGATGCAGGAACGGCAGATTCCGCTGCAACCTTTTGAGCATTTTCGCCTCTCCGGTAGACAGCGCTCTCAGGTAGGATACTCGCGGCCTTTCCAGACTACCCGCTTTCTCACGCGGTGGCGGAACCAACTGCGCACCAGCAACCCGCAGAAGAGAGGCAGCGCGAAGATAGAGAGAGCGCAATCGGCGGGAGAGAAGTTCGATTTGCGAGCTCGCGCCCAGCATCTCCACACCGTCCTCAGCCATAAAATGGCCAGCGCATAGCGCGCCAGGGGATAGGAAAAGAAGAGATAGATCAAGAGCGGCAGAGCAAGCAATAGCAGCAGGTCCAGCGACC
>JANWJB010000074.1 GCA_025449575.1 Acidobacteriaceae bacterium
GCGGCGCACTGCTGCTGCTGGCGCTGCACAGAACCCACGCCGTTGCGCCGATTCTGGGGGTATTGTTTTTGATTGGCGCCGGCCGTGCTTTCAGCGGACCGGCCAGCTCCGCCCTGCTGCCCCATCTCGTGCCCCAGGAGCACTTCGTCAATGCCGTTACCTGGGGAGCTACGGTCTTCCAGATCGCCAACTTCGCCGGGCCGGCCGTTGGCGGCCTTCTCTACACCCTGCCGCTACACAACAGATGGGCGGGCGCGCCTATCGTCTATTCCGTCACTCTGCTTACGCTGGTCTGGTTTGTGACGCTGATCTTCTGCCTGCACGTGCGGCCGGGGCGGATGGAGCACCGCGCGGTTTCCGCCGAGGTGATTCTTGCCGGTTTTCGCTACGTGATGAAGACCAAGATCCTGCTGGGCTCCATCACCCTCGATCTGTTTGTGGTCCTGCTGGGCGGCGCGGTGGCGTTGATGCCCATCTTCGCGCACGATGTGCTGAGAACCGGCCCGCAAGGGTTGGGAGCGCTACGCGCGGCCCCGGCGTTGGGCGCATTGGTGGTATCCATCTGGCTCGCCTTCCGGCCCCTTCGCCGCCGCGCCGGCCCAAAGATGTTCATCTCGGTAGCAATCTTCGGGGCGGCCACCGTGGTCTTCGGCCTCTCCCGGAATCTCGCCCTTTCCATGGGGGCGCTCATGCTGGTTGGGGCAGCGGATATGGTCAGCGTGGTGGTGCGCTCCTCCATGCTGCAGTTGGCGACTCCCGTCTCCATGCGCGGCCGGGTAAGCGCGGTCAGTTCCCTCTTCGTCACCGGGTCCAACGAGCTGGGAGAGTTTGAGAGCGGGTTGACTGCACAATGGTGGGGAGCGGTGCGCGCTGTGGTGATCGGCGGGGTAGGCGCGCTGGTGGTCACTGGGGTGTGGAGCTACTTCTTCCCCGCATTGCGGAGCGCCGACGAGCTGACCCCGGAGGCTCTGGCGAAAGCCGAAGAGTTGCAAGCCGGACAGGAGAGCGCGGAGCAAACACTGGCGACGCCGGGATACCCCGAAGCCGAGAGAAGGGACCGCTAGGAGTTTGTCGAAAAACGTGTTCATCTCCCGTCGAGCATCCAGGATGGGGGGAGGCGGCTGGAGCAGTACACGTTATCCTGCGCCTCGCTCGGGGCTTCGGCGCGTTTTTCAACAAGCTCCTGGAGCGGATTCAGGACAGGTGCGCCACGAGGCAGACGTGAATCGGCTCCGGAGCACGTCTCACCCGGTGTTGCGCAACCCCGCCGAGATCCCATTGATGCTGGCGGCGATGGCGCGGTCGATCGCCTCGGAATTATCACCGGCGCGCTTGCGGCGCAGCAGATCGACCTGGATGAAACTCATAGGATCGACGTAAGGATTGCGCAGCCGGATGGAGCGCGCCAGCACCGGATTGGTCTCCAGGAGCTCCGCTTGCCCGGTGACCGCGAGAACGCCGTGCCGGGCCAAGTGAAATTCCGCTTCAAGCTTGTTGAAGACGCGGTCGCGGAGGGCCGCATTCTTTACCAGCGAAGCATAGAGCCGGGCAATGCCGAAGTCGGATTTCGCCAGCGCCATCTCGACGTTGCGGATCAAATCGATGAACAGCGGAAACTCCCGCGCCATGGTTCTCAGCGTGGCTTGGCCGCCGGGCTTTTTTAGGAAGAGATCGAGCGCATGGCCGACCGCGAACCAGGCCGGCAGAACCTGCCGGCTCTGCGTCCAGCCGAAGACCCAGGGAATGGCGCGCAAATCGGAGAGAGCCATGCGGCCGCCTCGCCGCGAAGGCCGGGAGCCGATGCGAGCATTTTCCAGTTCCGCTACCGGCGTGGCTTGCTCAAAGTATTCGAGCACCTCGGGGTCTTCTACGATGCCGGCGCGATAGAAGTCGAAGGAGACCGCCGACAGCTCCTCGAACGCGGCTTCCCACTCCGGCCGCAGAACGCCGGTGAGATGCCCTTCCGGATCACGGGCATTGGGCCGCGCCAGGGAATCCAGAGAGGCGGCAATCATCAACTCCAGATTGCGCTCGGCCAGGATCACATCGGAGTATTTCCAGTTGAGGACCTCGCCTTGCTCGGTGATGCGGATCTGCCCGTCGAATGCTCCATTGGGTTGGGCGTAGATTGCACGATGCGTGGGGCCGCCGCCCCGGCCTACCGTGCCGCCGCGACCATGGAAGAGCCGCAAACGGATGCCGCACTCGTGCGCCACCTCGTGCAGCGCGCGGTGAGCGCGAAAGATCTCCCACGTGCTGGTGAGCATGCCGCCGTCTTTGTTGGAATCGGAATAGCCGAGCATCACCTCCTGCGTGTTGCCCCAGGACTCGATCAGCTTTTTGTATCCGGGCGATTGCCACAGTTCGCGGCAGACAGCCGGCGCATTGCGTAAATCTTCAATGAACTCGAAGAGAGGGACCGGCATGAGCCCCGGATCGTCGCCGGGTGAGCTTCCCTGCCCTTCCACCTGAACTCCGCCCAGCCGCGCCAGCCAGAGGACGTTAAGCACATCTTCGGCTTTTGTCGCACCGCTGATGACGTATTGCGATATTGCCTCCGGCGAGCAGGCGCCCTTCAACTCCGCAATCGCTCGGAATGTATCAATCACGTTGGCAGATGACGGGGAGAGCGAAGGCGGAACAGCGAGGCCGCCGCCTGCCTCCGATTTCCAGGCGGAGACTTCTTTTACCGCCGCGCTATGCCGGTCAGCATGCTGCCGGATATCCAAGGTCTGCAAATGCAGCCCATAGGTACGGACATCCAGGATTACCGGATCAATCAGCGAGCGAGCGATGCGCGACCCGCGATTTTCCGTCAAACTGGCGCGCACCAGCTCAAGATCGTCCAGGAGTTCCCGCGCGGAGCAGTAAGGGCGCAGGCGGCCGAGCGCAGGATCGGCGGACGGGGAGGCGCCGCCGATGGCCATCAGCCGCGCAAGAACACAGCTTAAAAAACGCCGGTAGATTTCAAACTCGTAGCGCTCGCCAAAAGCCTGCTCGCGGGTGACGCCGAGTTCGGCAATGTAAGCCTCCAGACGCTCGTTGAGAGAGGGACTGACCGGAGATTGGCGCTCGGAGCTGCTGAGCAGCTCGATCACCTGCTGAATCCGCTCGCGGTAATGTTCCAGCAGCCGCTCGCGCGCCATCTTCAACGCTTCTCGCGTCACCTCAGGCGTCACATAGGGGTTGCCATCCCGATCCCCGCCGATCCAGGAACCGAAGGAGAGCAGGAGGGGAAGATCCGCCAGGCCGATGCAAACGCCATACTCCGTCTCAAAGGCCGCGGCGATCTCGGCATAGAGGCTGGGCAGCGTCTCGAAGATCGAGGCTTCGTAGTAGTCCAGTCCCATCTTGACCTCGTCGGCCACGGTGGGGCGGCGGCTGCGCACCTCATCGGTATCCCAGAGGGCGGTGATCTCGGCGGCCAAGGCGTCTTCCAGGGTTTCCAACTCTTCATCGGAGAGCGGGATACGGTCGAGCCGTTCGAGCAGATCGCCGATGCGGCGACGCTTGAACATGACGGAACGGCGCGCGACCTCTGTGGGGTGCGCAGTGAAGACAGGTATCACGGTGACCCGGCGCAAAAACTCCAGCGCCTCCCCGGCTGCGATTCCAACCTTGTGCATCTGGCGCAGGGTGCCGCGCAAGGAGCCGCGCTGATTCTCGGCTTCCCCGGCCAGTTGCATCGAAAGGCGCCTGCGCTTGCGGTGGTTGGTCTCGGCAAGATTGATCAGCTCGAAGTAGAAGGCGAAGGCGCGGGCCAGCCGGTAGGCCTGGTCCGGTTCGAGGGCATGCACCCGGTCGAGCGCGCCGGCGAAGAGCCGCTGCGCCTCCGGCTCGCCCCCCGGCGTCTCCGTATCCCCTGAAAGGCGGCGATTCTGCGCTTCGCGCCGGCGGATGGCGATCCGGCGCAGCTCCTCTACTTCCTCAAACAAATGGTCGCCTGCCTGCTCGCGCAGCACCTGCCCAAGCAGCATGCCGAGAGAGCGGACGTCGCGGCGCAGCGGCGCTTCTTTAATGTCGCCGGACCGCGCCTCCAGCTCCGCCAAGCGAAGGGACCAGCTATCGGGCTTCCAAAAAAGAGTCATCTCTTTCGATTATGCAGGAAAAGGGCCCTGCGGCGGCTCAGCCGGAGCCCTCGAGAGCGAGCACCAGCTCTCCCCACTCATCGGTGAGCAGAGCGCGGCGCACGCGCAGGTCTTCCAGCGTCTGCGTACAGCGCCGAGTCTCCTCCATGCTGACGTAGTTCCCCAGCGCCGCCTCGGCCTGCGCAATGGATGCTTCGATGCGGGGAATCTCCTGCTCCACAAAGGCGCACCGCTCCTGCATTTGGCGCAGCTTAATAGGGTTCAGGCGGCGGGAGCGGGAGCCGTTCGATTCCAGCGGCTTTCCACCATCGCCGTTCGCCGTGGCCGGCGCCGGAGCTTCGCCTGCTCCACTGCCCGGTTGGGAGCCGTTTGCGACAGCCGGCTCGACTGGATGCGCCGGCCGCGGAGCTGCCGCAGCCGCAGCCGCTCCCTCCTTGCGCAGAAGGTAATCTTCATAGTTGCCGGGATAGACATGAAGCCGGCCATCTTCAATCTCAAAGACGCGCGTCGCCAGCCGGTCAAGGAAATAACGGTCGTGGGAGACCAGGACAACCGTTCCGCTGAAGCTTGACAGAGCCTCCAGCAGGACGTCTTTGGCTCGCAAGTCCAGGTGATTGGTGGGCTCGTCGAGCAGCAGCAGGTTGGAGGGGCTTACCAGAATGCGGGCCAGCGCATAGCGGTTTCTCTCTCCGCCGGAGAGCACGCCGAGGGGCTTGAATACATCGTCGCCGGAGAAGAGGAAACAGCCCAGCAGGCCGCGCAGCTCCACCGTAGGCACGCGCGGGGCACTGTTGGCGATATCGTCAAACATGCGCGCGTTTCCATCCAGAACCTTGTATTGATCTTGCGCGAAGTATTCAGCCACCACGTTGTGGCCCATCCGCAACGTGCCGCTCGAGGCTGCCTCCGTGCCGGCCAGCATGCGGATCAGCGTGGACTTGCCCGCGCCATTTATCCCCACCAGTGCGATGCGGTCGCCGCGATCGACAGTAAAATTCACGCCGGAAAAGACCGGCTTCTCGCCATAGCTCTTGGCCAGATCGCGGACCTCCACCACCGTGCGGCCGGAGGCTGCGGGCTGGGGAAAGGTGAAGTGGATCGCCGCCTCTTCCTGAGGAATCTCGATGCGCTCAATCTTTTCCAGTTCCTTGATGCGGCTTTGCACCTGCTTGGCCTTGGTGGCCTGATAGCGAAAGCGGTTGATAAAGGCTTCCAGATGCTCGATGCGGTCGCGCTGGTTTTTATATGCAGCCTCCAGCTGTGCGCGCCGCTCCGCCTTCTGGCGGAGATAGTGCTCGTAATTGCCGTGATAGAAATGGAGTCCCTTGTTCCATACCTCGACCGTCTTGCGCACAGTTACATCAAGAAAATAGCGGTCGTGAGAGACCAGGATGAAGCCATTGGGGTAGCTGCGGAGATAGCCTTCCAGCCAGTTGCGGCTCTCCAGATCCAAATGATTGGTGGGCTCATCGAGCAGCAGCAGGTCGGGCTTTTGCAGCAGGAGCTTGGCCAGCGCGATACGCATCTGCCAGCCGCCCGAGAAGGTTTCGCAAGACCGCGGCCAATCGTCTTTGGCGAAGCCCAGGCCGGTGAGAACGGCCGCGACTTGGGCATCGAGCGCATACCCGCCATGCGCGCGAAGCTGCGCGTCTATCTGCGAATACCGTTCGGCGGCGGCGGCGTAGGCGTCGCTTGCCGGATCGAGCTCGGCCAGGCGAGCCGCCAGGATCGCCACTTCCCCCTCCATCTGGCGCAGCCCGGCAAAGACGGAGAGGCACTCCTCAAAAACGGTGCGGCCGGAGAGCACCAGCCCTTCCTGCGGAAGATAGCCCACCGACATGCCGCGGGTGCGCTGCAGAGTGCCATAGTCCAGCGGGTCTTCCCCGGCGAGCACCTTCAGCAAAGTGGATTTCCCCGTGCCGTTGGCGCCGACCAGAGCGGTGCGCTCCTCCGGCGTGATGAGCCAGTCGGCGTTTTCAAACAGGACGCGGGGTCCGAATCGTTTTCCTGCGGATGTGAGTTGCAGCATCGGAAAAAAGCGGCGGGAGGCCGATGCTCTATTGTCGCATTGCGCGCGGATAATTCCCCCCCCGCCCGCCGCCATCGCAGCAGCCATCGTGCCGAATCAGCACGGCGATATACTTGGGAGGATCCCGCCGTTTCAGGGCCTGTTGAGAGGCCCTCAATCCCCAGTTTCTTCTCAGGAGGCAGTGTGGCATCTGCACGCGTATTTTCGGGCAATCGGCGGGCTCGCCGCAGTCTTCTTTGGATCGGCTGCGCGGCGCTGGCGGGTCTTGTTTCCGCACCGGCTTTCGGACAAGGCGCGAAGACGGCGCCGGATCCTCTCCATTCGTGGGCGGCGGGCAGCGATGCGGCATCGCTGCAAAGCTGGGTCAATGCGCGGCTGGCGGCGGCCAAGGCGGATGTCGGCACGGTGATCGGCGCCACCGGTGCGCATACGGTCGGAAATACGCTGCAGCCGTATGACGACGCAGTCGACGAGCTGGGCTTGGCGGACGACCAGGCGGGCTTGATGACGATGGCAGCCGACACCGCGGCGGTGCGCAACGAAGCGCGCGCGCTGGAGGCAACGATCTCTTCGGCGGAGACGGATCTGAGCCTGAACCGGAAGGTCTACCAGGCATTGACCGCCGTACCGCTGCCGGCGCGCGACGCGGCAACCAAGTATTACCTGCAGCGCACACTGCTGGAATACCGGCTGGCGGGCGTGGACAAGGATGACGCGACGCGGAAGAAGATTCGCCAGTTACAGGACCGGATCACCCAACTCAGGCTCGCATTCCAGAAAAACATAGCCGACGATGTGCGCAAGGTGACGGCGACCAAGGCGGAGTTGGCCGGATTGCCGCCCGACTACATCGCGCGGCACAAGCCGAACGCCGACGGGACATACACACTCACCACGGACGCGCCGGACAGCACGCCGGTGCTGACATTTGCCGCCAACGCAGGGCTGCGCAAGCGCATGTACCTCGCTTACAACGGCCGCGCCTATCCGCAGAATATGACTGTGCTCAAAAATCTTCTGATTGCGCGGCAGCAATTGGCGACGACGCTGGGCTATAAGACGTATGCGGATCTTGCGACGGCCGACCAGATGATCGGGTCGGCGGCCAATGTGAAGACTCTGCTGCACCGGGTCAATGACGCCGCGCAGCCGGTCGCCCGCCGCGAATACGCCGAGCTGCTAGCCTTCGCGCGGCAGCGGCAGCCGGGGCTGACCGGCCTCTCCGACGTCGACCGGGAGTATTGGCCGGAGCAGTACGAGCGCACCAAATATAACTTCAACGCGCAGAGCGTCAGGCCCTATTTCCCTTATGCGGAGGTGCAGGCGGGAATATTGGAAACGGCCGGCCGCCTCTTCCGAGTCCGCTTCCAACAGGTTACGGACGCCAAGACCTGGGATCCCGCCGTCGCCGTCTTCGATGTCTTCGACAACGCCGGCCCCAACCGCGGCAAGCATCTGGGACGAATCTATCTGGACATGCACCCGCGCGAGGGCAAGTACAAGTGGTTCGCGACCGCGGAACTGGTCCCCGGCATAGGCGGACGGCAGATTCCTGAAGGCATGCTGATCTGCAACTTCCCCGGCGGAACTCCCGGCGATCCGGGACTGATGCAGTATAGCGACGTGGTGACCTTCTTCCACGAGTTCGGGCATCTGATGCACATGGTTCTCGGCGGCCAGGGCCGTTGGTCTGGCCAGGGAGCTTTCCACGTCGAGAATGATTTCGTGGAGGCTCCATCACAGATGCTGGAAGAGATGTTCCACAACTGGAGCGTGGTTTCTTCCTTCGCCAAAAACTATAAGACCGGAGAAACCATCCCGGCAAAGCTTTTTGCAAGGATGGTCGCGGCCGATGCCTATGGCCGGGGAATCTGGGTGGAGCGGCAGGTTCTTTATTCCTCTTTCTCGCTGCAGATCCATAACCGTCCGCCGTCGCAGGTGAACTTCGACGCGCTGCTGAAGCAGGACATGGCGAAGTTCAGCCCCTTCACCTATGCCAACGGCTACGACATGTACACCACCTTCGGTCAACTCGCCGATTACTCCTCGAACTACTACACCTATGTGCTGGACAAAGTGATCGCGCTCGATTTCTTCGACCAATTTGACCGAGCCGACTTATTGAATGGGCCGACAGCGCTGCGCTACCGGCGGACCGTGCTCGAGCCGGGAGCGAGCGAGCCGGCGACCGAGTTAGTGAGGAAGTTTCTGGGCCATCCGCGGAATATCGAGGCATTGAAGAAGTGGATGGACGTGGAGTTTCAAACGCCTGCGGCGCCGGCCAAGGGCGAATAGGGACGTCGGGGAAAACTCAACAACCTTGCCGTCCCAGTCGAAGCCGCGAAGGATATCTTCGCGGCGCAACGTCGGCGCCCGTCTATGCCTTTGTCGGCGGAGCCGTGAGCGTGATCAGCTGCGGCTGAGTTTTTGTCCGAGGCTCCCAGACGGGGGAACTCAGCTCGGGCATCGGTTTCGCGCGAAATACCTTGCGCGCCTGGGCCGCGATCCAACGCGCCCAGGCCTTCGCCTTTTTTCGCCGGGCGCTGTCCGTCGAGATTCCCGTTCCGGCATACATCTGCCGGTACAGCTTGGAAAGCAGCACGAACGCCAGGCGTGACCGCAACGTCGGGCAGCAAGAAGACCTCTTCCAAATAGCGCCTATCTCGTAGAAACGATCCCAGACGACTTGCGTCCGTTCCCGTATTTCGTCCGAACTCATCGAGGGATGGGGTGTAAACATCTTGGGCCGGATGGCGGTAGGGATGAGCCAATAGCGCGTGATCGGCGTGCCTTCCACCATGGTTGGATTGTCCGCTTGCTCCTTCTCCCAGCGGCCGAAGTCCACGGTCCCGGGAAAGGGCGTCATCATTACAAACTGCGCGAACGTCACTCCTGCCTTCAGCGCCAACTCCACGGTTGCTCCGAAGGTGTGCGGCTTATCGCTCGGCAGACCGAAGATGAACGATCCGAGCACGTGCACCCCATGCTTACGAAAGATTTGCAACTGCTCTATCAGGCGGTCGCCGGTGAAGTTGAATTCCTTATAGACCGACTTCAGCCCCTCGGGGGTCACCGCCTCCACTCCCACGAGCGCTCCCTTGATGTTGGCGCGCCTCATGGCGTCCAGGAAGTCCGGGTCCTCGGCCGATTCCATCGTGATCTGGGTGAAAAACACCATGTCCTTGGGCAACTTCGCCAGCTCCGCCATCAAGGAAAACCGCTCATTTCGAATGGTGGTCAGCGATTCCAACTTGGCCAAGTTGTTCTGCTCGCGCGCCAAGCGCAGGTCCGTCAAGCTGACCGGATAAAAATTATCGTCCGCCAGCGCGATAAAGCGGAAGCCAATCCGCCTAAGCTCGACAATCTCATCGATTACTTTCTCGAACGTCCTCTGCCGGGGCGCCTGTCCATCGGTGCGCCATACCGAACAGAACGAGCAATGTTTTGGGCATCCGCGAATTGTCTGCACCGACGCCCACATGTATTTGTCCGTCCGCAACAAGTCCCAGCGCGCCGAAAGGAACTCCTCTCCTCCGATCTTTCCGCCGTCATAGATTCGATGGGCATTTCCCGCCTGCAGGTCGCGAAGCACCTGACCCCACACGATGTCTCCATCGCCCTTGACGACGGCGTGCGCCGAACCTTGTTCGAAAGGCTCCTCAGGAAACAGGGTGGCGTGAATGCCTCCATACACCACCGTGGCGCCGCGCGCGCGCGCAAGCCTTCCCACCTGGTAACCTCGCAGCGCATTGCCTGTATGTACGCTGATGCCGACAACATCCCCGGCCCGAATCGTTTCGATGTCGAGTTGTTCCAGCGATTCATCCACCAAAACGGGGTCGCCCATCGATTCTGGAGTCGCCGCCGCCAATACGAACAGCCATCGCGGCGTAATGACGGCGGTTCCGAAGGAATTGTCGCTAGGGTTCACGAGATGAACGGTCATGGGCGCGGCTCCTCGTCGCTGTTATGAAGGTCCGGGACGGATTGGGCGCCGGAGTTTTGCATCGGTGTGAAAACATGGGAGAACATCCTCCCTTTGAATACCAGGAGAAAATTGCGCCCGACGCGGTCATCGCACGGAAGGATGCCCGCATCTTACGCATCTCGCTACACAACGGCAAACGTAAAAATGCTCGACGCTTTCGATCTTTCCAAAGCCGGTCTTTCCAGCAGGGGAATTCCGCTATCGAGGTCGGACCGGAGCAGCACAAAAAGACGAAAGGCCGGCCATCGACTTGGGCATCGAAGGTTTCATTGCGCCTGTCGGTCCGCGGTGCAGATTCGCGAGAACGGACAGGTACGCCGCTTGGGAAAGCTCTCTACGCGGCTCCATCAACAATACGCCGAGGCCGTGAAACTTGCACGGCGCGAGTTACGCGAGGTTTGGCGATCGAATCGCACGGAAGGATGCCCGCATCTCGCTCCACACGGACAAAAAAGACACAGGGCCGGCCATATCTATGCGGTAGTGACGGCCGCAACTTCGTAGTCTTCGACGCTGGGAATGGTGAA
>JANWJB010000075.1 GCA_025449575.1 Acidobacteriaceae bacterium
CCGCCTCAAAACTTTCTCTATCTCAGGGCAGCATTTGCAAAAAGGTTTGGAGCGGCATCACTTCGGTCTTTGCATTGAGCTTAAACTTTTCCTCACCTGGATAGAGCACGATCTGTCGCGTGGCTTTGATGTCTTCACAGCCGTTGTAAAAGCCTTTGCTGGGCACAGGGCTGCCGAGGGAGCGCTTGATCTCGATGGCCCAACGCTGCTTTGCGCTGAATTCAATCACCAAATCAATCTCCGCCCCAGCAGAGGTGCGGTAAAACGATGCCCGCGCGGTCTGGGGCAGTGCGTCCAATATGTTCTCGAGGAGCATCCCCTCCCAGCTGGCGCCGACGACAGGGTGACCCAGAAGTTCTTCCATGTCTCGAATGCCAAGCAGCGCATGCAACAGGCCGCTGTCGCGGACATAGACCTTCGGTGTGCGTACCAGGCGCTTCTTCGCGTTCGCGGCCCAGGGCGCTAGGCGGCGGACAAGCAGCAGGTCCACCATGATATCGAGGTAACGCGCAACGGTGTGTCCGCTCACGCCGAGTCCGTTGGCGAGCTGCGCAGCGTTGAGCATCTGCCCCTGATTGTGCGCCAACATCTGCCAGTAGCGGCGTAACGTCTCTGCCGGGATGCGCGGGCCGAGCGCGGGGACATCGCGTTCGAGATACGTCTGGATGAAGGCGGAGCGCCACGCGAAGCTATCCTCGTCGCTGGCGGCAAGAAAACTGTCCGGGAAGCCGCCGCGATTCCAAAGCCCATCAGCAGTACCGACTCCGGAGGCGGCAACTTCAGCCACAGTGAATGGAGTCAGCTCTTCGTAGGCAATCCGTCCGGCCAGCGTCTCTGCGGACTGCTGCAAAAGGTCAATGGACGCGGAGCCGAGCAAGAGGAATTGGCTGTTGCGCTTGCCTTTGCGCCGCCGCTGGTCGATCAGGCTTCGCAGAGTCGCGAAGATGCCGGGGAGCCGATGAATTTCATCAAAGATGACCAACCGATCCTCGTGCTGCGCGAGGTAGAGTTCCGGTTCGGTCAGTTTCGCGCGGTTAGACGGCAGCTCCAGGTCGAGGTAGAGCGCCTGTTCGCCAATCTCCTCGGCCAGCGAAAGAGCGAGAGTGGTCTTGCCCACCTGCCGGGGACCAAGCAGAGCCACGGCTGGAAACTGCTGCAGGAGCTTTCGCAACTTCGGCTGGGCCGACCTGAATATCATACCTTGCAATTATGCCACGTTAATACATAATTGCACGATTGGAGGTCCTCGGAGCGATGGGGTCGCCGCGAAGAGAACTCATCGCAAAGAAGCCGTGATGAATGGGGACCCCAAATCTATGAGCGGGTCACCCGCCACCCACTCATCGCAAAGAAGCCGCGATGAATGGGGCACCCAAATCTATGAGCGGGCCACCCACCACCCACTCATCGCGAAGAAGCCGCGATGAATGGGGCACCCAAATCTAGAGAGCGTGGGAGGGTGTCGCGCGTTTCCCACGCCTGGAAGTCCGTCGCGGAGCCGCTGTGTCAGCCGGTCTCTTCTTCCGGTTGTGCTCCAGAAGGTGTTCCAGCGGGCATCCGCCGCAGGCCGGCTGCTTGCGGCAGTGATTTTTCCCTACCACCACCACCAGGGCATGAAACTCCTTGGCCAGCGAGATGTAAGTGTCGGGATCTTCCCCCGCAAACGCTGCTCCGGCCAAGGCCTGAAGCTGCGCATACTTCGCGCCCTCAGGAGCGAGGCCGTGGCGGAAGGCGATGCGGCGCAGGTACTCGTCGGCGACCATGGCCGGATGATCAAGCGCATAGAGCAGGATAGCGTCGGCGGTCTCCTCGCCACCCCCGGGACGGGCGAGCAACTGCCGACGCGCCACGGGGGCGGGGACCGCCGCGAGCCGCTCAAGCGAACCTTCATGCATGAGATCAAGAAACGATATGAATGCCTTGATTGAAGATGACTTACGTATCATGTAGCCGGAAGGGCGAATGAGGAGCTGCAATTCGCCTTCGGGAATCCGGCGCAATCCGTCAAGGCTCAATACGCCGCGCGCGCGCAGATTCTCCAGAGCGCGCTCCACCGCGAGCCATGAGGTATTTTGCGTGAGATAAGCGCCCACCACCACCTCCAGCCGCGTATCGGCCGGCCACCAGGATTGCGGGCCGTAGGCGTTGTAGAGGGCCTCGTAGAGTCTGCGCAGGGCCGGAGCGGGAGCGCGATAAGGTGGTGGAACGAGCATCTTGCGGGAGTTTGAAGTTGGAGCCACAACATCCCTTGAGAGGGCGAGCCAATGGCGGCCGCCGATCGTAGCCGGAAGAGAACCTAATCCAAGGTTCCGGAACCATCTCCGGAAAGTAAAGGCAGCGTGCTCGGTTTTGCTGCCCCCGCGGCGTCCTCCAGCGTCACCTCAAAGGCTTTGGCGCGCACTCCGGACGGCAATGGCGGCAGCACAACGCTAGCGCCTCCCAAGGCGTCCGGACGGAAGAGGCCGGCGGCAATGGGCGCCCCACCGTCGGCGGGCATCAACCAGAGCGCATACGCCTTCTGCGATGGAATGGGCTTCATATCGGTGGCCTGAAAGATAAGGCCGCCGCGGTCGGAAAGATAGGTGATGCGGCCGGCGGGTTCGTCCGGCGTTTTCCCGGAGGTCAACACTACCCGCTGAGCCCGAAGCGAGGTAAGGGTTTCCAGCACCTGCTGTGCCCGCGAAGCCTTCACCGCCAAGTTGGTCACCAAGTTAGACTCGGTACGCACCGTGTCATTGAGGGCGGCGTTTTGCACTGCCAAAGCCGCGGTGGCGATGGCCAGACATGCTGTGATCACCCAGGGAATCCAAGGCTTGGTTCCGCGCCGTCCGCCGCCGGAGGCGGGCTGTTCCGCAGTGCGCTGCTCGCGCATAGGCTGGTTGGAGTCTTCCTGGTCGAATTCTTCCTTTTCCCGGACGGTCTGTTGTCGCAAAGGCTGCTCTCTTTCGATATTGGTATCGGCGGCGGGACGCCCAGCCGCGAGTTGCTCAAGGAAGCGGTTCCGCGCCTCCGCTGGGACCGGTCGTCCCGGAGTCATGCCCAGCAGAGCAAGATCTCCGGAAACTTCCGCCAACTGCCACCGGCACAGCACACAATCGGCCAGATGGCTGCGAACCTCCGCCTCTGCTTCTTCAGGAAGGCCCTGCATCTCATGCAGCGCGAGATCCTGTTGTGTGATATGCGGACCCTGGGTCATGGCAATTTTGCCTCTCGCGGTATTGGTCAAACTTCAGCGCGCAACGCCGTTCGCCCATCGCGCAGCCGCTGCTGTTGTTTCGCCGGCGATGCGCGGCGGCGAAGCGGCGGGTTTCGCAATCCTGCTAACACGAAGGGGTGTCTTTGGAGCATGGCGCATCCCATCCATTCGGGCGCATTCCTTCCATTCTACTGATTGCAGATGCGGCAGTCTTGGGCAGAGGTTCTTCTTTTTCGGCTGTGGGCGTCCCCGGACCTGGTTGGATACGTCGTTTGAACGGCCGCCAGACAAAGAGGGTATAAAGCAACAGTGAGGAAAAGCCGCCTCGATACGTTGATAGTAGAGAGGGAACTCGCGCCCTCCCGCGCGCGAGCGCAGGCGCTGATCTTGGCCGGCCGGGTGCTGGTTGACGAGCAGAAGGTGGAAAAGCCCGGCACGGCGATTCGACCGGACGCAGTTCTCCGTATGCTGGGCGGCGCGCAGCGCTACGTGAGCCGCGGCGGGGAAAAGCTGGAAGCGGCCTTGGCCCACTGGAAGATCGATTTAGAAGGCCGCCGCTGTGCGGACATCGGCGCCTCTACCGGAGGCTTTACCGATTGCATGCTGCAGCATGGCGCAGCTCATGTAACCGCAGTCGACACCGGCTATGGGCAGATTGCGCAGAGTATTCGCAACGATTCCAGAGTTACGCTGCTGGAGCGCACCAATGCGCGCCGGATGAAGCCCGGAAGCCTCTCCGGCGGCATTAGCTTTGTCGCCATGGATGTTGCTTTTATCTCTGCCACGCTGGTGCTGCCGGCGGTGCTGGCCGCCATCACTCAGACGGCGGAAGGAGTTCCGCAGGCCGGCGGGGCGGCGGAGCCGGACCGATCCGGAGCCGGAGTGGAAGCGGTGATCCTGGTGAAACCGCAATTCGAAGCGGGCAGGGAACACGTGGGCAAGGGCGGCATCGTGCGGGATCCGGCCGCCCATCAACTGGCCATCGATCGCGTCCGCACAGCCGCCGCAGCTCTCGGAGCTTCGGGTATCGGCCTTCTGCCGTCGCCCATCCTGGGTGCGGAGGGCAACCGGGAGTTTCTTCTGCATGCCCGCTTTTCGCCGCGTGACGCATTTCCGGTCGCGGGCTCAGTTCCGGTTCATCCGAGCGAATGAAATCGATCCGCGTGCACCTGCGAAACCAAAGCTCTCGGAATCTCCGCCGGCGGTAACCTTTCTTATCGAGATATTCGCGCCGGCTGAAGGCGGCGCGAATATCTCCGGTAAACTGTTCAGCAGCCGCCGCGGTGACCCTTCATGTCTAAGATCGCCATCTTTTCCAAGCCGCAAAAACCGGAGTTGGCCAAGCTGCTGCCCGAGCTCGTGCTCTGGATGCGCGCTCACGGGCTGGAGCCCATCCTCGACCCGGTGAGCGGCAACTACACGCAGGACGCGCCCATCTTTGGCCGTTCCGAGCTGGCCGGCCAGCACCCCGATCTCGCGGTGGTGCTGGGCGGCGACGGAACACTGTTGGCTGCCGCGCGCGCCTTTGCCAAGGGCGGCATCCCCATTCTCAGCGTGAATCTGGGCGGCCTGGGATTTCTGGCCGAAGTGCCCTTGGATGATCTCTTTACCACGCTGGAAGGCTGGCGTGAGGATTGCTGCGCCGTCGACGTGCGGTCCATGCTGCATGCCGAGGTGCTGCGCGATAGCACGGTCCTAAAGGAATACGACGCCCTGAACGATGTGGTGATGTCGAAGGGGGCGATGGCGCGCATAGGCGAGTTCGCCGTCCACCTCTCCGGGCAGCTCGCCGCCTCTTTTCGAGCCGATGCGGTCATTGTCGCCACCCCGACCGGTTCTACCGCCTACAGCCTCTCCGCCAACGGCCCGATCCTGGCTCCCAACGTGGACGCGCTGGTGGTCACGCCGGTCTGTCCGCATCTACTTACCGTTCGGCCTATGGTGGTACGCGGCGACGCTGAGGTCTTGGTGACGATCGAGGGTGTTCCGGATCAAATCTTTGTCACCGTCGATGGGCAGGAGGCGCTGGAACTGCGCGTGGGTGACCGGGTGCGCTGCCGCAAATCAGACCACTCGGTCAAACTGGTGCGCATGAGCAGCAATGGCTTTTTCGACGTCCTCCGCGCCAAGCTCAGTTGGGGCGAACGCTAGAGAAGCGCCTGGACTCCGGAGCGGATTCAGGATTGCGATGCCGACCGCTGTTGGAGAAGCGCGGCTTTTCTTAACGGGCCGCGTATGGTGCATCCGCCCGGGGGTACACGTATCGTGAATCGGCTAGCGGCCGCACGCTATTTTTGAGCCAACTCGTCCAGGAGGAGCTTGGCTTTGGTAGCCAGGGTGCGCGCGCCGTCGGCATCGCCATTATCCAAGGCATGCTGCGCCTGATTGAGGAAGGTGCGGATCTGAACCATGGTGGTGCGCTCCTCGGGAGAGAGAGCCCGCTTGATCTGGTCCAGCCCCTGATCGGTTTGCTGGATCAATTCTTTGGTATCGCGCTTGTTCTGCTCCGCACTCTTGCTATCGCCCGTGGTGAGCTTCCCGATGGGGGTGGCCGGTACGATGCTGGCATCCTGCTCTACCTGCGGCGGCGGCTCTGCGGGCCGGCGTTTCTTGCGCCGCTTCACCTTGGGCTGCTTCACCGGTGGCAGTTGCGGCTGCGCATTCACTGCCGAAGGTTGCGGCAGGGTAGAGGAAGGAGGTTGCTGATGGGCCTTGCTCTGCTCTTCGTCTATCTGTCCAGGACCGGTCTTGAGAGGCGGCGGTTGGGGTTGCTGGGAACGCAGATGAAGGCTTGCGCAACCCGTGAGCGGCAACACCGCAAGCCCCGCGGAAGCCGCGCCGAGCAACACCACTGCGATCGACTTAGATGCCGCCATGGCGGCCAGACGCCGGCACACTGCCGTTCCGGCGCTCCAGCGCAGCGTTTTCCAAGGCCGCCCTTGCAGGACTTTCATCGCGAGACCTTCATCCTCGGGGTTCCTCCGCGATCCTCGACTCTCCGGCGCCCGCCGCCGCCAAGTGCTCGCGCACCCGCCCTTCTTGGGCGATGGCTAGCGGAAAGCTCAGGGTAAAAGTTGTACCGGCGGTTGGACCCGATTCTACTTCAACCGACCCGCTATGAATCTGCACGATCCGGTAGGTCATCGCCAATCCAATGCCGCTGCCGCCTTTCTTGGTTGTGAAGTAAAGGTCGAAAATCTTGTCTCGTATCTCGGCCGGGATGCCCGGCCCGTTGTCGTGGATACTCAGGAGGGCCATTCGGCCGTCTTCAATTAAACGGACCTCAAGGGCGCCGCCCTCAGTCATCGCCTGAGCAGCGTTCAACACGACGTTGAGCAGTGCCTGCTTCACAAGATCGCCGTCCACCTTGACCGTCACCGGACAGTCCGGCAGATCGCTCTCGACGTATACATTCCTGGTTTCAAACTCGGCCGATGCCAGGGCGAGCACGGCGGAGACCACCCGCCGCAGGTCCTGCTCCCTTAGCTGCAGTTCCACCGGGCGGGAGAAGTCGACCAGCGTTTCGACCACCCGGTCCAGCCGTTGAATCTCGCTGGAGATCACATCGAGATGGCGCACGGCGCCGCCATCGCTTGCACCAAGCTTGTTGCGCATCAACTCCAGGTGCACCACGATGGCATTGATCGGATTTTTGACTTCGTGGCCTACGCCCGCGGTAAGCCTTCCAATCGCGGCGAGCCGGCGCGAGAGTTCAAGCTCGCTTTCTATTTCACGCACCGACTCCAGATCGTGCACCGTCAGCAGCGCGCCCAAAGACGCCTGAGGGTCGGAGCCCATTTCGTCATGAATGAAGTCCAGCGATATCTCAACATGGCGGCCGGTGTCGGTAATAATCTCCTCTTGGACCAGCACCATGTGCGCATCAAAGGATTCGCGGATTAAGCCGCCCAGCCGCGTGTCCTTACTGAAGATCTCGTGCAGCTCCGCGCCCAGAATATCTCTGCGCGGCAGCCCCAGGAAGCGCTCCACCGAATCGCTGACCAGCACTGCGCGCGCATCGCGCGTGAACAGCACCATACCATCCTGAAGGTTGGTCATAATCTGGTCCAGCCCTTCCTTCAGGGCGGAGAAGACTTCTTCGACGTTGCGCATGCGGCGGCCCAGCCGCTCGATTTTGTTGGAGGCCATGGCGATGGCGTCTTCGGCGGGATGAACTCCGCCAGAGGCGGTAGAGGCCGGCGCCTCCAGTGAAGAGCCGGTCATGGGCGACTGATCCAACGCATCCAGCCGGCGGTTGATCTGCTCGATTGGTTGCAGGGCAAGATTGGCGAGAAAGGCGGCGACGACCAGCGAGCAGAGGATGGCCAAGCCAGTGTAGGTGAGAGCGGTCAGCAGCCAGGGCTCGACCACGAAGCGCAAAAAAGTGGTGCGGATTCCGACGCGGACGGTGATGAAAGGCTTGCCTGCCCGCTCCAGCGGTAAGCTGATGTCATAGACCCGCGGAGGCCCGAAGACCACCGCCAGCAAGCGAATCACGCCCCCGTCCTGCAGGCGGGAGTATTCCTCTCGAGCGGCGACCGGCTGGTTCAGTTGCGAAGGGTCGCTGCTCAAGAGGGCCCGGCCGTCGGTGTCATCGATCGTGACGTCAAAGACAGTGGGAGAATAGCGAATCGCGGAATCCAGCAAGGCGGTGAGCCCGGGATCGCTACGCAGGGCGGCTGCGACGGTTTCCCTCAGGGCAGTCGGATCGCTCGCGTCGAAGGCTCCATTGGCAGCCCCGTTCTCCAGCGCCCGCCGGGTGGCGAAGACGATCTGGTTGGCCACCATGCTGCCGCCGTCGAAGGATTGCGAGATGCGCTGACGCAGGAGCTGGTTGAGAAAGATCCAAGAAAGGGCGCAGAGCAGCAGGAACACTAGGCCTGAAATTGCGAGTACGAGCTTGGTCTTCAGTCGCATGGGTTGGCTTCCGTTCCACTAGCTTGATTCGCTTCCTGCCGGATTCCCATACTCCTTCAGCTTGTTGTGCAAGGTCTTCAAGCTGATCCCCAAAATCTCCGCCGCGCGGGTCTTGTTGTTGCGCGTGGATTCCAGGGTTTTTAAGATTAGCTTCTGTTCCGCCTCATCTACAGTGTTGCCCACCTTCACGTGTACTCCCTCGGTTTCCGCTCCATTGGCCGTTGCGCGGGCCGGCCGCGTACCAAAACCTGGCGGCAGATGCGAGGCTTCGAGCGAGCCATTGCTGCAGAGAATGACGGCGCGTTCTACGGTATTTCTGAGCTCGCGCACATTGCCCGGCCAATCATAAGCCATCAGCCGCTGCAATAGTCCCGCGTCAACGCCTTTTACCTGCCGGCTGTGCTTGGCGTTCATATCGGTGAGCATTGTCTCGATGATCGCCGGGATGTCTTCTTTATGGTCCCGCAAGGGTGGCATATGCAGGTTGAATACGTTGAGGCGGTAATAGAGATCGCCGCGCAGATGCCCATCGGCGACCGCCAGCTCGGGATTCTTGTTGGTGGCAGCGAGGACGCGCACATCCATTGGCGTCTCTACCTTGCTGCCCAGCCGCCGCAACTTGCGATCCTCCAACACCCTGAGCAGCTTAGCCTGGGTGCCGATCGGCATCTCACCAATCTCATCCAGCAGCAGAGTACCCTCCTCGGCCAATTCGAAGCAGCCGGCTCGCCGCTCGGTGGCGCCGGTGAATGCGCCCCGCTCATGCCCGAAGATCTCGCTCTCGATGAGCGTTTCCGGAATGGCGGCGCAGTTGACCGCCACGAAGGCTTTGCTCTTGCGCGGACTAAGTGCGTGCAGCGTACGCGCGACCAGCTCTTTTCCCGTTCCGCTCTCCCCGGTGATGAGCACCGAGACGTTGCTGGGGGCAACCCGCTCGATCATCGCGAACATCTCCTGCATTCGCTTGGAGCCGCCCACCATGGAACCCAAAAATCCGGTATCCCGCAGCCTGCGCCGCGTCACCTCCAACTCCCGTTCGACGTCCCGCTGCCGGCTGGCATTGGCTAAAACCGTCTTCAGGCGGGTGGGATCGATGGGTTTCTGGATGAAGTCATAGGCTCCCATCTTCATCGCTTCGACGGCGCGCTCGATGCTGCCTTGAGCCGTCAATACAATCACCGCCGCACTCCCGGGCATTTCTTTCAGGCGGGTGAGCAGTTCCAGACCGTCCATCCGCGGCATTTTTAAATCGGTCACCACAATGCCGGGCGACCACTCCATCGCGACCTCCAGCCCTTCGACACCATCGCGCGCAGTTTCGGTGCGGTAGCCCCAGCCGGAGACCAACTCCGACAGCCCAGCCAGGGCGTGCAGCTCATCCTCGACGATCAAAATCTTTTCGGAGTTTGCCATTCTTGTTGCCTTCGAAGCCCTTGAGTCAACGCACTGCGACTCAGCTCCAATGTAATGAGCATTTCGGCTCGTTGGCCCGGTTATCGACGCATTGCCGCCGCTCTGCGGCCAGTCTGGGCGCGATTCTAAGAAGTCGGGGAGTCTAGCACTAGAATACATGGTGCAGAGCGGATGAGCCGCGATACTAGGGGTTTCTGCCGCCTGTGCGGACCAGTGCGATCGATCCCGCGCACGCCGGGAGATTCTCCAATGCCGTCCCTCCCCGATCTCTTGCCGACTCATTCTTCCGCGGTGGCCTTCGCCCGCGGCCAGCACGTCCGCTTCCTGGAGGAATTGAAAGCTCTGCTGCGGATTCCTTCCATTTCCGCGCTGCCTATGTATGCCGGCGATGTACGCCGCGCCGCCGAATTCCTGGTGGCCGAGCTGAGCCGCATCGGCATGGAGCATGTCCGTTTGATCGAGTCTACGGGGCATCCGCTGGTCTACGCCGACTGGCTCCACGCTTCCGGTCAACCGGTCTGTCTCACCTATGGACACTATGACGTTCAGCCCCCCGATCCGCTCGACGAGTGGCAGAGTTCTCCCTTTGAGCCGGTAGAACGGAACGGGAACATTTATGCCCGTGGAGCGGTCGACGATAAGGGCCAGATGTATATGCATCTAAAGGCTCTGGAGTCCCTCTTCCACGCTCATCAGGGCACACTCCCGGTAAACGTTCGAATCATTCTTGAAGGTGAGGAGGAAACTGGCGGCGAAGCAATTGCCCAGTTTCTCCGCGACCATCCGGAAGAAGTAGAAGCGGACTTCGCGCTGGTCTCCGACACGGAGCTATTCGCTCCAAGTCTGCCTACACTATGCGTCGGGCTGAGGGGAATGATCTATACCGAAATCGAGGTATGCGGAGCCCGCACCGATTTGCACTCCGGCGTCTATGGGGGATCGGCACCCAACCCACTGATTGCGCTCTCTCAGATCATCGCGGCGCTGAAGGATGCCGAGGGCCGTATTTTGATTCCCGGCATCTACGACCGGGTTACGGCTCCGGACGCCGCCGAGCTGGCCTCGTGGAAAAACCTTCCCTTCGATGAGGATGTTTACCGGAACACAGAGGTCGGCGCGAAGGAGTTGGTGGGGGAGCCGGGATACTCCGTATTAGAGCGCACCTGGGCCCGGCCTTCGCTGGATGTTCATGGTATAACGGGCGGCTTCACCGGAGCCGGAGCCAAGACGGTGATCCCCGCGAAAGCCACCGCCAAGATCTCGCTGCGCCTAGCTCCGGAAATGCAGCCTCAGGAGACCTTTGAGCAGCTCAAAAAACGAGTAGAGAGGGTTCGGCCTCGGGGGGTGGAGGTCGAAGTGCGCTTGATTCATGCCGGTGATCCAGTGGTCGTTCAGACCGGCAATCGCTATATCCGCGCCGCCCAGCGGGCCTTGCGGGCAGTCTTCGACAAGGAAGTGGTCTTCGTGCGCAGCGGCGGCTCGATTCCCATCGTTGCGGATTTTGAGCGATATCTGAAGATCCCAACGGTGATGATGGGCTTCGGTCTTCCCGACGACAACCTTCACGCCCCCAACGAGAAGTTCTGCATCGCCAATTTCCATCTCGGCATTGAATCGATCATTCTTTTTCTGGAAGGTGTCGCGCAGGGAGAAGAACCGGGAAGGGAGGCGCCCACCGGCTAGGGCGCCGTGAGCGCGGCAAGGGGGGTGGATGATTCCTCCAACTTTGGACGTAGAAGGGTTCGTGCTGGCGGGGGGGCGCAGCACCCGCATGGGGCGAGACAAGGCCGTGATTCGTCTGCATGGTCTAACGCTGGTGGAAGCCGCCTTGCGGAAACTGCGCGCGCTTCCCCTCGGTCGCATGCCGCGGATTGCCGGCGGGCGCCCTGACCTTCGAGACCTGGCTCCGGCGGTGCAGGATCTTCGCCCCGGTTGCGGCCCTCTGGGCGGCATGGAAGCTGCGCTGACCGCGAGTTCCGCTGCTTACAACATTTTCTTGCCGGTGGACGTTCCTCTGGCTCCGGTGCGGTTGCTCGCCTGGATGCTGGAGCGTGCCAGGGTCACGGGAGCCCAAGCGACGTTTCCCCGAGTGCATGGCCGGCCGGAGCCGCTCTTGGCCGTCTACCGGCCGGAGGCGCTGCAACGAATTGGCGAAGCTTTGGACGATGGAGCTTACGCGGTCACCGAAGTGTTTGCTTCCCGTCTATCGACCTCCGCCCAATCGATCGACATCTTTGATTTAGAAATGCTGGCCTCCGTGCAGCCTGAGATTCACGATTTCTCCCCTCTGCCTCTGGCTCGCTGGTTTATGAATTGCAACTCGCCGGAGGAGCTGGCCGCAATCGTTCCCTGGTCGGCGGCAGTACTGTAGTCTGGGGATCGATGTCTCTGCTGCTCGATCCCGAAGCGGACAACGTCCACCGCTCCACGCCGGTCCCGGAGATTCTGCCGGGAACCTCGATTGAGATTGCCGTCGAGGGTCCCGCTTGCCAGGCCTCGACCCGACCCGGGGGACCGCCGTTCCATCCCGAACCTTATATCGCCTTCGAACACGTCTCGAAATCCTTTGGCGACCTGCGCGTGCTGGACGATGTCAGCTTCTCAATCGCCGCCGGGGAGACGTTGTGCATTATCGGCCGTTCTGGAGTGGGAAAGTCGGTCTCGCTCCAGCAGATCATGGGGTTCCTCAAACCCGACTCCGGGCGTATCACCGTTGCCGGCGAAGATATCACCGGATTCAACGAGCGCCAGATGGAATCTGTACGCAAAAAGGTGACTATGGTCTTTCAGAACGGAGCTCTTTTCGACTCCCTCTCGGTGGGCGAAAATGTCGCCTTCCCTCTGCGGGAACGAAAGGAGTTGCATGAAGACCAAATTCAACAGGTGGTGAATGGTCTGCTGGAGATGGTTGGGGTGGCGGGCATGGGTCATCTGCTGCCCTCCGACCTCTCAACCGGGATGAAGCGTTCTGTCGCGATCGCTCGTGCTTTGGCGGCGCAACCGGAGGCGATTCTCTATGACGAGCCCACCACCATGGTCGATCCGCTGATGGCGAGGCGGCTCGGAGACCTGATCCAAAGGCTGAAGCATCAGCTCCGCCTCACCAGTATCGTTGTCACCCACGACATGAGGTTTGCCGAAAGGCTCGCCGATCATGTTGTCTTTCTGCACGAGGGGAAAGGAATATTCTTCCACAGCGTCGAGCAGATGCGGGATACGGACAATGAAACGATGCGGCAGTTTCTGCGCTTTGACGCCTACGTCCTTCCATTCTGACCGGCATTTGCAGAACGCCATGAGAATCTCCTCGAAGGGCACGATTTTCCCTGCGGGCCGGCAGTACTTCACGCAATGCTTTAACTGTGCGAATTCCTATCGGGAAACTGAACTACCTTTTCCGCGTTCCCGAACGCGACTGGGATTAGTTTGAGTGGGCCGGCAGCCCTTCGGCGCCTCGCTCCTATTTGGTAACCGCAGTAACAAAATGTTGACCACATGCTTACCCGCGGCGTGATATTCTTGGGGTCGCAGAAAGAGTTTTCCGAGGGTGTCTGCTTTTATTTTTTGGCTTCTCCATGATGCGATTGCGATAACGGAATCTCGCCTCTAGCGGAGGTTGGATTTTTTTCTAGGGGGGCGTTCCGGGGCGGAAAAGCAAGACGAACTTTTGCGCATCTCTGCTTCGTGTCGCGGGGGCAACCGGTCCGGTCAGCGGATGTCACTTGATGATGGTTGTGCCGTACTTGCCGCACTTTTTTACCGCAGATCTTCGACCGGGCCGTCCCGCACGGTTGCCTAACTAGTAACTGCAAGATTAGTCACATTCAGACTGCTTACATCTTTCGTGGGGTCCCTCATCGCTACTCTGAGGGAGTATATGTGAATTCTGTAAGGGCCAAGTTTTTTCTCGGAAGGCCATGGCCACCTCTGAATTCTTAAAGCGCTTTACGACCAACGCGTCGGAGGCAACGAGCGAACCCTCGGACGCGGGGGGCAGATACGCCGCGCCGGCGAGGAATAGCGCTCTCGTCGCCATGTTGTGGATGTTTGGCGACGTAATGATCGTACTGTGCGCCCTGGTGATCGCCATCCGGGGCTGGTTAGGTCGCGGTTTCTTCCGTCCCGATTCTCCTTATCACACCAATGTGATGTTTCATGGCAACCGGGGCTGGCTGGCTGGAGCCCTGGCGTGGTTCATCTTCTCGCTCATTTTGGTCAGCCGCCGCTACCATCTTTATGGTCCGGCACAGATGCGCAGCGCACTGCATGAGCAGCGGCTCACAGTGCAAGCGAGTTTGACGGCGGGACTGTTGCTGGCGGGAGGGCTTTACCTGATCAAGGGAGAAGTCGTCTCGCGAGGCGTGGTGATCGCCACCGTCGCCATTACCGCCATTCTGCTCTGCGCGCGGCGCCTGATTTGGCGGTATACCATGTATCGCCGCTTTGCACGGGGAATGGAAACGCGCAACATCATCATTGCCGGGACCGGCCGGGTCGGGTTAACTCTGCGCCGCCACCTGGAGAGCGTTCGCCATCTCGGCTATCACTTTCAGGGCTTCGTCACCATCCCGGGAGTGAGCAGCGATGCCGCCTTGCCGATGGCGCAAGATGAGGTTCTCGGATCGATCGATCAGGTTCTTGACATTGCGCGTAA
>JANWJB010000076.1 GCA_025449575.1 Acidobacteriaceae bacterium
ACGCGCCGGCTCTTCTATCGCCCCTTGGTCTTTCCCGTGGTTCTTCGACTGCTTCTTTACCGGCTGGTTGCCCAGCAAGGCGGAGAACTTCTGAATCTCGCGGCGGATGCTCTCCAACGCCTTGGGCGCCGGAACAGCAGGGAACCGATGCAGCCGTTTGCGCTCGAAGCGTTCCACCTGCGCCGCCGCCCGTCGAAGCTGCCGCGCAAATGCCGGCGAATGTTCGGCCTCGCTCAGTAAGGCTTCATACGCGGCGAAGATCCGTGCGGGCTGGTGGCAGATCTCAATCAAATGCGTGCCCGCGAGCAGGGAACCGATCGCTGCGCCGGCGATCGCCATCTGGGAGAGAATTCCTCCCATCTCCATGTCATCGGAGACGACCAAGCCGCGAAAGCCGATCTTCTTGCGGAGCACCTCCGTGATCCAGAAGCCGGAGACCGATGCCGGGTCGCTCTTGGAGCGCGTCTGCGGGTAAGTGGCATGCGACACCATCACCAGCGGCAGACGTGAAGCCAGCATGCGGTAGGGGAGTAGGTCCTCAGCCCAGAGTGCTGCGAAGGGCTTGTCGATGCGCGGCGTCGTCTGATGAGAGTCCACCGCGCCAGAGCCCAAGCCGGGGAAGTGCTTGGCGCAGCCCAGCACTCCTTCCTTCGCCAGTCCATCGAGAAAATGCGCGGCATAGCGGGCCGCCTCTTCGGGATCGCCGCAGTGGACGCGGCTGCTCATCACCGGCGCCGACGCCTCGGTCTTCAAGTCAAGGACGGGCGCAAAATTCGCATTCAGGCCGAGCAGCCGCATCTCCCGGCCGGCCAACCGGCCATGCGCGGTGAAGAGTTTGGGATCGCCGGTCGCGGCTGCTTGTTCCAGCGAGGGCAGCGGCGCAACCAGATCGCGCAGCCGGTCTACGGTGCCGCCTTCGACGTCCATGCAGCGCAACAGAGGCCCGGAGGCGCTTCCCGTAGCGGCCACCGCCGCCGCGCGCAGCAACGCATGCACCTGTCGCGGCTCTTCCACATTTCGGCGGAAAAGGATGATTCCCCCTGGGCGAATGAGGCGCAGCCATGCCGCCTCCGCCGGGCTGAGCGCGGTTCCTTCCAGGCCCACGATCAACACCCGGCCGGCGCCGCGGCGCAGCGGAGAAGGCGTCTTTCTTCCCGCCACAGCCATCAGGAGCCGCTCCCTTCTTCTGCGGCAGCAGATGGCGCCGGACTCCCGCCGCGCACCTCGCTCTTCAACTCTTCCAGCAGATTGAGCGCCTGCAGCGGGGTAAGGCTGTCAATGTCGGTTGCATTCAATCGGTCCAAAACCCGCTGCGATAGGGGCGTGAACATGGTCAGTTGCAGAGGCGAATCGCTCTCCGCCGCAACATTCTTTTTCTCCGCGCGCTCGTGCTGCAAAAGCACCTGCCGCGCGCGCCGCAGCACCGGGGCCGGCAGGCCGGCCAGCTTGGCCACCTCGATTCCGTAGCTCTTGTCCGCCGCTCCCGGCTCGATGGCGTGCAGAAAGACGATGCCCTTGGCGTTTTCCTTGATCGCCACGCGCAAGTTTTTGACTCGCGGTAACTCGCCCGCCAGCAGCGTGAGCTCGTGATAATGAGTCGCAAAGAGAGTTTTGGCGCGCACCTGCGCGTGCAGGTGTTCCACCGTAGCCCAGGCCAGCGAGAGTCCGTCAAAGGTGGCCGTGCCGCGGCCCATCTCGTCCAGCAGGATCAGCGAGCGCTCGCTCGCCGTATTCAAGATGGTGGCGGTCTCCGTCATCTCCACCATAAAGGTCGAGCGGCCGCGCGCCACGTTGTCACTCGCTCCAATGCGCGTGTAGATGCGGTCCACGGGATCGAGGCGCATCCGTTTGGCCGGCACAAAGCTGCCGATCTGGGCCAGAATCACCAGCAGCGCCGCCTGCCGCAGGTAGGTCGACTTGCCGCCCATGTTGGGGCCGGTGATCAGCAGCAGGCTGGGCTCGGCGGTGTCCGGCTGCCCGGTGACCACAAAGAGATCATTGGGCACGAAGGGAGGCAGGCCTCCGCTCTGCATCAGGCACTCAATCACCGGATGCCGGCCTCCGATCGTCTCCAGCACGCCGCCGCCATCCAGAGCGGGACGCACATAGCCGCGCACCGCCGCCAGATGAGCGAAGTTCGCCAGCAGGTCAACTTCCGCCACCGCCGCCGCGCTGGCGCGGATGCGCCCGGCCGCTTGCAGCAGCGTTTTGCGCAGTTGCGCGAAGATGCGCTTCTCGATCTCGATGGAGCGCTCATGCGCGGTGAGCACCTTGCTCTCATAGTCCTTTAGCTCCGGCGTGGTGAAGCGTTCGGCGTTGGCCAGCGTCTGCTTGCGCTCATAGCTGGCGGGCGCCAGCGCGAGATTGGCTTTGGTGATCTCGATGGCATAGCCGAAGACCGAGTTGTAGCGCACCTTCAGCGACTGGATGCCGGTGCGGGCGCGCTCCCGCTCCTCGATCGCCCCGATGGCCTGGCGCGCATTGGCTCCCAGCGAGCGCAGTTCATCCAGCTCGCCGTCCACCCCGGGAGCGATCGCTCCGCCATCGGCCAGCGTCAGCGGCGGAGCCGGCGCGAGCGAGCGGCTCAGCAACTCGCTAAGGTCTTCCAGCAGATCCAGCCGCCCCGCCCACTCCGCCCATCGAGGTGAGACGAACTGCTGAAGACTGCGGTAAAGCGCAGGCAGTCTCGCCAGAGAAGCGCCCAGCGCGGCCATCTCCCGCGGTCCCGCGCTGTCCAGCGAGATGCGGGAGAGCATCCGCTCCAGATCCTGTATACCGCTCAGCGCCTTGCGCAGCTCCTCGCGCCCAACCAGCTTCTTCACCGCCTCGTCTACCGCCTCATACCGCGACTCGATCTCCGCCCCATCCAGCAGCGGCCGCAGCAGAGAGGCCCGGAGCAGGCGCTTGCCCATCGGCGTCATGCAGCAGTCCAGGGTGGCATACAACGTGGAGTTCTGGCCGGAATCGGAGAAGAGCGGATCGATCAGCTCCAGATTGCGCACCGTGACGGCGTCTAATTGCAGATTCTCCGCGCGCTCCCAATAGCGCAGCGACTGAATGTGATCGAGTTCGATCCGCTGCGTACCGCGGGCGTAATGAACAATGGCTCCGGCGGCTCCCGCCGCCGCCGCATGGCCGGCCAAGCCGAATCCATCCAGCGACTGCGCGCCCATCTGCCGCTCCAGCAGCGGCAGGGCGTGCTCGGGCGAGAAGATCCAGTCCTCCAGCCGCGTCTTCGCGCCCAGCCGCTCCAGCTCCGCTTCCGTCTCCGGGGTAAGGGGCGCGAGCCGATCGGAGAGCAGCACTTCGCTGGGCTGGGCTTTCGCCATCTCGTCGACGGCCATGGCCGCAGCGCCCGCGCCGCTGAACTCCGTGGCGCGAAAGTCGCCCGTCGATAGGTCCAGCAGAGCCAAGCCGGCAATCACTCCGGCAGGATTGCTCTCCGGATTGCCCATGAAATTGAGCGCAGCCAGAAAGTTGTTGCGCTCCGCACCCAGGCCCGGGTCCAGCGCCGTACCCGGCGTCAGCACCCGTGTCACCTCGCGGCGCACAATCGTTTTGGTCAGCTTGGGGTCTTCCATCTGCTCGCAGATGGCCACCCGGTAGCCCTTGCGCAGCAGCCGCGCCAGGTAATTTTCCGCAGCATGGTAAGGCACTCCGCACATGGGCACGGTGCGCTCGCGGTCGCGCGAGGTGAGAGTAATCTGCAACTCCCGCGCGGCGATCTGTGCATCCTCGAAGAACAGCTCATAGAAATCGCCCAGGCGGAAAAAGAGCAGCGCATCGGGATGCTCCCGCTTGGCGGCCGTGTATTGGCGCATCAAAGGCGTCAGGGGCGGCGCCCCGGCGGCAGGCGTCGTGGCAGCCGATGCGGCGGTCGGGGAGATAGCGGCCAAGCCGGCGTCTGGATTGGAGGATTTGGAAGTCACGGAAAACGCAAGCATACCGCGAATCCGGCAGCGGCGGACAGCGCCCCACCCCGGTGCGCGGCCCTTGCTCTGAATCTTCCCGCCATGGACGGTATACTTAGAAACGTTCCAGCGTGAATCCGGCATGTATTTACTATGGTTGAGAGTGGCGGTCATTCTATACGCCGGGGCTAGCATCGCTGCCTTTCCCGCCGTGCTCTACGGCCGGCCGGGATGGAGGCGGCTCTGCCTGCCTTTGGCTGTTGCCGCCTTTTTCTTCCACTTCGTTTCGCTGACCGAGATGCTGATCGCCGCCCACCACTGGGCTCCTATGGACATGCGCGAGGTTCAGTCCCTGCTGGCGATTTCCGTCTGTGCCGTTTTCCTCCTCATCGTTGCCTTCTATCGCACGGTCTCCTTCGGCATCTTCGCCTTGCCCATGGCGCTATTGCTGTCGCTGGAGCCGGCCTTCGGACTGGAGCAGGGCAGCATCGCCTCGCCGATGGCTCGCAGCGGATGGCTCTTTGTGCACATCAGCACCATCCTGGCTGCCTACGCCGCTCTCTTCTTCAGCCTCCTGGCCAGCCTGCTTTATCTGGCGCAGGAGCGCCGCCTGAAACAGAAGAGCAGGATCGGCTTTCTCACCTGGCTGCCGCCTCTCGATACCATGGACCGGATTGCATCCCTATTGCTGCTGGCCGGCTTTCCTTGCATGACCGTGGGCTTGTTGGCCGGCTCGCTGATTGCCCAGCAGAGCATGGGAGCCGCCTACTTCCTTGATCCTAAGATTCTGCTCTCCTTCGGCATGTGGGTGCTCTACCTGCTCGTACTGTGCGTCCAGCGCAGCACCGGGTTGCGCGGGCGCCGTGCCGTCTATCTTTCCAGCTTTGCCATTCTGGTGGCGCTCAGCGTCTGGGCGGCCAACCAGTTCAGTTCGGTGCATAGGTTTACCCGGCTATGAAGATTTGTCTCACGGGTGTAAATCACAGAACGGCCTCCATCGACCTTCGCGAAAGGCTGGCCATCTCACCCGCCCATTTAGCGGAAGCGACGCGCTCGCTGCTGAAGATTGCCGGCGTTCGTGAAGCGCTCGTCCTCTCCACCTGCAACCGGGTGGAGCTTCTCACCTGCCAGGAGCAGGATACTGCGCCCATCGAAACGTTTCTGCACGACCGCTTTGGGATCGATCCTGCGGTGTTGCGGCCGCATCTTTACGAATACTGGGAAGAAGAAGCGGTGCGCCACCTCTTCCGTGTCGCCTCCAGTCTGGACTCCATGGTGATCGGCGAACCGCAGATTCTGGGGCAGGTCAAGGAGTCGTACCTGGCCGCGCGCTCCGTCGGCGCGGTGCGCACCCAACTGGACCGGCTGCTGCAGCGCACCTTCACCGTCGCCAAGCGGGTGCGCAGCGAGACCCGCATCGGCAGCTCGGCCGTCTCCATCGCCTCGGTGGCGGTGGAGCTGGCGCAGAAGATCTTCGGTTCGCTTGAAAGCAAAAAAGTCTTTCTCGTCGGGGCCGGTCAGATGAGCGAGCTGGCGGCTCGCCATTTGGTGGAACAGGGCGCCGGAACCTTTTTCGTCGCCAATCGCACGCATGAGCGCGCCGAGCGCTTGGCCGCGCAGTTTGGCGGCTCCGCCATTCGCTTTGAAGACCTTTACGCCACCGCCGACCAGGCGGACATCGTCATCACCTCCACCGGCGCCCCTGATGCCATCTTCCGCAAAGAGCATGCGCAGCGCTTTCTCCAGGGCCGCCGCGGCCGGCCGATGTTTTTTATCGACATCGCCCTGCCTCGCGATGTCGATCCCGAAGTCAACCGCCTGGACGGAATCTTTCTCTACGACATCGATGATCTGCAGTCGGTAGCCGCAGCCCATCTCGCCGAGCGCGGCAAAGAGGCCGAGTTGGGCGACGCCATGATCGATGCGGAGGTCGAACAGTATCGGCGGCGGATGCACTCCCTGCAAATCGTTCCCGAAATCATGCGCCTGCAAGGAGTCGTGGACGAGATTCGGCATGGCGAGGTGCAGCGTATGGAGTCCCGCCTGGAGGCGCGCGGCGAGGCGCTCTCGCCGGCCCAGCAGGCGGCTGTCGAAGCTTTGGCGCGCGGACTCAGCAACAAATTGCTGCACCATCCGCTCAAGGCCATCAAAGCCGCCGCCCGCGCGGGAGATGCCGCTGCCGTCGAGGCCATCCGTGAAGCTCTCGGGCTCAACTTGACCGGGCGTTATGGGTTTGGCGACCCCGCTCATCCTGACGCCCCCGCCGGGCAGGCCCAAACGGAACCCGGCTCCCAAACGGAACGCGGATTCGAAGATCGGGAATCTCCTTCGCGTGATCCCGGTGAATCGTCGGCTGCCGACGGCTTGGAAGATGAATTTCCGCTCTCTCCGCCCGCTCCTAAGGATCATCCTCGTTGAGCGGCGCCCGCTCGCGTCCGGTTCGCATCGGTTCGCGCGGCTCCCAGCTTGCGCTCTGGCAGGCGAACTTCATCGCCGCTGCCCTGCGCGGGAGGGGATGCGAGGCGGTAATTGAAGTTATCCGCACCACCGGCGACCGCCTCCAGGGAGTGAGCGCGCCCGCGCCGCCGGCCTTCCCCGGGGGCAAGGGAATCTTTATCAAAGAGATTGAAGATGCTCTGCTCTCCGGTGCGATCGACCTTGCCGTGCACAGCCTGAAAGATCTGCCTACCGAGCTCGCTCCCGATTTCATCCTCGCCGCGATTCCTGAACGCGCCGATGCCCGCGATGTTTTGGTCTCGGAGCGATACCGCTCGCTGGAAGCGCTGCCGCACGGCGCGGTGATCGGCACCGGTAGCCCGCGCCGGCAGGTGCAACTCCGCCGCTCGCGTCCCGATCTCACCTTTGTTGAATTCCGCGGCAACGTAGATACCCGGCTAAGGAAGCTGGCCGCCGGTCACGCCGATGCGATTGTGCTCGCCGCGGCAGGACTGGATCGCCTGCAGAAGACCGAGTGGGTGCGCCAAAGATTTCCACCTGAGATTCTGTGTCCCGCGCCCGGTCAGGGCGCGCTGGCGCTGGAGTGCCGCAGAGAAGATCAGGAGTTACAGTCAATCGTGCAGCCGCTGGAGAACGAGGACGCGCGCTTGGCGGTCACCGCCGAACGCGCCTTTCTTGCCGCCATGGGCGGTGGATGCGAAGCGCCCATCGGCGCCTATTGCCACCGCGACGCGGACGGAGAACTTGGCCTTCTTGCCACTGTGGCCTTCGCCGTGGATGCCGCGGTGGTTGCGGGCCAGATGCGGGGCCGCGACCCTCTTCTCCTCGGCGGCGCTCTGGCGCGGCAGCTGTTGCGGCAGGCAGCGCCTAATTTGGATCTGGAAACGGGAACCGGGGAACGCAGCGGAAAGGGAAGCGGAGCGTGACCGCGACGCCGCTGACCGGCAAACGCATCCTGGTCACCCGCACCGCGCGCCATGCCGGCAATCTACAGCAGGCGTTGGAGGCGCAGGGCGCGGTAGTGGTTCCGCTGCCCACGATTGCCATCGAGCCGCCCGCCTCCTATGCCCCCCTCGACGCCGCTCTCGCAAGGGCCGAGTCTTACCACTGGCTGATCCTTACCAGCGCCAACGGCGCGCGGGCGATGGGAGAGCGGATGCGTGCTCTCAAGCTCGCGCCTGACCGTCTGGCTCATCTCCAGGTAGCCTGCGTGGGCGAAGCCACCGCCAAAGCGGCTGCCGAAGCGGGCCTTGCTGTCTCGCTGGTTCCTAAGCAATCCGTGGCTGAGGGGCTGGTCGAGGCGCTGAGCCGGCTTGAATACCCGATCGCCGGTCAGCGAGTTTTGCTGGTGCGCGCCGCGGTCGCTCGCGACCTGGTTCCCGACCAGTTGCGCCGCATGGGCGCCCATGTTCAGATCGTCGAGGCCTATCGGACGGTTGTGCCCAGCCAGTCTATCGAGAGTGTCCGCGTATTGCTGGCTCCCGGCGCGGTGACACCCGATGCGGTGACCTTTACCAGCTCTTCTACGGTTACGAATTTTCTCGATTTGCTGCGCGCCGCCGCAACGAACCGGCCAAACGGTCTGCGCGCCGTCTCCATCGGGCCCATCACCAGCGGCACGCTGCGCGAGCACGGCTGGGAGCCGACGGCCGAAGCGGCTCGCGCGAGTATCGACGGACTGGTGGAGGCTTGCGTGAGATCGTTTGGGGGATAGCGATCGCGAATCCGGTCGAACGGCTCCGCTCCGCGTCCGCAAAGGGGCAACTATCCCTTCTTGCGCGAGCCGGCAACGCGGATCACCCAATACACCGGCACTCCGGAGAGCGCCAGCGCCAGGCCCGGCCACGTGGTCGCGGGCCGGTAGAGGAAAAGGCACAGCACCACCGCGCTGCCGCCCACAATATAGAACGCCGGAACCCAGGGATAGCCCGGCGTGCGGTATGGACGCTCCGCCTCCGGCATCTTGTGGCGCAGGACGATGACCGCCGCCATGGTGAGGATGTAAAAGATCAGCGCTGCGGAGATTACGTAATCCAATAAGTCGCTGTAAAGGTTTCCATATCCGGTGGTAGGCGAATAGGTTGTCAGCACCACCAGAAGCGCGGCCCACACGCCCTGCATGGCCAGCGACCAGCCGGGAACGCGCGCGCGATTCAGCCGCCCCGCGGCGGGGAAGAAGAGCTTATCCCGGGCCATCGCGTAGTAGGCGCGTGGGCCGGCCAGCACCAAGCCGTTGATGCAGCCAAAGGTGGAGACCATGATCGCCAGCGCCATCGCCCAGGCTCCCCAGGAAGGAAAGATGGCCGCCAGCATTGCCGTTGCCACCCGGTCCTGCGGAGCGTGCTGGATGCCGGCGAAGGGCAGCACCAGCATGTAGGTCAGATTGGCTGCCAAATAAAGCAGCATCACCAGCACCGTGCCCAGCGCCAGCGAGCGGGGAAGCGTCCGCCGCGGGTCCTTAACCTCCTCGGCCGCAAAGGTGATGTCGTGCCAGGCATCGGCGGCAAACAGAGCGCCCGATTGGCAAATGCAGATCAGTACGATTAGTCCCAAGACAGAAGCGCCGAATCCGCCGCCCGGATGGGGCAAGCCCGAAGCCGGATTCGCCGGCGGCATGCGCCAGAAATGCGAAAAGTTGGCGTGAACCGCGGCGTGATGCCAGCCCAGCGTGACCCCCAAAAGAACCAGCGCCAGCAGAGCGCCGATTTTGGCCACGGTGAAAAAGTTCTGCACAATCTTGCCGTATTGCACCCCCAGCAAGTTGGTCGCTGTCAGCAAGAGGATGACCGCCACCGCCACCAGCTGCGTGGTCGAGAGCGTGATGGCGTAGTGGGCGGAGAAGTGCAGCGGCGGCAGGATGTATCGCGATTCTGAAACCCCCGGAGCCAGCACGCCAAGAAAGCGCGCGAAGGCTACGGCGACCGCGGCGATCGTACCGGTCTGGATCACGGTAAAGAGCGTCCATCCGTACAGAAAGCCCCATAGAGGCGAATAGGCGCGGCGCAGGTAGAGATACATTCCGCCCGCCCCGGGCAGCATCGAAGATAACTCGCCGTAGGAAAGCCCTGCCGCCACGGTAAGCACCGCGGCGAAGAGCCATGCCACCATAAACCAGCCCGGACTTCCGACCGTCCGCGACATGTCGGCGGCGACGATGAAGACACCGGAGCCAACCATGGCGCCGACGACCATCATGGTGGAGTCGAAGAAGCCGAGTTCGCGCTTGGGTTTGCGCTCTTCTTGAGAGCTCTGCTTCCCTCTGTCGGAGGGCTCGAGTGTGGACGGTGCTGAAGTGGTCATGCGCGCCTCAGGGAAGCATATTTACTTCGCCGGCGGCGCGCTCTTGAGAAACGAGCGGAGGGAGGACTGCTTCTCCCCGCTCGCAGCTCCGCTGCTTCGCCATAGAACGCGGCCCGTCTTGTCGGTAAGCAACACCACAACCTCTTTTTCCGAGTCGATTGCCAGCGACTTCAGAAAGCTCGCCTTATTGACGTAGAGCGGAACGATGTTGTGCTTGGACTCTCCCGGCGGCGTCTTGCCGCGGATCGACGTGTTCAACCACCAGCGGTAAAGATGGTCTTCGCGGCCGGAGATGGGCAGCGTCCACGTCTGAACTTTGGCTTGTTCCGCCTCGTGCGCGGCCGAAAGCCAGCTTTGGGCGGCCTCCTGCTGATCCGGCTTAAAGGAGAGAATGAGCAGGTTGAGAGGCGCAGAGAAGTCCGCCGGGAGGGTCAATTTGCTCTTGTCCAGCGCATAGGCGGTCACCCGCGGCAGGACGGAGGGTGAGGGAGACCCGGAAGTGGGCAGCGCCGGAAGCGCGACAGAAGGAAGCAGAACGGCCAACGCGAATAGCCTGTATATGCGCATGTTTAGGAGCGAGACGGTTTTTTCCAGCCTCTGATTCGGCACGGATATGGAAGAACCGCCCTCGAGTGTTTCAGCCGATGGTAAACCACCGCACCGCCGAAAGCGATGGCGATCCGGGCACGAGAGAATTTTCACTTTAAGTGAATAGAGCGAGAACGGACGGAACGCGGCTGTCGGATGGCGATATCTTTGCCTGTATGTTCAAGAAGGACCATCTGGGCCCCACTATCGGCAGCCGCACTTGGGCAGGAGTGCGCGGTTATTACGTCTCTGGTAGACGGTGACCCCGCTGTTGCCTTACTTGCTGTCATTCCCGGAGGGAATCCGCTTAGAACGGCTTGCCGGTCATCTGATCGATCCCCGTCGGCGCGTAGTTCCAATCCACCTCGTCCGCCGCGATGTAGTAGGTGCGAACCTTCCCGCCCCCGGCGGCGCGTTCTTCCGTCGTCTGGGCGGCGGCCCCGGGCATCCAGACGGCGGCAACGGCAAGAATGATAACGGCCCACGTAAACCACAACACTCCCCGTCGATTTCGCATCTGAAGCTCCTCTTTCCGCTACTGTCTGAAAAAAGCGCACATCTCAGCAGGATTCCGCCTGCGAGCTCGGATCTGTATTTGCGCTGGAATTTTCTTGGGGGGCCTGAAGGCGGCGTCAGTATACATCCGCGATATCCCGCATCAAGCCGTTTCTCGATCCAGTATGATAGACGGATGGGCTCCGATCTCTCATCGCCGTCCCGCCGGCAGTTCCGGACCGCGGATCCGGCGGTAGATGCGATCGCCGGGAAGGTTTTCGCCGGGGAGAGGCTGAGCTTCGACGATGGCGTCGCCCTCTACGGCTCCGATGACATTCTCGCCGTAGGCTGGCTGGCCAACTACGTGCGTGAGAAGCTGCACGGAAACATCACCTACTTCAATGTGAATCGGCACATCAACCCTACCAACGTGTGTGTGGCGGCGTGCCGGCTTTGCGCCTTTGGGCGGAAGAAAGACAGCCCCGGAGCCTACACGATGGCTTTGGAGGAGGCCTGGGCCACGGCCGCTTCCGGTTATACAGAAGCGGTGACCGAGTTCCACATCGTTGGGGGCCTTCATCCCGATCTTCCGTTTCAGTACTTCCTGGACCTGGTCGCCGGCCTGAAACAGCGCTTTCCCCGTGTCCACATCAAGGGTTTCACGATGGTGGAAGTAGCCTATCTGGCGCGGCGGGCCAAGCTGACGATTCCGGCCACCTTGCGCAAGCTGAAGGAAGCCGGTGTCGATTCCATGCCCGGCGGCGGAGCTGAGATCTTTTCCGACCGTGTCCGGCACATCATCTGCGATCACAAGATCGACGGCGACGAATGGCTGCAGACGGCGCGTGAGGCGCACCTGCTAGGCCTGCGTACCAATGCCACGATGCTCTATGGCCACATCGAGAACGATGAGGACCGCGTGGACCATCTGCTGCGCCTGCGCGCCTTGCAGGATGAAACCGGCGGTTTCCAAACCTTTATACCCCTCGCCTTCCATCCCGATCACACCGCGCTGGACCATCTGCCGCGTACTACCGGGCTGACCGATATCCGCCAGATTGCCGCCGGCCGGCTCCTGCTGGACAACTTCGCGCACATCAAAGCGTATTGGCAAATGATGACCGCCAAGATCGCGCAGATTGCGCTGCGCTTCGGCGCCGATGACATCGACGGTACCGTGATTGAAGAGAAGATCTACCACGATGCCGGGGCCACAACCCCCCAGGGAATGCGCCGGTCCGAGCTGATGCGGCTGATCCGCGAGGCCGGCCGGGAGCCGGTAGAGCGGGACACGCTCTATCACAGCGTGACGCGCACGGAAGATACCTTCACCGTCGCGGTCTGAGGAATCTCTCCGCGTCCGCCCCATTCACGCGCGGTCTGCGTTCTAACCCGACATAGCGAGTTCATCTACGGGGCTCCGGCGCGCGAAACGTTGAGCCGTCGATCGCTGCCATTCCACAGAATTAACAACGGACGCTCTTTTGATGTCCCGCTTCCCCTGAAGAAGCAGCCGTGAAGCTCTGTGTTTTACCGGCTCGATGACCGGCTCAAACAGAGGCGCAGCTTTCAACCAGCAGTCATAGAGCAACTCCCATGCAGGCGAAAATCGCGTGGGATCTTTTGACCGGTCGACGAAGTAAGTCGCGCTGTAAAATATGCTTGACAGATAGCTTCCAAGGACACCATAATAGTTGCCATGGAAACTACATCTAAAGCCAAGCGCCCCATTTCCGGGCTTGAGAGCCATTTGGGATATTGGCTGCGGCGTGTTTCCAACGCGGTCTCGGGTGAGTTTGCCCGGTCCCTGCATGCGCGGCGAACGTCTGTCGCCGAATGGGTCTTGTTACGTAACCTCTATGAGCGAGAGCAAGCGACTCCAGGCGAGCTTGCCGAAGCTTCGACAATGACCCGTGGAGCGATCTCGAAGATCATTGACAAGCTCCAGGCAAAGGGCTGGGTCAGGAGCAGGGTGAACCCCGAAGACAATCGGGGCCAACTGTTGTCTTTGACGCCCGGGGGGCGGCGCCATCTCCCCGAACTTGCGAAGATCGCCGATCAGAACGACGAACAGCTCTTTGCTTGTCTCGATGCCCAGGAAAGAGCTGCTCTGAAAAGTCTGCTTTCAAAACTTGCAGAACATCATCAGATCCGGGAGGTTCCAGTCGAATGACAGAACACCACCCCGAAAATAGCGCAGCAACTGCGGATCGATCAGGCCGGAGAAAGCACATTTCCAGAATTCCTCCAAGCTAGTTGGCGCGCGGGAGTTGTCCGCTATGACGTGGACTTTGCTGCCCGAACTGTCGCCTACCTTGGATGCAATGGCGAGCAATACATCGAAGCATATCCGGCGGTTCAAATCAGTTAGTGCAAACCGCGGAGGCTCTCTATCAGCCCTTTCCAGCAATTGGAGGCATTCTCCCGCTGGGTGGCGGCGGCGACTCGCGAAAGCAAGCAATCATGTCATCGTATCGGTCGAGCACCATTCCGTGAGCGTTTCGATTCACAATGCGGAAAATCGCCCCGGATCGACTCATCGCTGCAAAATCACATACCCGCGCAGAGTTTCCCTACGGAACGGCTCCCTCCGTCTCCCCCTCCGTCTCCCCATCCGTCGCAAGGTCCGTCGCAAGGTCCCGCGTGGTCTCTGAGCCTTCATCCTGCTCCGCGATAGCGGCGTCCCGGCTCGAAGCAGCGTTCTCTTCCGGCTCGAGCGAGAAGGGCAGGAACACTCGGAAGACAGTCCAGCCGCCAGAGCCGCCATCATGCCTTGGCACGTGGCTGCGCACGTGAATGGTTCCCTGATGCTTGGCGAGGATCTCGCGGCTTACCCATAGCCCCAAGCCGGTGCCGGTGGTCCCCTTGGTGGAGAAAAACGGCTCAAAGATGCGCTTCATCGCGCGGCGGTCGATGCCGGTTCCGTTATCGGCGACCGTGATAGCGATCCCTTCGCGATCCTGCTTCCAGTCGCGCACCAGCGCGGTGCGCAGCGTAAGGCGGCCGCCGGAGAGCTGCATCGCGTCGATCGCATTGCCAATCAGGTTGGAGAGGATTTGCCGTATCTCGCCGTCATACACCGTGATGCGGGGCAGAGTAGAGAATTCACAGGTGCACTCGATCCCCAAGGTGCGCATCCGCCGCTCGTAGAGCGCGAGCACCGTCTCCAGCAGCTCGTGCACGTCCGTCCGCTCTGGGCGCGTATTTTGGCGATAAAAGCGCAGGGTCTGCGTCGAGATATGAATCACCCGATCCAGTTCCTGCTGGGCCATCTCAAGGTAGTGCAGCGCGGTGTCGTCGAGCTCCGTTTGCCGGATCAGGTAAAGGCAGTTCGTGACTGCCTCGAGTGGATTGTTGATCTCATGCGCGATGGAGGCGGCCAGCCTGCCGGTGGCCGCCAGCTTCTCCGTGCGCCGGACCGCTTCCTGGCTGCGCCGCTGCTCGGTGAGGTCGACCAGGAAAGCCGCTGTCTGTTGCTCTGAAACAGGCGCCTCGGGATTGAGGATTGTCGCCGCCACCAGCAGCGGAATAGAGATGCCCTCGCGCGTCGCGCAATGGCTTTCAAAGGGAGTCGCCACCGCTTCCCTCGTCTGCGGCTTGGCGTCCCGCGCGCGCGAAAGGGATTGGGCGGCCTCGTCGAGAATGCCCTTCAGCGCGCAGGAGCCGGATAAGAGCTCTCCTTGCGAGCAATCCAGCAGACGTTCCACCGCACGATTCGCATACAGCAGCCTTCCCGTGCTGTCGCCGATCAGCAGCCCCAAAGGCGCCGCATCGGCCAGGTACTGAAAGCGCCGCTCGCTGGAGCGCAATGCGATCTCAGCTTCCGCTTTTTGCCGCCGCGCGTGAGCGTCGCCGACTTCGCGTTCGATAGCCGGGACCAGGCGAGCCAGATTTTGTTTGGAGACATAATCGTGGGCTCCCGCCCGCATCGCCGCCACTGCCGTCTCTTCGTTGACCATGCCCGACAGCACGATAAAGGGGAGATCGGCGCCCGTTTTCCTCACCATCTTGAGCGCTTCGGGGGCGCTGAACGCCGGCAAGTGATAATCGGCCAACACGACATCCCACCCGTCGGCGTCCTCGCCGGAACCCCCCGACTCCAGCGCTTGGCGCAGACCCTCGCTGGTCTCCACCCGGAGCATCTGAGGATGAAATCCGGCGTGCCGCAGATGCCTTTCTAGCAGGAAGGCGTCGTCCGCATTGTCTTCCACCAGCAGGACCCGCAGCGGCCTGCCGGTTAATTTTGGATCGGTGGACATTGATTCAGCACCAGCCAATACAAACCGAGCTGGCGGGTCGCCTCGGCGAACTCGGCAAAACTTACGGGCTTCCGGACATAGCTATTCGCTCCCAGCCGGTAGCTGCGCACGATGTCGCTTTCCTCATCGGAAGAAGTCAGAATGACGACGGGGAGCACCTGCGTTCGCGGAGACTCGCGAATTCTGCGCAGCACCTCCAAGCCATCGACTTTTGGCAGTTTCAGATCCAGCAAGACCAGAGAGGGAAGTTCGTTGAGCGCATTCGAACCCGCTCCGAACAGCATCTCGATTGCCTCCTCCCCATCATGGGCCGAGCGGATTTCATTTACGACATTTGCTTTCCGCAAGGCGCGGATGGTCAACAGTTCGTGATCCGGATCGTCCTCGACTAAGAGGATCAATCGGCCCCTCTCTATCATTGACGAAGCTCCCAAATCCGGCATGACCTTATCCTAGTTGAAACCAAAAAGTCGCGCCCTGTCCTTCGACGCTCTCGGCCCAAACCCTCCCCTGGTGGCGCCGGATAATCCGCGCTACCGTGGCCAGGCCAATCCCTGAACCGCGAAAATCCTTGTCTCCATGCAGCCGGTTGAAGGCATTGAAGAGCTTATGCATGTAACGCGAATCGAACCCCACCCCATTGTCGCGGATAAAATAGGCGTTGCCGGAACGCCCAAATTCAATATGGGCTTGCTCTCGTCTTGCCGTGAACTTTACTGCATTTCCCATCAGGTTTTCCAACGCTGCGCGCAGCAATCGTGAGTCACCCTTGCATTCGAGCCCGGCTTGTATGTTAAACATGATGCTTCGGTTCAAATTTTGCATTGTCAGCTCCCCGGCGACCGCTCGGGCCATGGCGCTCAGGTCTACCGTCTCCTCCAGCAGTTCTGCGCGCGTGATCCGGGAGAGATGCAGCAGGGAATCGATAAGGCTACCCATGCGCTGGACGCCGTCGCGAATGCGGCGCAAGTAGTCATTGGCGTTGCCATCGAGGGAATCGCCGTAGTCTTCCAAAAGCACCAAGCTGAAACCGTCGATGGTTCTCAGCGGCGCGCGCAAATCGTGCGAAACCGAATAGCTGAAGGCCTCCAGTTCGCGATTGCTCTCCTCCAGCTCCAGGGTCCGCTGGGATACACGGTCTTCGAGTTCCGCATTCAACTGCCGCACTTGCTCCGCGCTGGCTTCAGCTTGGCGCCGCGCCTGGCGTTCTGCTTCGTAAACATTGGCTCGGTCCAGCGCAATGCCAATCCGCCCCGCGGCGACCGACAGAATCTCTTGGTCGCCGCTCTCGAATGGCTGTGCACTTTGCCGCCCGGCTACGATTAAGCCGGAGAGCGAGGGAGAATTGGGGAGCGGCGCGATCAGAACGGAACGAAGGTGCTCCTGAAATCCCTCTAGAGGCAGGGGATCGACCGCCGTATCGGGCAGCGCGATAACGCCCTCCCCCCGCAGCGCCCTGGAAAGCGGGCCTGAATGGGTTATTGGAATAGGCGTGCCTGGAGGCGGCCCCTTTCCCGCACCGGCGGCTATAGCCATCTTGCCGTCGCGCTCGGTCAGCAGCAGTACGGTATCGGCGCGGAGGAGCCGAAGCAATCGCTCCAGCAGCTCCTGGTTGAGATCGCCAATCGGCAGCCGGGAGAGAGTCACATCGCTGATGCTCTCCAGCTTCTGCAGCCGCTCAGTGGTTTCTTCCCCATGCTCGCGCAGCCTGCGCTCAATCGCGAAGCTGCGAAAGACCAGGAGAATCAGCAGTAAGTCAATCACCCCGGCGAACAGCGCCGTCCCTTCAGCGCGCCGCTTGTCTTGCTGCACGCCCGCCGTCCGCTCCGCCAGCAGCCCCTCCTCCGTCGCCTGCATTTTCGCCACCGACGTGCGGCCATGGCGGATCTGAGCCAGATCGGCCACGCTTAGCGTCGATTTTTCGGCGCTTCCGCGTACAGGTGGGTGCTGGAGGATGCGGCTCTCCAGCATCACTTGATCCTTGGTAATTTCCTCGCGCAGCCCCGCCAGTGCTCGTTGCTGTGCAGGATTATCCGTAATCAGGCCGGCGACCTGGTCCAGTTGAGCCGGCAAAGCGAGAATCGCCGCTTTGTAGGAGCCCAGTTCTCCCACATCTCCGCTGAGCAAATATTGCTGTGTGGAGGTTCCCGCATCGTTTAGAGATTCGCTTACCTGCTGCAGGCCATAGATGACTCGCCAGGTATGGTCCACCCAATATTGCGAGAGCGTCAGCGCCTGAACCGAGCGCAGCGACAGCATGGTATTGAAAGTCAGGATGAGAAGCGCCGCCCCGAGCAATGTGGCTACAAACAGATGGGAGCGTCGCGATTTCATCCTTCTAGCTGAGAACTCCGATTCTGGAGAGCATGCCCCGGGAGCCGCCATCTTGCTGACCGAAAAGCTCTCCGCGCCACGTTACCGCTTGAAGACGAGATGCGCTGCTTTGTCCTTCGGTTTTCTATCATTCTGCATCTCATGGTAGCGGGTGGGGCGGTAGGCCGTCTGCCGCCATCGGACAGGGGCCGTGCAAAGATCAGGCCGGCTCCAGTTCGTCTGCGCATGGCCTGCGCCGGGTTCGCTCCGAAATCTCCCGTCCGGCAGCCCGGAAAGCATCGTTCGGAGGCTCTTTATCTATTGATTTTTGGAGATAAAATCCTTAAAATAAGAGAAACGCTGAGGCCTCGACTCAGGAGCCATCCTGCGGGAAAGCCGATAAGCACCTTATCTCACTAGAGGATAGTCGATCAATGGCAAAACGTCGCGGAAACCCGAACTGGGGCAAGCCGGAGCCGATCGGTCCGGTAGTTCCCACCGTTACCTCCTTTGAGCAAGTGGTGAAGGAATTTAAACTTACCCCCGATCAGTATGTTCGGTCGACGCGCTTGCGTGAATGGGCCCGGCGCAACAAGAACTCAAAATATATTCCTGAAGCTTTACTTGAGGCTTGGGGTTTCGAGATCGAGTCGACTTTGTAAAAAGTTTGTGATGAGCAGAAATAAAATGGCCGCCTCTAGGGGCGGCCATTTTATTTCTTAGGGCTTTCGCATCTGATCGTCTATCGGAACGCCCCCCGGTCAATCGCATCCAATTCTTTTAGATTCTCTTCGGTTCCCAGGACCCCGCAAGCAGCGGCAATTTCGCTTTCGCGCAATTTGCGGCGGTTGGTCTGCTCCAGGCGCTCGGACTACACTCAAGTCATGGACGCGCAAAACCCTCCCCGCCGCACCAGACGAATGCCTCCACCCGGTGAAACCGGCGAGGAGGCTCTCTATCTCCGCTTCCTGAGCGAGAAGCGAATCGCGGTGGTGGTCAAGCTTCGCGATGGAGAGAGCGTCTCGGGATGGATTGAATATTTCGACGATGCGATGATCCGCCTGACGCGCGAAGACAAGCCGAATCTGTTCATTTACAAACACCAGATCCGCACCATCCGCGAGTTGGCCCGGCGCAGCGGCAACCGCGCCCGGCAGGAAAACAACGGGAGCGCGAATTGACCCCTTTCCCCGTGGAGTTGGATCGCGGTTTTGCCCAGGGAGCGGCGGAAATCGCGGTAGAAGCAGGAGACCTTCTTCGCACCTACTACCATCGCGGCGTCGCCATGGAATACAAAGGCGATGTCGATATCGTTACCGAAGCCGACCGGGCATCGGAGAAGCTGATCGCCGCCGCTATCGCTAGCCGGTTTCCCGGCCACGGCATCTTTGGCGAAGAGGGAACTCGCCTCTCGCTGGAGCGCGAGTTTCGCTGGTACGTCGATCCTCTGGATGGAACCACCAACTTCGCTCATGGCTTCCCCGTCTTCTGCGTCTCCCTGGGTCTGGAAAGGCGTCCCGCGGGTTTGCGGCCGGGTCAGGACGGCGAGCTCGTCGCGGGTGTGATCTATGAGCCGCTGCGTGGAGATCTCTTCGCCGCGGAGCGGGGAAAAGGCGCGTGGCTGAATGGAGCCCGGCTGCACGTCTCCGCCGTAGCGCAATTGCAGGAGAGTCTGCTGGCGACTGGCTTTCCCAGTCACAAGCGCCATGTGAATCCCAACATCCACTTCTATCAGCAACTCACGCTGCGCTCTCACGGCATCCGCCGTGCGGGCTCCGCTGCTTTGGATCTCGCCTATTGCGCCGCCGGACGAATCGATGCCTTTTGGGAGTTCAATCTGAATCCCTGGGATACCGCCGCCGGCGCGCTTTTGGTGACGGAGGCCGGCGGCCGCATGACCCGCTTTGACGGCGATCCCTTTCGCTTGGACAGTCAGGAAATTCTGGCGACCAATGGGCTGCTGCAAGCCGAGCTGCAGCAGTTTTTCGACGACATGTTTTCTGGGCGCAATATCGGCCCCGTTCCCACGCCCGCTGAATATGCGGCCCGTCGCAAATCAGGCGCGCGTGAATGATCCATGGCGTCGCGGGCCGTGACTGCTGCTACAATTCAAGTCCTAAGCCCTAATCTCTGGAGAGCGGTTTTATGACTTACGTTATCGCCGAACCTTGCATCGGAACCAAAGACACTGCTTGCGTGGATGCCTGCCCTGTGGATTGCATCCATCCCAAAAAGGATGAAGCGGATTTCGGCGGATCCGATCAGCTTTTCATCGACCCGGTCGAGTGCATCGATTGCGGTGCGTGTGTTCCCGTCTGCCCGGTCTCCGCCATCTTTGCCGGCGATGATCTGCCTGAAAAGTGGGCAAGCTTCACGGAGAAAAACGCCGCGCACTTCGGACGCTAAGCACTTCCCCTGTAGGTGTGTCCCGGAACTGCCTCGACAAACGCGGCTTTTTGTCAAGAAATGCCGCGCCTCGTGATGGCTCGGTGGGACACGCAAGATGAGAAGTGCTCTAAAGCAGTATCGCTCCAGGGCGCCCGGCAAATCTCCCCACCGCGCTTGACGATCCCAAGGTGGCAGCTGCGCGGCCGCGCTTTCTTTTCTTCTGCACTGAAATGCCGGCCCTCCTCGCTCCATTCGTTTTCGCCGTGATCGGAGGAGCGTCCCCATGATCCAGCATCACGCGGAGGCCGTCGTGCTCCGCAGTTGGCCCATCCACGAAGCCGATCAGATCATCAGTCTCTTTACCCGCGACATGGGAAAGATCAAAGGAGTGGCCAAGTCAGCGGCCAAATCCCGCCGCCGCTTTGGAGGCGCGCTCGAGCCCACCACCTATGTTCGCGCTCGGTATACCGAGAGGCCTAAGCAGGAGCTGGTTCGTCTCGATTCCTTTGAGATCATCCGCTCTCCGCTCTCCGCCCCCGTCGATTATGGGCGGGCCGCCGCTCTGGCCTTCTTCGTCGAGATTTTGGAGGAGACCCTCCCTGACCATGATCCCCAGGACGACATCTTCCGCCTGCTGATCGCGGTGCTGGAGCAGACCCGTGTAGATTCCATTTGGATGCCGGTTACTTACTTCGCACTTTGGATCACCCGCCTCCTGGGCTGGCTTCCGGACTTGAGCCGATGCAGCGTGTGCGGCGAGCGCCTAGCCGGTTCTTCCTCCTATTTCGATGCCGCGTTCGATGGCCTCTTCTGTGAGCGGCACTCTCCCGGCGCGGGTCATGGGTCTGTGGATGGCGCCGCCGGCGCGCTTTCCCGGCGCGCGGTCCTCAGCGCCGATTCGCTGGCGCTGGCGGTGCGGATATTTCGCACTCCGGCCTCAGCCCTGGTTTCCGAAGCCTGGCCACGAAGTCGCGCCGCCGATCTGCGGCGCTTTGCCGTGCAGAGCCTCGAGCGCCACCTGGAGCGCAGGCTCACCACCGCGGTGGCGCTTCTGCGGTTGGGCGGGGCATAAACGGCCCGGTGATTTAGAATCCAACCGTGGCTTCCCAAGTATCCAGTTCAACCCAGCCTGCGGGCGCGTCTCTCGCGGCGCCGCGCGCGCCCCTGACTTTTCAGGAGTTGCTCTTTCAATTACAGAGCTTTTGGGCCGGCCGTGGATGCATCCTTGAGCAACCCTACGACGTCGAGGTGGGCGCCGGCACCATGTCGCCGGAGACGTTCTTGCGCGTGCTCGACTCTCAACCGTTCTCCGTCGCATATCCTCAACCGTCGCGCCGGCCCGCCGATGGACGATACGGCGAGAACCCCAACCGGCTCTTTAAGCACACGCAGTACCAGGTAATTCTCAAGCCGCCCCCCGCCAACGTGTTGGAGATCTATCTGGAATCGCTGGCCGCCATTGGCATCAATCTGCGCCGCCACGACCTCAAGTTTGAAGAAGACAATTGGGAGTCGCCTACCCTGGGCGCTTGGGGCATCGGTTGGCAGGTGATGCTCGACGGCCTGGAGATCACCCAGTTCACCTACTTCCAGCAGTGCGGCGGCATCGACCTGGATCCGATCTGCGCCGAGATCACCTATGGTCTGGAGCGGATCGCGGCCTTTCTCCAGGACGTGGATTCGGTCTATGACATTGTGTGGACCCGCGTGCCTCTGCTCGGAGCTGCGGCGTCCGAAAGCTCCGCCGCAGGCGCCGCGAACGCTTCCTCCGCTATGCGCGAGATTACCTATAGCCAGGTGCGCCATCTGGAGGAGGTGCAGTTCTCCGCCTATAACTTCGAGTATGCCGATGTTGAGATGCTCTGGGAGCATTTGCGCCTGTATGAGCGGGAATGCGGGCAACTGCTCGCCGGCATGGAGCGGCCCGGCGAGGCTCAAGATGCGGCAGAGATGCGCAAACAACCCATTCTGCCCGCCTACGATCTCTGCCTCAAATGCTCGCACCTCTTTAATCTGCTCGACGCGCGCGGCGCCATCTCGGTCACCGAGCGCGTGGGAGTGATTGCCCGTATCCGTGCGCTGGCGGTGGGCGTCGCGAAGGCCTATGCCCGGATGGCGCCGGCAGTCCAACCGGCAACAACCTAGGAAAGAACAGAAGCCGAATGCCCGATCTGTTACTGGAATTGGGGATGGAAGAGATTCCAGCCCGCATGATAGCCGCCGCCGAAGCGGAGCTTGCCCGCCGGGTTAGCGACCTGTTGACGCGCGAATGCCTGGCTCCATTGGATTTCGCGCAAGGCGAAGGCCGCGATGCAACCGCCGCAGTTGTCAGCTTTTCCAGCCCGCGGCGGCTGGCCGTGCTGGCTCGCGGCGTTCTCAGCCGCCAGCCCGACAGGGAAGAGCAGCTTACCGGACCGCCATGGAAGGCGGCCTTTCGCGATGGGGAACCGGCCCCGGCCGCTCTCGCGTTTGCCAAAAAGGTTGGGGTGGAGGTCGCCGCCTTGCAGCGAATCTCGACGGCGAAAGGCGAGTATGTCTCCGCCACGGTCGCCCGCCCCGGGAGAGCTGCGGCCGAGGTTCTTGCCGACCTGTTGCCGAAGGAGATTGCCGCGCTCTCCTGGCCCAAGACGATGTACTGGAGGGCCCGCAAGCCGGAGCGCTTCGTCCGGCCTCTACGCTGGCTTCTCTGCCTGCTGGACGCGGCAGTGCTTCCCATTGAATTCGCCGGAATTCGTGCGGCCAATCAAAGCTATGGCCATCGCATACTCCACGGCGATTCTCCCGTCGATGTCCGGCGCCCGGCGGACTATCTCTCGCAGCTGAACTCGGCCTTCGTAATGGCTGACCCCGCGGCGCGCCGCCATCGCATTCGCAAGGCGCTCGATGCGGCCGTGCGCGGCGTTCCCGGCGCGCGCTGGCGCGAAGATGAGGCGCTGGTGGAGCAGGTGACGCACCTCACTGAATGGCCTGCCGTGGTGCGCGGAGATTTCGAACCGGAATACCTTGCGCTTCCCGAAGAAGTTCTGGTTACCGTGATGCGCGACCACCAAAAGTACTTTGCCGTGGATGACGCGCAGGGCAAGTTGGCTCCTCACTTCCTGGCCGTGCTCAATACCGAAGCCGATGCCGAGGGCTTGGCGATCATCCGCCACGGCAACGAACGGGTGCTGCGCGCGCGCTTTAACGATGCGCGCTTCTTTTGGAACTACGATCAGAAGACTCCGCTGGCCGCTCGTATCGACCAATTGAAAACAGTAACTTTTCAGAAAAATCTCGGCAGCTACTTTGATAAGTCGCAGATCAACCTGCGCACCGCGCAGGCCTTCGCCGCCGCCGTTGCCGCCCATGGTGTCTCGCTCGACCGGGAAGCTCTGGAGCGGTCGGCGCTGCTCGCCAAGGCCGATCTCACCACGGAGCTGGTGAAGGAGTTTACCGAGTTGCAGGGCGTGATCGGCGGCCTTTACGCGCGCGCGCAGGGGCTGGGAGATACGGTAGCCGCCGCGATCTCCGCGCAGTACTTGCCCGCTTCGATGGATGATCCCATTCCCCTCACGGCGGAGGGGCAGATTCTCGGTCTGGCCGATCGCATGGCCACAATCGTCGAGATGTTCTCGATCGGCCTGGAGCCCAGTGGATCGAAGGATCCCTTCGCGCTCCGCCGTGCTGCCAACGGAGTCATCAAGATTCTTGCCGAGTCCTCTCTGCCGCTTACCCTCACGGAAGTGCAGCGGCTGGCGGAGCAGCAGTCGGAGCGTGCCCCGCGCGACCAGGAGGGCGGCGCGGTGTCGGCCTTCCTCGCGGATCGCCTGAACTTTTATCTGCGTGAGGTGCGCGGCTGGGACTACGACGTGGTGAATGCAGTGCTTGCCGCCGGCGTCACCACCGTGCCGGATGCCATCGCGCGGGCGCAGGCGCTCACCGAGGTTCGTGGAACCGATGACATGCTCGCCATCTCCATTGCCTTCAAACGCATCAAGAACATTCTTCGCCAGGCGCGGGAGCAGGATGCCGCTGCTGCCGTGGGGGAGATCGTAGATGGCGATCTCGTGGAGCAAGCCGAGCGGAGGCTGCACGCCGAGACACGGGATCGCTCGCCGCAGGTGGAGACGCTCCGCGCCCGGCACGATTATGCGCAAGCGCTGGAATGCGTGGCGGCGCTCCGTCCGGCGGTCGACGAGTTTTTCGACGCCGTTATGGTGATGGCGCCGGAAGCGCATTTGCGCCGTAACCGTTTGGCCCTGATTGCCTCTGTTCTGGGCAATTTTTCACGCATCGCGGATTTCTCTGAGATTGCGCCCATGCGCGCAGAATCGCGCAGTCCCGAACAAGCTTCGCGTTAGCCGCGGTCAAGCCGCCGCTAGCGCGGATACACGATAGGTGTACCCCGAAGCAAATGCGCCATACGTGGCTTTTCCGTTCCGGGAAAAGGTAAAAACGCTCTATGGCTGGAAGCTGGGCGGCTTGCACTGCTCGCGCCGGACGGCGCCGCCCGGCGCGTCCAGCTTGAATGCAAAGGCGCAATTCAACGTGCTGAAGCCCACCGTTGCATTCGGATAGACATAGATCGTCTTTTGATCCGGATAATAGGCCGTCAGAGCCGTTCCCTGGTTCATCCCCTGCAGTTGGAAGCGAAGGTCTGAACTTTGCGCCTGGACGGTTCGGCCTGCATGCGCCCACCAGCCTATGGCCATTGCCAAAGCGATCAGCGCTGCATCGCGCAGCCAGCCCGCGCCGCGCCGGTTTTCCCTCTGTCTCGATATTCCGCTTCCCTCGTTCTCGTTCATAATTCCGCCCTCCGCTGCAGAAAGGGTATCCGGGGGCGGGGCATCCGGCAATGTTGTAAGTGCTCGGGAACCTGACGCCCAATCTCGAGTGCAAGCGTCCGCAAGGATCCTGCAGTTCCTCTGGCAGGGTTACATTTCCGCGCGAAATCGTAGCTTTGCGCCTTGTTTGCG
>JANWJB010000077.1 GCA_025449575.1 Acidobacteriaceae bacterium
ATGCCATAACGACCTTCCCATTGTGGCGTGCTCCCCAAAGCGCAAACCAATATTTGTCCGTGATGCTGCCCCCTCTCATGTTTATTGCGCTGATCGTGCTGCTGCTCGCATGCGTCAACGTTGCCAGCCTCTTTCTGGTACGCGCGGTGGCCCGGCGCCGGGAGATGGCCGTGCGGCTTTCCCTTGGCGCCAGCCGCGTTCGGCTAGTCCGGCAACTGCTTGTCGAAAGCGTTCTGGTGGCTCTCGCGGGTGGAGGGCTTGCACTCTTCGTCACATTTTGGACGGCCGGCGAATTCGGCCGTTTTCTCCCCCCTACGGATGTTCCCATTGATTTGCACATGCACGTCGACGGACGCGTGCTGGCGGTCACCTTTCTGCTTTCCACGCTGACGGGCATCGCCTTTGGAGTGCTTCCCGCACTGCGTTCCTCCCGCATCGTGCCCGTAGCCGTACTTAAGGAGGAGGCTGGAACCTCGTCGGGCGGCATGCACAAGGCGCGGCTTACCTCGGCTCTGGTGATTGCGCAGATTGCGCTCTCCTTCCTGCTGCTGGTATGTGGCGGCCTTTTCATTCGTAGCTTTCGCAAGGAGCAGCGCGCCAATCCCGGCTTCCATGCGGATCACGTTCTGCTCTCGAGCGTCGATCTGTTTTCCGCCGGGTATACCGAAGAAACCGGGTTGGCCCTGCAGCGCGCGCTGCTTCAGCGTATTCAGAACATTCCCGGGGTGCAGTCAGCCATTCTCTCCAGTTGGTCCCCACTGGGTTTCCGCGGTTCCGACGGGATCTTTACGCCGGAAGGATATGCGCCGCGCCACAATGAATCCCTCGACATGCTGGAAAACCAGGTCGCCCCCGATTATTTGAAGACGCTGGGAATTCCTCTGCTGGCGGGCCGCGACTTCAATGCCGAGGACACGCCCGATACGCGGCGGGTTGCGATCGTGAACCAGACATTTATTCAGCGATACTGGCCGGGGCAAAATGCCCTCGGCCGTCGCATCGAGGCTTTTGGAGAGTGGTACACCGTGGTCGGTGTGGCGGCGGACTCGAAATACGTGCGCCTTAGCGAGGCTCCGCGACGCATTGTCTACCGGGCGGCGTTGCAGGAATACAACGGCAACATTGTGCTGGATGTGCTGGTAAAGGGAGATCCCAAAGTCTATGCTGCGCCGGTTACCGCTGCGGTGCACAGTTTGGATCCTGAACTGCCCGTGCTCAACCAGTACCCGCTCTCCCGCGCCATTCAAACTGCCAGCACCGGCACGCGTATTGCTGGAACCTTTGTGGGGCTCTTCGGCGCTATCGGGCTCGCTCTGGCGGCCATCGGCATCTATGGCGTGATCGCCTACACCACGCGTCAGCGACTGCATGAGATCGGCATCCGTGTTGCGCTCGGTGCTACGCGCCGCGGCGTCTTCGACCTGGTGCTCCGGCATGGACTGCGCATAACCGCGATTGGCATCGCATTGGGGCTGCTGTGCTCGCTTCTTCTTACGCCGTTGCTGCGCGGCCAGTTCTACGGTGTGGCGCCCTATGATCCCTTTACCTATCTTTGTGTTGAAGCCGCCCTGTGCGTGGTTGCGCTGGCCGCCTGCTCTTTGCCCGCGCAACGCGCGGCACAGGTAGATCCAAACCGTGCGCTTCGGTACGAGTCGGGCGCCGCGATCAGTCTGCTTGCCCTCGCCGGACCATCAAGAAAGGCCGTTTGGGTTTCAATCCAGGCCTGTCGGCCTCCGGCGATCACTACTGTTTCCTGGTCAGCCGCATTTTGGTCAGCCGGTCCTGCGTGAGCCAACCGGGGTCGGCGCCTATTCAGCGGCGGAGGGGAGAGCCTCCCCCTCCTGCTTCCACTTCGATTCGCCATTGCCCGCACGGATTTGTTCTGCGCGGCCGGATCGCGGATGCCCCGTGTGCCGCTGCAGCACCAGCGCCGCTGCTCCGCGCAGCCGCGCCAGCTCTCCGTCGGAGGCGGCGAAAATCCGCGGAGCCGGGCCGGCCAGCATCAGGTTCGCGACCTCCTTCTCCACAATCGGCGCAAGTCTTTCCCACAACGCCGTGATGTCGCCGATCACGATGATCATCTCGGGCGAGAGTGCGGCAGTCACCAGACGCAACCCCCGGCCCAGCGCCTTCGCCTGCCGCTCAAAAGCGGAGAGCGCCTGCGCATCGCCTTCCTCAGCAAGCTTCAGAAGATCCTCAATATGGGCGGCGGGCATCTTCGGATTCAGCTCCGCATGATAACGAAGTGCCGCCGTGCTGGAGGCGAACATCTCCCAGCAACCCCTCTGTCCACAACCGCACACTGGCCCCTCGGGATCGATGGGAATGTGTCCGAACTCCCCAGCCATTCCGCTGCGGCCCACCAGAATCTGTCCGTCGGCCAGAATCGCCGACCCCAGCCCCTCCGAAATGGCCACCAGCACCGCGTTGCGAATGCCGTTCATGTGCCCGAACCACAGTTCGGAGACCAGGCATGCGTTGGCATCGTTGTCCATCTGCACCTGCAGATCCAGATGGTCGGCCAGGGTCTTCTTCAGGTCGAAGTTACTCCAGTGCAGGTTGGGAGCCAGCAGGATGCGCTGCGTCTCCGGGTCCACGCGTCCCGGAACGCTGACCCCCACTCCCTCAAACGTCTTCTCAGGATGGCGCTCCCGCATTGCCTGCATGGCCACCGCCATCTTAATCGAAGCGCGCTCGGCATCGACCGGCAAGAGAATCGATTCCCGGGCATGGAATCTGCCATTCAAATCGACGACGGCCAGAATGGCGTGCCCCGGACGCAAATCGGCCACTAGGATCACCAGCTCGTCGTTCATTGTCAGCATCGTCGGCCGGCGTCCGCGTGGCGTCCTGGCGACGGTGCCTTCCGTCACCCACCGCTCGTCGATCAACTGCTCGACGATCGCCGAAACCGTGCTCGGGCGCAGGCCCGAACTACGAGCCAGATCTGCGCGCGAAATAGGCTGCCGGGAACGAATAATCTCCAGCAGCATGTCGCGGTTGGCATTGCGGACATTCTCGCTGGAAGCTGGTTCCGCATAAGCCAGATCTACGCGCGTGATCCCGCGCTTCTTTCTTCCGCCGTCAAATGTGGATCGCGTCATCGAGAAACCCCGATCTCTACCTTCGTCACTTTCTCACTCCAGCAGCTTCTCAAGAAGGAAGCTTTGTATCGGGGCCCGGCGTTCGTCGTGCCGAAAGGTGTAACAACAAATCGCGAGCGTCAGCCCCTGGGCGCATTCTCCTTGTTGGGTGGAAGGTGGGAAGGAAGTTCTTTCCCCGCCTGATCTACCGCCGCGCCCCCGCGGAAGCTCTCCGGTGGCCCAAGATAGCTGGGAGCGATGCGGCCATGGCTCAGCACGATCCGCTCCAGCACCACGCCCGGATCGACCATCCAGATCTTCAGCGTGTGATAGCCGGGAGACTCAATCGTCAACGGGATGCCCACCTTCTTCACTCCGTCGCTGACCGCCTGTGCCCAGTCTCTCTGCGTGTTGTACTTGAGCGCGTCCACCACCGTTCGCGGCCCATCGTCGACCGAGACGGCAAAGCGTAGCCCACGGCCGGGAACGAAGTTGAGCGTCGGGGCCAGCACAGCCTCCAGGTTGAACGCGCCCGAATCGTAGAGATACATGCGATAGTCTAGTCCGGCGCCGGAGTTTGTGTCGCTGGCCGCCGTCACCGGAAAGACAGTCATTCCGGAGCGGGTCTCGCCAAAGCCCGGCAGTTCTTTCCATTGCGCCGCGGGGTCCGCGGTGCGGCCGCTCGTGTCCGCCGCTTCGATCGCCACGTAGCCATCGCTCTCCACAAAGCCCTGGGCATTCTCTCGCGTTACCCCGGCCAGCCGCCGGGTTTCAAGCTGCACGCGGAGGGGTTGGGCGTCCTTCTGCGTTACCGTAATCGTTCCGTGAGCCACGCCTGCGGGAGCGGAGGCCCAGTCGATGTGTACCTTCAGCGGCAGATCCTGCTTGCCGACTACTCCTGAATGCTGGCTGACGATGATCCATGGAGCGCTTGTTGTTAGCTGGAAGTTCACCGGCGCCGCTCCGCTGTTGAACAGGGTAAGCGTGCGGCTCTGTTGCGCTACCGAGTCAAACTGGCCCAGCGACGGCCGAAAGCCAAACCCGCCTTCGGGAGCCACGCCAATGGTGGAGTTCTCCGCCGGCTGCACCAGGCTGACCGCCGGCATCACATTCAGCGTTGGATCATGCCAGCCCACATATCCGATGTGTGTTTGGTCCATCATGTGATCCCACTGGCCGTTCAGCAGCTTATGGTTGTAATAGTCGCTGAGCTCAGCATCCTTAGCAAAGCGCGCGCGGGTCTCCTCCGCATACTGGTTGGCGCTGGCCCGCCCCTGGTCTGCATATAAATGGTTGCGGCCGGCTGCGATATACATCTCCGTAAGGTTCGCGCAGGCATCCACTGGATACTGCACCAGTTCAAAGTAAGATGCGCGCTCGTCCTCCGGCAGTTCGCCGGCCAGCTTGTCCACGCGCGCCGCCAGCGAGCTCCACTCCCGCTGCACGCGATCGGCTTCCCCATAGCTGGTCAGGCTGAACGTTGTGGGAGTGATCAGCTCCGGCTTCCGGCGCCCATTGTAGCGAGTATATTCTTCCATCGCGGAGGCTATCTCCGCCGCATGCTCGGGGCCGAACTCCCGCGTTGCCCACAAGCGCGTGAACTCATCCAGGTGATCCGGACCCCAGCGGTCGGGAGTGCGTGCCATGCTGAGGAAGAACTCAATGGGAAACTCCATCGGTTTCAGGTCACCCACATTCACCACCCAGAGCCGGTCCGCGCCGTAATGCAGCGCCAGATTCATCTGCTCCTGGACTTTGGGGATGGGGTTCGTGTTCAGCCACTTGTAGGACCGCGGCCCTCCCACATAGTCGAAGTGGTAATAGATGCCGGCGCCTCCCGGTCGCTTGCGTTCGGCAGGAGTGGGCAGCCGGCGCAGATCTCCCCAGTTATCGTCCGACCACAGCAGCGTCACGTCGTCGGGCACCCGCATGCCCTTCTCGTAATAGGTCTGCACTTCTTTGTACAGAGCCCATAACTGCGGCACTTTACTTAGATCGGGATTGACCGTCTCCTTCAGGATCTGGCGCTGTTCGGCGATGATCTTCTCCAGCAGCGCCGTACTCGCGGAGCCTGACATCGGCGTGTCGTTCTCCCCGCGCATTCCCAGCGTGACGACCTGATCATAATTCTTGTTGCGTTCCATTCCTTCGCGCCAGAACTGGTCGATGCGTTTCGAATTGGTTACGTAGTTCCAGGGACCGTCGCTCGGTTTCCACTCCTTTTCCGCCCGCATCATCGGCTCCTCATGCGAGGTTCCCATCACGATGCCATACTCATCGGCCAGCTTCGCGTTCAGCGGATCGTCGGCGGCAAAAGCGCTGTTCCACATCGCCGGCCACAGAAAGTTCGCCTTCAGGCGCAGCAGCAATTCAAAGACGTGAACATAGAAGTTGTGGTTGTATCCGCCAAACTTCTCGTTGACCCAGCCGGTGAGCGCCGGCGCCTCGTCGTTGAGGAAGATACCGCGATACTTGACCGCCGGAACCGGCTGAATGTGCCTCCCCGTCTCGACAAAGATCTCATCGTGATGGGAAATGCGAACATCGGCCCACCAGTACCAGGGGGAGACGCCAATCTGCTCGGAGATGTCGTAGATACCGTAGATCGTGCCGCGCTTATCGGCTCCGGCGATGACCAATGCCCGGCTCACGCCCCGCATTGGATGGTCCACAATCGTGGTCACCGCAGACTCCCAGTGGCCCGCGATTCCCGTCACATCCAGCTTGTGCCGGCGGATCATTTCGTCGATCAGCGCGCTCTTGCCGATCGTTCCGATAATGACTGCATGCCGTTCGTGCAGGTGCGCGCTGCGATGCAGAATCGCCGGTTGTACGCCGCTCACACGCTCAATGTCATGGCTAAGATCTCCCGTGGCACGGATCACTCCCGCCCAATCGCTATCACTTACCAGCAGCGGAGCCGCGGACCCATGGTCAACCAAGGGAAAGCTTGCTGGCGCAGGATTGTTGACGACATACTGCGGCTCACCCAGGGCATACGAGCGCAGCGGGGCGGCGCAGAACGCGGCGGCAATCGCGAATACGGCCAGAAACTTCCAACGAGTCATTTCTTCTCCTGTGGCGGCGCCGGACGCAAGGAACCTACGCCTGCGCGGAGGGGCGTGCAAGCCCCATTGCTACGCCGCGAGCGCTTGTCTTGCCAAGCCCAACCTGTGCGAGAGCTATATGATTGGTACCACAAACAATAGTCCCCTGGAGTGTGCTTGTACTGCGAGGGGCTTCGCTAATGGCGCGAGCCGAAGCGAAAGCGCGAATGGTTGATGAAGCATCCCAGGACCATCAAGAGCGGGTTCCGCCAGAGGTGTTCCGGAAAAAATTGAGGAACCGATGAGAAAAGATCGTTCGCGCGCCTCGTGGATTATCGCAGAATGCTTCACTTCAATCGTCCTGCTTGGCCTGTGCGCCGGCCTGTGCGCCGCGCCCGCCCTTTCGCAGGCCCGGCCGCCAGAGCCCGCGCGACGCGATACGACCGCCATGCCGCGGAACGGCAACGCGCCGGTGGTCACGCTCCAGCCGGGCGTGACGATTCTTGAAAGCGCCGGCGAGCCGCTGCCTATTCGGAAGGCTGCCGAAGACCTTGCCGACGATCTTGCCAAGGTTCTGGGCTCGCGGCCCCGGATCGTTACCCGGCCGCAAGATGCCTCGCCGGTCACCATCATGATCGGCGAGACGAATGAGCTCCCCCCCTCGCTTCGTCCGCCAGGTCTCACCGCGCCGGAATCCTTCTCCATCTCCGTCCGCGCCGCCAACTGGGGAGCCAATCGCCGGACCAAGGCCGTCGTGCTCGCCGGACCCGGCGTGCGCGGAACCATCTATGCCATTTACCAGTTCTCGCAAGACTATCTGGGCGTCGATCCCATGTACTACTGGACCGATAAGCAGCCGCTCCGCCGCGCCGCCATTGCGCTGCCTGCTTCACTGCAGAAAAATTTCCACCCTCCCGTCTTCAAGTACCGGGGCTTCTTCATCAATGATGAGGATCTGCTCACCGGATGGGCTCCCGGCGAGAAGACCGATAAAACCGGCATCTCGCTCGCGGTGTGGAACAAAATCTACGAAACCATCCTCCGGCTCAAAGGGAATATGGTCGTGCCCGGAACCTGGATCTTTCCCACCGATCCGCAGGTCAAGCTGGCCGGCGAGCGGGGATTGATTCTCACCCAGCACCACGCGATCCCTCTCGGCGTCAACGTTGCGCGCTGGCCTGAAAACGTCCCGTATAACTTCACCACCCATCCTGAAATCCTGGAGCGGGCCTGGAAAAACGCGGTGCATTCCTACGATCCGCACCAGGAGATACTCTGGGCGGTGGGGCTGCGCGGCTTGTCGGATGAGAGCTATGCGGCTCTGGATCCCCGTGTCCGCGGCAACGACAAAGCCCTTGGCCATCTCATCAGCAAGGCCATCACCGATCAGATGAGCATCGTTCGCGCCGTCCACCCCGATGCTCACTTTGTCACCGACCTGTGGCAGGAAGGCGCGCGCCTGGATCGTCAGGGAGACCTGACCATTCCTCCTGAAGTTACCCGCGTCTGGGCCGATACCGGATACGGTTACCTGCAGGACAAAGGCGAGGTCGCCGCCGGCCAAGGCGCTTACTACCATGTCGCGATGATGAATGGCCGGGCTAACCAGCTCACGGAGATGGTTCCGGTCCAGCGCATTTATTCGGAGTTAGGCCGGTATATCAAGGCCGGAGCTACGCAGTATCTGTTGTTGAATACCAGCGACATCCGGCCGGTAGCCATGACGGCAAAGGCCGTTATGGATGTGGCCTGGGGAGGCCTTCCCCCACAAGGCGTCGCCGCTAGCGACGAATACTACCAACAGTGGGCTTCCCGGGAGTTTGGCAAAAGAGCGGCTCCCCGTGTCGCGAAGGTATATGAAGAATATTTTCAGGCTCCGGCGCACGTCGGTACGCCTATCCACGAATATGGCGATCAGCTCTACCACACGGAAGTTCGCCGCATGTTGCTGGACTACATGATTGCGTCGCCAATTTATTCCATTCCCAGCCAGTCCCCAAAATGGACTCCGCCCCGTATCGCGAATCGGCCCTTTGGCCTGCAAGGGGGGCGAAGCAACTGGCTGCAGCAGACCGCCGCCCGTGAGATTCTGCAGTGCGGCGGCGCGCAGCCTCGTTGGGACAAGGTATGGCGCGATGCTATGGCTGCCGAGCCTCTGGTCAATCCTTCGCGCCGCTCCTACTATCAAACCCAAGTGCTCACGATGATAGCCATCAACAGGGAAAGCAATCGCACGCTCTTCCTCATTTCCAAAGCTGTCCAGGATGCCGGAAAGGGGCAGACCGCCCAAGCCCACCATGAAGCGGAACAGGCTTTGGCCGCCCTCGACCAAGTGCAGCAAGCGCAGGCCGCGGCGGAATATGGCAAGTGGAAGAACTGGTACCGCGGCGACTGGCTAACCGGCGTCTACCGGACCCATCAAATCGTCCAAGTCTTTCTCAACTATCTTGACGATCCACTGACCCACCTCCCGGCGCCGGCGTTATGGAGCGGATGGGAGGCCTACTTCCACATCATGCACTATGAAGGGGATCACACCGTCGACGTCCAATAGCGCATTCCCGGCAGGGAAGTCCGTGGTTATCTTTCTTTCTGCCGCTTCCGCAGGGAATCTGCGGTTGCTTCTCTTTTCTGTCACCAGACTTGCGCGAGTGTCTTAGAGAGGATGCAGACACACGATCTGCAATTCCTGGAGCCATCGTGCTATAGTTGGTGCCGCAAACAAACAAGCTGCCAATCGTTGGGGGAAGGGTCAGTCATCATGTCTTTTCGCAGCTTTTTTATCTCTCTCGGCTTGGCAGCGGCTTTCGCCGCCGCGTCGCTGCCTTGCGCGGCCAAAGCGAAGACGGTTCCCGGCCCACACTGGGTTGGCTCATGGGCCTGCTCTCCTCAGTTGGTCGAGCCGCGGAATCGGCCGCCCGCACCGGGTCTTGCCGGCAACACTTTGCGGCAGATCGTTCACCTCACCATCGGCGGTGACCAGCTTCGCTTCAAGTTTTCCAATGAGTTCGGCCTCACTCCTCTTACCCTTACCTCGATCCACATCGCTCTGCCCGCAGGGCCGGGCGCAATCCGCACCGACACTGATCAGGCATTGAGTTTTGGCGGCAGCCCCTCCATCACCATTCCTCCCGGCGCCTTCATGCTCTCCGATCCCATCCATTTCACCGTAGCGCCGCTCTCCGATCTGGCCGTCACCTTCCATGTCGACCGGATGCCCAAGGGAATCACCGGACACCCCGGCTCGCGCGAAACCTCCTATCTCGCCGTGGGAGACCAGGTAACCAAGGCCACGCTGGCCGATCCGGTAACAACGGAGCACTGGTACGTGCTCGACGGCATCGACGTTGAGGCCGCAAAAGATGCGGCTTCCATCGTCATCTTGGGTGATTCCATCACCGACGGTCACGCTTCCATCACCAACCAAAACACTCGTTGGACCGACTATCTGGCGCGCGACCTTGGGGCGAAGAAGAAAGACGCCGGCATCAGCGTGCTCAATCAGGGCCTTGGCGGCAACACCATTATTCATGGTGGGCTAGGCCCCACCGCGCTCTCCCGCTATGATCGCGACGTGATCACGCAGCCCGGCGTGCGCTGGGTAATCGTCTTTGAGGGTGTGAATGATATCGGGGGCTCCCGCTTCCGGCCTCCTCACGCCGCATCCGCATCCTCGGGCGCTCCCGCTCCGCCCGGTGTCGCCGATCAAATCATTCAGGCCTACCACCAGTTCATCGTTCGCGCTCACACCCGTGGGCTGCTCATCTATGGAGCCACCATCACCCCATTCGGCGGATCATTCTATGACAGCCCCCTGACGGAAGCCGAAGTCAAGAAAGTCAACGCCTGGATACGGACCAGCGGCGAATTCGACGCCGTCATGGACTTCAATCAGGTAGTGAGCGATCCGCACAGCCCCGACAAACTCGATCCCACCTTCGACAGTGGAGATCATCTGCATCCGAACAGCGCGGGCTATAAGAAGATCGCGGCGGCCGTCAACCTCAAGCTCTTTGCACGCTAGCGCGCTCAATGAAGGTGCGCATCTCTGATTTGGGAGGACGTACTACTTAAAATGTGGAACTCATTGCGATCGACATGCGTCTTGACCGCCGGCTTGGTTCTTGCTTCGAGCGCCAGCCCCCTTCTCGCCCAGTTCGGCAACGAAACACAAAAAAAGCTGCCTCCCCCCGCCGTCAACTGGACCTCTGAGCAGGATCATCAGAACATGATGGATCAGCTTGGCATCAAGACCATTCGTCCAGGCCCCAGCGGCTACCCAAACCTTCCCAACCCCGCCAACTATGACGAGTCGAAAGCCAATCCCTACCCCAATCTTCCCGATGCCCTCACCATGGACGACGGCAAAAAAGTGAACACCGCCGCCATGTGGTGGAAGCAGCGCCGCCCCCAGCTTGTCGACGATCTGTCGCGCTCCATGTATGGTTTCGTTCCCAAGGACGTCCCTAAGGTTACCTGGACAGTCGAGGTCGTCGATCATGAGCGCGTTGGTTTTATACCGGTAATCGCCAAGCGCCTGGTGGGACATGTCGATAACTCCCGCTATCCGTTGATCGATGTGAATATCCAGATGGTTGTCGTAACGCCGGAGAATGCCAAAGGGCCCGTTCCTCTATTGATGATGTTTGGGGCGGCGACTCTTCCCGCCCCTGCGCAGCCCAATCCGGATCAGCTCCAGCAGATCAACGACGCCCTGCGCGCGCTATTGGAGAAAAGCGATCCGGAGATCAAAGGCATTCTCGACCAGTATCCGGCTTATGAGCCGGCGCAACCGGCGGCCAGAGCCAACCCCTTCGGCGGACCGGCGCCGGCTCCCGGGCAGCCTCGCCCTGATCCTCCCGCCATCCAGCAGCTGATCGCCGCCGGCTGGGGATTCGCGCGCATCAATCCGTCCAGCATCCAGGCCGATAATGGCGCCGGGCTCACGCGCGGCATCATCGGACTCGTCAATAAGGGGCAGGCCCGCAAGCCTGATGATTGGGGCGCGCTCCGTGCCTGGGCATGGGGAGCCGGCCGCGGTCTGGATTATCTTGAGACCGATCCCGCCGTCGACGCCAAGCACGTGGGCATCGAAGGTGTCTCCCGCTACGGCAAGGCGGCGCTCGTGACCCTGGCGTTCGATCAGCGCTTCTATATGGGACTGATCGGCTCCTCTGGAGAAGGCGGAGCCAAGCCTAGCCGCCGGAATTTCGGCGAGTCTCTCGATAACCTCACGAATACCGGCGAGTATCACTGGATGGTGGGTAACTTCATCAAGTATGGAGCTGTACAAGCCAGTTTCGGTCCCAAGAACCCAGGCGATCTCCCTGTGGACTCCAACGACCTCATCGCCCTGTGTGCTCCGCGCCTCACCTTTATCAGCTACGGCGTTCCATCCCTGGGGGATGCCAATTGGCTTGACCAAAGAGGGAGCTGGATGGCGACCGTGGCCGCGCAACCGGTTTGGACCCTTCTGGGGGCCAAGGATTTAGGCGTTACCGGCGATTACCACACCGTGCCCATGCCTCCAGTCAACCAAGGATTGCTGGATGGGCAGATTGCGTGGCGGCAAGCCCATCAGGGGCACACCGACGCCCAGAACGTGAAGCCGTTCATTGCCTGGGCGGATAAGTTCATGGGTCGTCCCGCTCCCGTTGCTCGCGGGCGCTAAGCGGATTCACGATAGGTGTATCCCGAGGCAGAGGAACCATACGCGGCTTTTCCGTCAAGAAAAGCCGCACCTCTCGAATCATGGTGGGGCATAGCAATCGTGAATCCGCACTAAGCGGATTCACGATAGGTGTATCCCGAGGCAGAGGAAGAACCCGTTTCCCCAAAGCCGAGCCGGTATACCTATGCCTGATTCGGTTTCAGCCGCTTAGGGAGCACCTTAAAAATAGCCCTGAGGAGGCTGCAAGCAACACACCACCTCCAACCTACTGTTCCAGATAGCGGAGAACGATCTCCAGGTTTCTCTCCACCGGATGAGCGGAGTCGACGTCGAGCTTGGGATAGCGAATCGGTTCAAACTCCCGCTTTATTTTTCGATAAAGCTCGATGTCGCGGTTTTGCGCGGGATGCGCACGACGGCCCGGCACGCTTCCGCTCTGCTCCGCCGCAAAGCGGGCTTCGACAACCTCGTCCGGACAGGTTACACGGACAATCCGCCACCTTGCGCCGGCTTGCTCCGCCGCCGCGATGGCCCGCTCGATCTGCACGCCATGGGAAAATGTTCTCCCATCGAGAAACACGAAGGCTGCGCTCGCGTGCGCCGTGAGATATGCCGCTGCTTCCAGGATCGCCCACATGCAGAGGTCATCCTGCTGCTGCGTGTAATCGGTGAGCTCGCCCGGGAATAGCGTGTCTCGCACAACGTCCTTGTCCAGCGTCACGGCCCTGTCTTCCGCCAAGGTATCGTTGAGCCGCTTCTCCAGCGCGCGTGCAAGTGTGCTCTTGCCTACGCCAGGAGGTCCGGCAAACAGCACCCAGGTGGTCATAGCCTAAGAATACCCGCCATGGACGCGTCTACTGGGGGAAGCTCCCGATCCCGCGTCGAGACCCGCGGGCCTGGCGCTCTGGCTTCGCTTGCCGGCAGCGTTCTTCTGCGCGCTCGGGCGTGAAAGCGCTTCTATTCTTCCGCCCCCCTTTGCTGCCGAGCCGGATACCGGATGCCGATGAGTTTTCCCCTTCACAACTGGATGGTCTCGACGGCCTGCTCTCCGGCTGCACCATGGCTATCGCCGCCACCGGAACCCTGGTTCCGCAGAACGCTCCCGCCCAAGGAACGCGCAAGCTGTCCTTAGTCCCCGACTATCATCTTTGCGTCGTCGACGCCGGTCAGGTCGTGGAAACCGTTCCTCAAGCCTTCGCCGCGGCCAGCCATCTCTTCCACGTCTTTTCCAACAGCCGGAGAGAGCGGAGCGGAGCGAATGTCGATTCCGCGCTATGGTGGATTTCCTACAGGGGTATATCGGGGGAGCTGCAGCAAGCGCGGCTTTTCATCGAGAAAAGCCGCGCCTCGTCGGGTTCGTGGGTGCACAGCTACAGGAAATCTGACTTAGATGCTGTGCCTCTCGGCGATTTTCTTCACTGCGATCGTCATCACCGCCGCGCCCAGCGCCTTCACCAGTGTCGGATGTTGCGCGTAGATCGAGCTCATGCGGTCGACGATCGACGGATCGGCATCGTGCGCATGTTGCGCCAGTGCGGCTACATCGGCGGCCGGAACGCTCGCAGCCTGCTGCGGGGTCACTGCCGTTTGGCCCGCGTTGAGCAGCGACGCCAACGGTGAATTGGGGTTATTTTGGGTGAATTTTGAGAGGACCTCCGGTCCCACCGAGGAGAGTAAAGTGCTTAACATTCCGGCCTGTTGCTCGCCGTTGGCGCTGGAAAATAGCCGGCTTGCCGCCTGCGAAAAGGAGCCGGCCTGCCCGGAGCGCAAGGCATCGGCCAGCCCGCTGGCCAGCGATGAACTGGGAACCGATTGCGCAACCTGATCGAAGTGCTGTTCCACGTTCGCTGGGTTCGCGCTGTTGCCGGTGTACTGCTTGAGTAGATCGCCAATTCCTGAAAGAAAGCTCATAAGATCCTTCCGCTTCGTTCGTTGCCTGTGGAGGATCCACCCTTCGAGCGCCCGGGTCCCGGCGTTGGAACCCGGAGTTGTGGAATGGGGGTGAGTCCCTGTTATGCCATCACTGCTTTTCGTGCTGGCTGCGTTTGTTTTGGGTTGATTCCGCCTTCATCTTTCCCGGCACGGATGGCTTTGCCAAACGGCAGCCCTCCGTTTGCGGGTGCCGGCTTCCGTCATCCACCGGCCTGTCCCGGGGGTAATCGGACGTGTGAGATACATCTTTTCCTGTTTCGGTTGGCCCGCTCGGATATATTTGCTTTCGCGTTCGCAATTCGCTTTCCTTTTATGCCGGGGGAGCGCATGCCTGCGCAGCGCTCTGCGCGCAGGCTCGCGTCCCCTTCATTTGCCTATGAGAAAATCCAACGGAGGTGAGAGGGTCGAGGTGAGAGGGTCCAAGTGGGGCTAATTCCATTCACGCTGCTGGTCGCGCTCACCTCGCTTGTCGCCGGACTCCTCGGAGCGCTGACCGGGCTGGGCGGTGGAGTGGTGATTGTGCCGGTTTTGGCGCTGCTCTTTCACGTGGACATTCGCTACGCCATCGGCGCCTCGCTCGTCTCCGTAATCGCGACCTCCTCGGGAGCCGCCGCCGCCTATGTCCGCGAAGGCTTTTCCAACGTGCGCATCGGGATGTTCCTGGAAGTGGCGACCACGCTCGGCGCGCTCGTGGGAGCCTATCTCACCGCCAAGGTCTCTACCCACGCCATCGCCATCGTCTTCGGCATCGTGCTGCTCTACTCTGCCTGGGCTTCGTTTTGGGAGAAGCCGTCGCACCGCGGCCGCAAACCCAGCCAGTTGGCGATCAAGCTCAAGCTCAATGGCGACTATCCCGCCGCGGAGGGACCCGCCGACTATGTCGCCGAGCGGGTTCCTGCCGGCTTCGGCATCATGGTTCTGGCTGGAATTCTCTCCGGCCTGCTGGGCATCGGCTCCGGCGCAGTCAAGGTTCTGGCCATGGATCAAGCGATGGGCCTCCCCTTCAAGGTCTCCACCACCACCAGCAACTTCATGATCGGGGTTACGGCGGCGGCCAGCGCAGGCGTCTATTTGGCCCGCGGCTACATCGCTCCCGGACTCGCCGCTCCCGTGATGTTGGGCGTGTTGCTGGGCTCTCTCGCCGGCTCGCGCATGCTGGTCAAAATTCGCGTCAGTGTGCTGCGCCTGGCGTTTGCCGCCGTCATCGTCACCCTGGGGATTGAGATGATCTTTAGCGGCGCCACGGGGAGGCTGTGAGCCGATGAGTTCAGACGCCGATCAAAGGATGGACATTGCTGTTGGCCACATGTTGCGCGTCGGCGTCACCATCGCGGCCTGCGTTGTCTTCGTGGGTTGGCTCTTCTATCTCGCGGGGGCAAATGGAATCGCGCCCGACTACCGGCAATTCCACGGTACGCCGATTTATCTGGCCCACCCCGGCGCCATCTTCCATGGCATCCGCTCCCTCGATAGCCGAAGCATCATCGGCCTCGGCATCCTTTTGCTGATCGCCACGCCGGTGGCCCGAGTGATTTTCTGCATCGTGAGCTTTGCCCTCCAGAAAGACCGGCTGTATGTGCTGGTGAGCACCACGGTTTTGGCGATTCTGGTTTATTGCCTTTTCTTCCGTGCGTAAGGGAAAGAAGCCGTGCGTGCCCCGGGCTATGCCAGGCGGCTATCGTGAATCCGCTCTATCAGCGCGAGCCCGCCAGCCAGTCCTCCGAGTGCTTTTCCAATGCGATTCGCACCAGTTGGCTGCGCGTCCTGACTCCGGTCTTGTCAAAGAGCTGCTGCAACACGGCCTTCACCGAACTCTCCGAGATCGCCAGTTGAGCTCCGATCTCCTTATTCGTAAGGCCTTCAAACACTCCTTTGAGCACAGCCCGCTCGCGCGCGGACAAGTCGCGCGGAGCCGTCCTGACGTCGCTGACCGCGGATGCTGCGGCGATCATGGATCGGGCAATGCGGCTGTCCAGCCACATCTCCCCTTGCATCACCTTTCGAATCGCCTCGACCAGCCGGCCCGGAGGGCTGTGCTTGAGGAAGATTCCCGACGACCCGCTATGCAGCGCCCGAAAGATTGCGGCGTCGTTCATCCCCGCCGTCACCAGCAGCACGCGTCCGGAGAAACCCTGCTCCGGCGCCTGCACCAGAAACCGCGTGCCGTCTTCTTCGCCCAGATCGTAGTCCAGCAGCGCGAGATCGAAGGTCGCCAGGTCGGGGACGGCAAGCGCCGCCGCCGCCGAAGCGCAGCTTCCCGCGATCTGAAAGTCAGGCTCGGTTTGCAGCAGCCGGCCTAGGCTCTCCCGGAACAGGCTGTGATCGTCTATCAGCAGAATCCGTATCGGGTTGGTATTGCTCATCTCGTTCACCGTCGCTCTCCCCAGGCGCCACCGACAACTCAACAGAAAAAATGGAGCCATCCATCGCCGGCTCATAGCGCAGATCGCCATGAAAGCTGCGCATGAAGGCCCGCGATAGATAGAGTCCCAAGCCAGTCGATTCCGCCTCGCGCTGGAAGGGGTGGAATAGAAACTCCGGATGGGCAACCCCGCCGCCGCTATCGGCGAACCGGACCACGGCTCCGAAGCCCTCCGGTTGGGCGGAAATGGCCAGCGTCCTGGTCTTCCTCGTCTGCATCGCGCGTTCGCTGTTCTTGGTTAAATTGAGGAAGACCTGGAGCAGGCTTTGCCGGTCAGCCCACACTGCCGGCAGCGGGTTGGAAGTCTGCCAGAGCACGCTCACGCCGCCATCGCGCAGCGATGGCTCGATGACGATCCGCAATTCGTCCAGTACCGAAGCCAGATCGGTGACGCCTGCGCGGGCGGCCGTCTGCCGCAGATCCATCCCCGCGATCCGCTCCAGCGCCAGCACCAGCGTTCCCAGCGCCTCGAAGTCTTTGTTCCCGGCAATCTGGCCGCTGCGCGCAAGGTTTTCATGAACCAGCGCGATCGATCCGCATACGTTGCGAATCTCATGCGAAACCGCCGACATGAGTATGCGTGAGCCCAGCGAGAGTTGGTGCAGGCTGGCCTCCTCCCGGGTTCGCAGATCCTCCGAGGTGTCCAGCACCATGGCCGCCAGGCGCGGACCCACGCTGGTGAGATAGGTGGAAAACCATACGTCGGCCTGAAAGACCTCTCCGTCCGCGCGCCGTCCCTGGCATTGCATCGCCGTCCGAAAGGCGCGGCCGCTGCCGCTCCGGGGCGGCACGTTGATCAGCGACGGCAGATAATCATGGACCGGCATCCCAGCGAGCGTTCCCGACGGAACGCCGAACAGACGGTGCGCGGCATCGTTTGCCAGCAGAATCCGGCTCTCCGAGTCCGCGGTGAAGATCGCCGCCGGGCTGCTCTCCACCAATATCTTCAGTTGCTCTTCTGCCTCCCGCCGCGCAGCCATCTCCTCCTGCACGATGCTCATATGCTCCGCTGCGGCTTTGCGGCTGCGCGTGACCTCGTGAACGAAAAGCCCGACGCAGCAAAAAGTGGAAAAGTAAAGCGCGTCGCGCGGAATGCCGGTGTGCGGTCCCCAGCTAAACTTGTCGAATAATTCCGCCAGTATCGCGCACGTGCCCGCCACCCCGGCGATTCCCCAACGGCCCAGAGCGCCTCCGGCCAGCAGCATGGGAAACAGATAAAGGAAAGCCAGCGGCATGGAGCTGTTGGTGTGCGAGTCCAGCAGCGCGATCGAGACGATCAAGACCGAGGAGATCGCCAGCCGGAATCTGCGATCGCGTGGGAATGAGAGAGAAGTAATTCGCATATCTGCCGGATGATTGTGGTCCGGCCGCGCCCCTGTCGAACAATTCTAGATGAGCCGGCATTTCCGCGCCGCGCCCTGCACCACCAGATCGCGAAAGAGGCTTCTCATCTTAGGACTTCATTACAAATTGTTCAGAGCCGCCTTGCAACTTGAGCAGTATCTGCTTAACCGAAAGATAAGTTGCATCGCTTCAACCGCGCTCGATACGCTCAAAGTTATAAGCAGATAGTTTTGCTTCAACTTGACCTTCCATCGTCGGGAGGCTCGCCGGAGGATTTTTGAGGTCTGGCCTTGAGGCCTTCACCGGCTTCCGCAGCCGGCGCATCGTAGAAAGCCTAATGCGCCGTGGTCGCGTGTTCCAGCAGCGCCGCGGTCTTCCTCGAAAGCGTCAAGGAGGATCGCCGCCCCGCGAGGGCGAAACGAACGTGTGTGACATTTCTGAGCATTCCCGCGAGCGTGGCGCGGAAGAATTGCCTCCAGCATCTCTCTTGGCCCGCGAACAGGAAGGCGGACTCTTGTCCAGAGTCTTACTGAACAGCGTGCGGCCGGCCGCGCTCCAGCTACTTTGTGTGCCGCGCAACTGCATTGGCAGAGGGATGCCCGTTGGTCCGTGCCCCGACGAGGAGCGTTTTACAAGAAGCCGGATCGCGCTGCTTTGTGCGGCGATTTGTACGGCGCTCGCGCTGGCCGCGCTGGGCGGTTGCAGCGGGGCCAAGCATGACTATGCCGCCGAGGCTCCTCCCCCCGCCCAGGTGGAGATCAGTAACGGCGTCAATTTGATTTCCGTCGATCGCCCCGGCCGTTATCCGCTCTTTACCGCGAGACAGGCGGAAACTACCTCCACGCTGGACGTTACCGGCGCGGTGGCCCCCGACGTCTCCCGTACCATTCCCGTCATTTCGATGGCCTCCGGCCGCGTGGTCGCCATCCATGCTCAACTTGGCGACTATGTGCGCAAGGGGCAGTTGCTCATGGAGGTCCAGAGCTCCGACGTCTCCGGAGCCTTTGCCCAATATCTCAAGGCCGTCAACGATGAGCGGCTGGCGCGCGCGCAGGATGATCGTGCCAAGCTGCTCTATGGCAAAGGGGCGATTGCGCGAAGCCAGATGGAGATTGCCGACGACGCTGAACAGGACGCGCAAACCGGCCTGACCACTGCGAAAGAACAGCTCCACGTACTGGGCATCGACAAGGACCATCCGTCGGCGGTCGTCAAAGTCTACGCGCCGGCCAACGGAGTCATCATCGCTCAAAACGTCACCGACGGCGCCGCCGCCGGCATCGGGTTGGCCGGCACCTCCACCGCCTTCACGATTGCAGATCTCTCCCAAGTCTGGATCGTCTGCGACGTTTATGAGAACGATCTGCCTGTCGTCCACGTCGGCCAACCTGCCGACATCCGGCTGAACGCCTATCCCGATCGCCTGCTGCACGGAACCATCAGCGAGATTGACGCCGTCCTCGATCCCAGCCTGCGCACCGCCAAGGTCCGCATTCAGGTTCCCAATCCGGACCGCATCATGCGTATCGGCATGTTCGCCACTGCCGTCTTTCATGGAAAGAAGCCGCAGGCGCAGGTCTCGATCCCCGCTACCGCCATCCTTCATCTGCACGATCGCGATTGGGTCTACGTTCCCGCCTCAGGAGACAAGTTCCAGCGGGTCGGCGTGGTAAGCGGAGCCATGCTTCCTGGCGGAATGCAGGTGGTCGCCTCCGGCGTCAAGCCCGGCGACCGGGTTGTAACCAATGCCCTCGAGCTGCAGAACTCGGCGGATCAGCAATGATTCGGGCGCTTGTCGATTTTGCCCTCAACAATCGATTCATCGTTCTCACCGTCGCCGTTCTGCTTTTTGTCTGGGGAGGCATCTCCTTCCACAACCTGCCCGTCGAGGCCTATCCCGACGTGGCAAACAACTACGTTCAGATCATCACGCAGTGGCCGGGACGCGCCTCCGAGGAGGTGGAGCAGCAGGTTACGATCCCGTTGGAAATCGCCATGGCCGGCATTCCCCACATGCAGCATCTGCGCTCCGTCTCCCTGGCCGGCCTTTCCAGCATCACCATGATCTTCGACGACAGCTCGGTCAACGACTGGAACCGCGAGAAGGTCCTCGAGCGCCTTTCCATGGTCACGCTGCCCGCCGGCTTGCAGCCGCAGATCGGCAGCGACTGGAGCCCCGTCGGACAAATCTACTGGTACACCCTGGCCAGCTCCAATCCGGCCTACGACAACATGCAGCTGAAGTCGCTCCAGGACTGGACGCTGGGAAAGCAATTCAAGTCCGTCCCCGGAGTGGTTGATGTCTCCAGCTTCGGCGGCATCACCCGCGAGTATCAGGTTCGTGTGGACCCCAATAAGCTCATTGCCTACGGTCTGAGCATTGGCCAGGTGGAGCGGCAACTCGCCGCCAACAACATCAATGCCGGCGGCAGCTTCATCGAGCAGGGCGCGCAGCAGGTCAACGTGCGCGAAGTGGGCCTCTTCCGCAACGTCGATGACATCAAGCAGACGGTTCTCAAGACATCCAACGGCACAGCAATCCGAGTGCAAGACATCGCAGACGTGGTGCAGGGCCCCAAGATCCGCCTGGGGCAGATCGGCAAGGCCGTTCACCTCGCCGATGGAAAGATTCTCGACGATCCGGATGTTGTCGAAGGCATCGTGTTCCTGCAGAAGGGCGACGACTCCCAGTCCGCCCTCGCCGGCATTCACGCCAAGGTCAAAGAACTCAACGATCACATCCTCCCTGAGGGAGTGAAGATCGTCCCCTTTCTCGACCGCAGCGATTTGCTCAGCTACACGCTGCACACGGTGCTGCACAATCTCACCGAGGGAATCATCCTGGTGGTGATCGTCCTCTTTCTCTTCCTCGGCAATATCCGGGGAGCCATCATTGTCTCCGTCACCATTCCTTTCGCGTTGCTCTTCGCAGCCATCTGTTTGCAGTCCGCGCATATCCCCGCCAACCTGCTCTCGCTGGGAGCGCTGGATTTCGGCATGGTGGTGGATGGCTCGGTGATTATGGTGGAAAACATTGTTCGCCATTTGGGACGAAAAACCGATGACGTCCCCGAAGCCAAGATCCGCACTGCGGCGCACGAGGTCCAGCGTCCGGTCTTCTTTGCCCGCGCCATCATCGTGACCGCCTACCTGCCTATTTTTACCCTGCAATCGGTTGAAGGAAGGCTCTTCAAACCCATGGCGTGGCTGGTCAGCTTTGCCCTCCTCGGATCGCTGGTCTTCGCCATGCTGATCGCTCCAGTCGTAGCGACATTTCTTTTTCGACATGGCGCGAAGGAGTGGCGCAACCCGGTGATGGGATGGTTGACTGCGCACTATCGCTCCGGCGCCACCTGGGCCATCGAGCACCGCTATGTCACCGTTGGCGCCGCCATCGGTGCTCTGCTGCTGACCGCCTTTCTCGGCTTTAGCGGCGTGATCGGATCGGAGTTCCTGCCTCATCTGGACGAGGGGGCCATCTGGGCGCGCGGCACGCTTGCTCCCAGCACCGGCCCTACTGCCGCTGTCGCCATTGCGGACAGGGCCCGGCGCATCCTTGCATCCTTCCCCGAGGTTCCCGTCGTGGTAAGCCAGGTGGGCCGCCCCGACGATGGCACCGACGCCACCGGCTTCTTCAACACCGAATACTTCGTCGATCTGCTGCCCAAGAAAAAATGGCGGCCGGTCTTCCACCAAAATAAGCAAGAGCTCATCGGAGCCATGGATCGCCAGTTGGAGAAGATACCCGGCGTGATTTGGAACTTCTCCCAGCCCATTTCTGACAATGTGGAAGAGGCGGTCAGCGGCGTGAAAGGGGAGCTGGCAGTCAAAATCTACGGCGACGATTTGAACACATTGGAAGGCATAGGCAACCAGATCGCCGCCGTCATGAGCCAGGTGCAGGGCGTTCAAGACCTGGGCGTCTTCCGCTCCATCGGCCAGCCGAATCTCAACTACCTAGTCAATCGCCAAGCCGCCGCTCGTTATGGTATCAACGTCAGTGACATTCAAGACGCCATCCAGACCGCCGTAGGGGGCGGAGCCGTCAGCCAGGTGCTGCGGGGCGAGGCCCGCTACGACCTGGTGGTCCGCTACCAGAAGCCGTACCGTGACACCGCCGAGGCCATCGGCGACATCCAGCTGCTCTCTCCCTCCGGCGAGCGTGTTCCTCTCTCCCAACTCACCACTGTGCAGACGGAGGATGGAGCTGAGGAGATTTATCGCGAAGCTGGCCAGCGTTACGTTGCCGTAAAGTACAGCGTTCGCGGACGCGCTCTTGGCAGCACGGTCGAGCAAGCCATCGCCAGAGTCAGCGCCCAAGTCAAGCTCCCTACCGGCTACCACCTCGATTGGTCCGGCGAGTACCAAAGCCAGAAGCGCGCCGACAAGCGGCTGGGCACGGTTATCCCCATTACTCTGCTGCTCATCTTCATCATCTTGTATGCCATGTTCAAGTCGGCGAAATGGGCGCTGCTCATCCTGGCCACGGTTGCCATGGCTCCCCTCGGCGGCATGCTGGCGCTGCTGGTCACCCGTACCAATTTCAGCGTTTCTTCCGGCGTGGGCTTCCTGGCCCTCTTCGGCGTATCGGTCGAGACCGGCGTCATCATGCTGGAGTACATCAATCAATTGCGGGCCGGCGGCCGCTCCGTTAAGGAGTCCGCGATTGAAGGAGCTGTGCTTCGTCTTCGCCCCACCATGATGACCATGCTGGTGGCCACGCTCGGTCTGCTGCCGGCGGCGACCTCCCATGCCATCGGGTCTGATTCGCAGCGTCCCTTCGCCATCGTCATTGTCGGCGGCCTCATCACTGCGCTGATCATCAGTGTCTTTCTGCTTCCTACCCTCTACGTCTGGATGGCGAGAGATAGCGATGTGCTCCCGGTGCCGGAAACGGAGTTTGAGAATTGAGCCCGCGCATCCGCCCGCCCTTGGCTGCTCCCGCACCTGGCCGCACCGACAGGCTCGTTGCAGAGCACGGGGGCGGCGGAATGCTATAGGCTAGGTTTACGCTATGGAGTTGCAATCTCATCAACTGCTTTGCATCGGCTGCGGCCGCAGGCTGGGCGCCGAGGAAGCGCAGCGCGATTTCCGGTGCGCCGACTGTGCGAACCTCTTCGAAGTTGTCTATCCCTGGAGTTCAACTACAGCTTCGCCGGAGGGTTCCGGTGATTCCGTCGCGGCCATTGACAACCGCCAGCCGAATCCCAGCGCGCTGCGCTGGCGCTGGCGCGAACGTCTGGGGTCAACGGCGCCCATCGATCAAAGCGGGGTTTGGCGCTTCCGCGATCTGCTGCCCATTCTGCGCGATCCCGAACGGGCCGTGACTCTGCGCGAGGGGAATACCCCGCTGTACAGCCTGCCCCGCGCGGGCGGTGAGCTTGGTCTCGAGAGGCTCTTTGCCAAACATCAGGGAATGAATCCGACCGGCTCGTTCAAGGATACGGGAATGACGGCGGCGCTTTCCGTAGCGCGTGAAATGGGCTTTCAGTGGGTGGCCTGCGCGTCTACAGGGAACACCTCCGCGGCCATGGCTGCCTATGCGGCGCGCGCCCGCATGAAGAGTTTGGTGCTGCTGCCGGAGGGAAAAATCTCCTGGCCCAAGCTCTCCCAATCGATCGACTATGGCGCGCTTACCTGCCAGCTCAAGACCGATTTTGATGGCTGCGCCCAGGTGTTGCTTGAAGTCGTACGGCGCGCTCCCGTCTACCTGCTGAATTCCATGAATCCCTACCGCTTGGAGGGCCAGAAGACCCCCGCCTTCGAGATTGCGGAGGAATTGGGCTGGGAGGTTCCCGATCACGTCATCGTCCCCGGCGGGAATCTCGCCAATGGCTCCGCGCTGGGTAAGGGCTTCCTGGAGATGAAGCATCTGGGGCTGACCAGCCGCGTCCCGAAGATTACGGTGATTCAGGCCGAGGGAGCCAACCCGCTTTATCACAGCCTGAGGGATTTTGACGGGCAGCGTATGGAGCCGATGGAAGCCAATACCCGAGCCAGCGCAATTCGCATCGGCAATCCCGCCTCGTGGAAGAAGGCTGTGCGGGTGGTGCAGCAGACGGGCGGATTCTGCGAACAGGTAAGCGAGACGGAGATCGCTTTGGCCAAGGCGGAGATTGGCCAAGAGGGCATCGGCTGCGAGCCGGCCTCCGCCGTCACCCTGGCGGGGTTGAAAAAGCTGGTGCGGGCCGGCAAGGTCCTCGCGGCGGAGACGGTCGTCCTGGTGCTTACCGGTCATATGCTCAAGGATTCCGACTACACCATCGACTTTCACCGCGGGCAACTGCTCACTGCCGAAGAGACGGAGGGCTGGGAGAAGGAGCTGGAGCACCGCCGCCGCGGCACCCGCTCATTGGACGCGAATGCCGAGGCCGTACTGAGGGAACTGGAGGCCGCCGTCCCCGCATGAAGACCGTGCGGCTGCAGCTTCCCGCGACTTCCGCGAACTTGGGGCCGGGCTTCGACACCCTCGCGCTCGCGCTGGAACTGTTTCTTGAGATTGAAGCCGAGGCTGCCGCTACCTTCTCCATCGAGTGCTCGGGCAGAAATCCTGAGATTTGCGGCGACCTCAACAACCATCTGCTCCTCGAGACCTATCGCTCAGTGCTGGCGGCCGAGCACCGAACGGCGGTTCCGCTGGCTTTGCGGATGAAGAACGGCATCCCGTTGGGCATGGGCCTGGGATCGTCGGCGGCCGTCCGCTTGGCAGCGGTGGCGCTCGCGGCGCACTTCGGCAGTCTGGCGTGGAGTTCCAGCCGGATCGTCGAGGTGGCGGCAGCGCTTGAAGGCCATCCCGACAATGTGGCGGCGTGCTGGTACGGCGGCTTCGCCGTTGCTGGCTCCCCTTCCGGCCGGCTGGCCAGTGTCTCCATCTCTCCTCCCGCCGAGTGGCGGGCTATTCTGGTTCTTCCGGATCGGCCGGTGGCTACCGAGCACTCCCGTTCCGTTTTGCCTGAGCACTATTCGCGCGCCGACGCGGTGAGCAACCTGCAGAATGTCGCCCTATTGACCGCCGCCTTTGCCCTGCGGAGACCGGAGTTGCTGCCCCTGGCGACCCAAGACACCTTTCATCAACCCTATCGCCTGCAGCTCTGTCCGCTTCTGCCCCTACTGCTGCCTCTGGCGGGCGCCGGAGGCGTCTTGTCGGTTACTCTAAGCGGGGCCGGTCCGGCAGTCCTGGTGCTGTGGACGGGAGCCGAAAGCCCCACTCATGTGAAACAGCTCATTCTTGAGCGCACCACGCAGCTAGCCCTGGTCGAGCTGATCGAGGTGCGGCTTTGGGGTGAGGGCGCCAGCTTGGATTTAATCGGATAGCAGCCGCCGTATGGGGAAGGTAACGCCAAGCCCGTTACTAAATTATTACCTAAGTTCTATTTACTTCCCGGTGCCAAAGCCCTATTTTCACGACGTGGGCAGTTCTGGGGGAGGGCTGCTCTAGCGCTCGCGACTTCTTAAAGTCGCGGGCGCTTTTATTTGGTGCGCAGGTGTTTCCATGGCCGGCGAATCGGTCTTCCGGCTTCCCTCCGTCCCGCGCCCCAGAATGCCTCCTGCGACTTTTTGCTTGCCCCAGCATCTCTATCAGGTGATCCGAATGCTATTCTCAGCAAGCTGGCCTGGCGAAGTCCAGGAGAGGCATTTCGGTGGAGGAGGGTATGTTGGCTGAGTCGGTGTCTGAGGTAAGTGATGCAACCTTCGAGCAGGAGGTGCTGCGTTCCGAGCAACCTGTCCTGGTGGATTTCTGGGCAGCATGGTGCGGACCGTGCCGCGCGCTGGCTCCCATCGTGGCCGAAGTGGCTAACCAGTACAACGGCAAACTGAAGGTGTTCAAGATGGACGTGGATAGCAATTCCGCGACCCCGATGCGGTATGGAATACGCGGTATCCCCGCACTGCTGCTCTTCAAGGACGGCAAGGTGGCTGAACAGATCGTTGGCTATGTGCCGAAGGACACGATCGATAAGAGCATCAGCCGCCACGTCTAGAGCGGATTCACAATTGCTATGCCCCACCACGGTTGCGGAAATGCGGCTTTTTTAACGGGAAACCCGCATATGGTGCATTTGCTTCCGGGTAGACCTATCGTGTATCCGCTGTCGGGGGATGTTCACGGGTCGCCGTTGCGGGCAAACAAGAAAGCGCCCCGCGATTCGTTGGCTGGGATCAAAAGCTATAGCACGTCAACCGAAAGCTTAGACCCGTAGCAAGCCGCGAAATCCTCTTCCGCGATAAAAGCAGGGCGCGGTGTTGTGATACACGAAGACATGGCCGAAGCGGCGGTCGCCAAAGATGGCGCCGCCCAACTTCGCAATATCAACCGGCGTTTTCAACCAACTCTGCGTCTTTGTGTCGAAGCTCCCGAGTCTCTGGAGTTCCCGGTATTGCTCTTCTGTTAGCGGCTCGATGCCCATCGCGGCTGCCATATCGAGCATGTTGCCGGCCGGATGCAAACCTTCCTTTTCTCTTTTCTCTTGGCCTTTGCGGTCATAGCAGATGTTTCTGCGGCCCGGCGGAGTTTCCGCCGAGCAATCACAAAAGACGTATTCGCCGCTCTCCTCGTCCTTGCCAATGACGTCCGGCTCGCCGCCAGTTCCTTCCATTTCGCGAAGGGACCAAAGCGCCCGTCTCTTCCGTACGAGCGCTGCCTGGACGTCCGCCCACGCCAAGCCCTTGTGCCGCTCCATATGTCGCTCAAAGCGGGCTTTCAGTTCCCTGAGTCGCCCCTCACGTTCTTCCTTCGAGAGAGTGGCAGTGGTCATGATTTACCTGCGGATTCAAACTTAGATCGTCGACCCTATCGGGGAGCGAAAGCTCTATGAGTACTTGCGCAGCATCCCTAAAACCCGGCCCTGAATGGCGAGTTCCGAGAGCGGCACATAGATGGGCGCCATCTCGGCATTGGAAGGCTGGAGCCTGGCCACGTCGCCCTCAATGTAATAGCGCTTGAGCGTTGTTTCGCTGCCGCGCACCAGAGCCACAATAATCTCTCCTTGCCGTGCGGTCCGCGTCCGCTCCACCAGCACATAATCGCCATCCAAGATATGCTCGTCGTGCATCGAGTCTCCGCGAACCTGAAGCGCGAAGACCTCGCGGCTTCCGATAATGTCGCCGATGGAGATGCTTTCGGCCACCTCGGAGGCCTCCACCGGCAGGCCGGCGGCGATACGCCCCATCAAGGGAAGACGCTCCGCCCGCGCCTTATTGCGCGGCGGCAGCACATCGATGGAGCGGCTGCGGTTGTGATCGCGCTGCAGCAGGCCCTTCTTCTGCAAATTCGTGATGTGCTTGTGCACCGTCGCCAGTGACTTCAAGCTGAGGCCGCGCGCGATCTCGTCAAAAGAGGGAGAGTATCCATGGTTCTCGACAAAGCCGCTGATAAAGTCGAGTACCTCTTTTTGCCTTCGGGTGACGGACATGCCGCCATTATAGCGAACAAAAAGCGAATCGCAAGAGAAAACTTTTGTGGCTCTCCGCCTGGAGATTGTCCTATTTCCGTACATTCGGAGTCGTGCCCGGTTTCCTGTGCCCGGCGGTCTCGACCTGCGGATCTAGATAGGCGATCGGGAAGTCCCTGGCCGGCTCCAGTGAGGCCCATGCGGGTCGCACGGTGGCTCGGAGCGAAGAGGCGGTCTCGACGCTTCCGCATTGCAAGTTATAAAATTTGCCCGCGCAACAAAACTGCCGTGAGGGAGAAGCTGCTTTGAATTGGATGAGACCTTCAAGGATTGTATGGACGGGCCTTGCACTGGCCGGAATGATTGCTCCCGGGGCTCTCGTCGCCCAGAACGCTGCGCCGTCACCGAACGCCGTGGCTGCGCGCGCGCCCAGAAGGCCAGCCAACGCCGCCGAAGCCGCTGCGGCGCGCAAGACCGATCCCTATTGGATCAAACATGACAAGCAATTGATGGTGGACTTCGGCGATCTGAAACACTTTGCGCAGGCTGATGCGGCGCTGCCGGCGCCCGCCGCCGGCGAGAACCGCGTGGTCTTTCTGGGTGACTCCATCACCGAGGGATGGAATCTGAAGACGGCGTTTCCCGGCAAGCCATACGTCAATCGCGGCATCAGCGGAGAGACCTCGCCGCAGATGCTGGTGCGCTTTCGCCAGGACGTGATCGATCTGCATCCGAAAGTCGTGGTGATCCTGGCGGGAACCAACGATATTGCCGGAAATACCGGGCCGATGACCGCGGAGCAGACCGAAAACAATCTGCGCTCCATGGCCGACTTGGCCACGGCAAATGGAATTCGGCCGGTGCTCTGCTCGGTGACTCCGGCAGTGGACTTCTGGTGGGCTCCCGGCAAAGATCCCTCGCCACAGATCGCTGCGCTAAACCAGTGGATTCAGTCCTACGCCGCCCGCAAGGGATATGTGTATGTGGACTTCTACTCGGCGCTCAAAGATGCTCAGGGCGGATACAAGCCCGGCCTAAGCAGAGACGGCGTGCATCCGGGGCCGGACGCCCATGCCATCATGAATCCTCTGGTGGAGACAGGCATCCAGAAGGCGCTGCAGCGGCACCGCAGGCACGGTCGCTAGCTCCCGGCTAGGGCTGGGCTAAAGTTTGGCGGCCGCTGGAGTGCCCGTGCTGCCCGCCGGCTGCAGCGTGTGCACCGTAATCTCCGGCGGACAGCGAAAACGGAAGGGAACACCCACGGTGCCGATTCCCCTGTTCACGTAGAGCTGCGTCGCGTCGGGGAGGTGAAAAAGCCCTTCCACATACTTGGTTCCCATCTGTGGAAGGTACATGGGCGGTATGAAGGGGATGCGGACCTGGCCGCCGTGGGTGTGGCCCGATAAGACCAGGGCGACTTGGTGGCCGACCACCCGGTCGGCGTAATCCGGCTCATGCACCATCAGGATGACTGGTTCACGCGCAGCATCGCGCCGTGCGGGTACAGCGCGCGTGAGGCTGGGATGCTGGAAGAGGACCTCCGCAAGTCCGGAGAGCCAAATGCGGCTGCCGTCCCGTTCCAGCGGCACATAGCTGTTGCTTAGAACGGGAATGTGATTGGACACCAGCGCCTCGGTGACAGCGACCGGATTCACCAGAACGTCGTGATTGCCTAGAACCGCATATCGCAGAGGGCAGCTAAGCTGGTCCAGAATCCTGGCGCACTGATGGCTCCAGCCAATGGAGAGGCGGGGAGGGAGCGGTCCGTTGCTGACAAAGTCCCCCGTTAACGCGACCAAATCCGGGCGAATTGTGTTGATGCGATGGACGGCCTCTTCAAGGAAGAAAGCTTCGGTGAATTCCTCGAAATGGATATCGCTGAGTTGCGCGATCCTGAATCCGGCGAAGGAATCGGGTAGGCCGGCGAGATGGATGGTGCGATGAACAACGTCGATCTCGTGGCGCTCACCCTCACTCGAATAGACGACCAGGCCCCCCACCGCGGCGGCCGCCGAGAAGCCGAGGAAGCTGCGCCGTGTCATGTGGCTGGTTGATAGGTTTTGCTCTTGCAGGGCGGGCGAAGCAGTCATCAGCATCGTCCCCGCCAGGCGTAGCTGGTTCTGGCCACGCGATCGAGTGCGGGCTGTCCTCTGAGTTGCGGGGCCTGGATAATCATCTCCATCAAGTCTATCGGCATCCGCCCCGCGGAGGATCGCTCCGGCGGCTCACGATCGATTCCGCACTCTGATCGCGCACCGGGTTAATAACGCGCCGGTGGGAATCACAGTGCGGTATTGCTCTCGCAGGAGCCATTGAGTGGATGTCGGTAGCGAATCTCGTCCACGGTCACGCCCCATACGGTCTGGCGGCGAGAGTTTCCGTCGGCCAGCCAGTTGCCGCGGCGGTAAAAGCGGTCCGCCCGGTGGTTGCCGGCCAACATCCAAAGGAGCGCGCGCGAGAATCCCCGATCCAAGAGCCGGCGGTGCGCCTCCGCGAGAAGAATGCCGCCGACGCCTTGGCCCCAGCGATCAGGGTCAACATAAAGAGCACACAACTCGCCATGCGAAGCAAGGTCATGATCTCGGGACGGCGCCGTGGTGGCAAAGCCGAGAATCGTATCACCTTCGGTGGCAAGAATTGTTTTCGGCGATCCGGGATCGGCCGCGGCGAAGTCATATTTTTCAGCGCGGTCTTCCGGCCTCATCTGAGCGAGGTACTCCGCAGGGAGCAGAGAGGCATAGGCAGCCCGCCATGAGCGGACGTGGACTTGAGCTACTGCCATGGCGTCCGAAGGCTCGGCGATTCGGATCTGCATAGACGGTTTCTCGAAGCTGTCCCGGGGCACACCTATCTGAATCCGCTCTATGGCGCGAAGATCTGCCGCAAGGCTGGATAGAGGCGGCGATAGTTCGCGTAAGCCGCCTGCATCGTAGTCACGTTCTGCGGATCAGGCGCGATCCGCTGTGCCACATGGACGACGGCGTCGCAGGCCTGTTCGACCGTCGGCCACAAGCCCGCGCCTACGCCGGCCAGCAGCGCCGCGCCATAAGCCGCCCCTTCTTCGGCGGCTACCGTCTCCACCGCTTGTCCATAGACTTCGGCTTGAATTTGGCGCCACACGGAAGAACGCGCACCGCCTCCGCCTAGCCGTATTTCACGAACCGGAATCCCCAACTCGCCGAAGATGGTGAGCGAGTCCTTCAGGCTGAAGGCGACACCTTCCAGAATCGCGCGGATCACGTGTCCGCGGCCATGGCTCGCGGCCAAACCTACCAGGGCGCCGCGCGCATTCGGGTCCAGGTAAGGGGTGCGCTCGCCCATGAGATACGGCGCCCAGAGAACGCCCTCCGAGCCGGCGGGGATGCGCGAGGCCTCCGCGGCAAGCGCGTCATAAGGATCTCCCGCCGGCATGGGTTCCTTGCCCGTGCCGAAGTTGTCGCGGAACCAGCGCAATGAGAGCCCCGCTGCCTGGGTCACGCCCATCACGTGCCAGCGCCCGGGGATGGCGTGGCAGAAGGTATGGAGACGGCCGCGCGGGTCGGTGAAGGGCGCGTCGGTTGCGGCAAAGACCACCCCCGAGGTGCCGATGGTCGCGCTGACGTCGCCGGGACGCGCGATTCCCATGCCCAGCGCGCCGGCAGCCTGGTCCCCCGCGCCGGCCACGATCGGCGTGCCCGCCTTCAGCCCTGTCTCCTTCGCGGCGGCTTCGCTGATCCGGCCGGCGATCTCCGGCGACTCGAAGAGTTGCGGCAGGCAGTCCCGGTTCAGGCCGGTGGCCTCCAGCATGGCATACGACCACTGGCGGTGCTGCACGTCGAGCAACAGCGTGCCCGAAGCATCGGCCACGTCGATGGCTCGCAGCCCGCTGAGCCGAAAACGAACGTAGTCCTTGGGCAAAACGAAGCTGTGGAACTTCCGCCAGATCTCCGGCTCGTGCTTGCGCACCCAAAGCAGCTTGGTGAGGGTGAAGTTGGTGAGCGCGGGGTTGGCGGTCAACTCGACCAGGCGCTCGGGACCGATGGTCGAATTCAGGTCGCGGCACTCCTCGGCGGTGCGCTGGTCGGCCCAGATCAACGCCGGGCGCAGCACCCGGTTCTCTTTGTCCAGCAGCACCGCGCCGTGCATCTGGCCGGTGAGCCCGATGCAGGCGATCTCCTCCGGAGCAATGGCCGACTCGCGCAGCAAGCGGGCGATGGCGGCGCTCGAAGCCTTCCACCAGTCGTGCGGATCCTGTTCCGCCCATCCGGCGTGTGGAGAGCGAAAGGGCTCATGTTCGTGGACCGCCGAGGCGACCACCGCGCCCGATTCATCGATCAATAAAGCCCGCGAGCCCCCCGTGCCGACGTCGATTCCAAGCAAGTGAATGGCGCTACCCTCCCGATCGTGATGCAATTGCTTTTTTTTTGAGCGCGGACGAGCACCGCGCATAATATGACGTTTTCTTTCCCAGATCCCACGAGTGGGACCTGGGAAGATGGAGCCGGGGAAAACAAATACCTTGTAACTGTTACGGTAGCGAAGCCCTAGAACTGGTTCCAGAGATATTGGTTGTAGACCTCGTGGTGAAATTGAACCTCGGGCGCCTTTACATAGGTTCCCAGAAGGCGTGGGCAGCGGTCGGCCGAGGCCTGCTTCAGATCGGCGTAGCGCGCCTTGACGTCCGCGCCGAGCAGCTTGGTGGTCCACTCCGATTTGCGGAAGGCTTCCAGCGCGGTATAGATGTTATCGGGCAGGAAGCGCTTCGCCTGACGAAGGTTTTGGATCTTGGCGATCTCCCCCTGCAGCCCCGTGCGGAAAATGGAATAGAGCACCAGGTAAGGGTTCGCATCCGGGCTGACCGAGCGAACCTCCAGCCGCGCGCTCTTCTCGTTGCCCAGGGGCACCCGCACCATCGAGCCGCGGTCGATGGCCGACGCCTTGATCTGGTTGGGCGCTTCAAAGTGCGGGTCCAAGCGGCGGTAGGCGTTTACGCTGGGGTTCAGCAGGATGCAGATATCGTTGGCGGAGGTTAGCAGGCGATCCACGAACGACCATGCCATGGGGCTGATCTTCTCTTCGCCCTTCGGATCCCAGAAGAGGTTCTTGCCCCCCTTGGTCACCGAGACATTGGTGTGCATGCCGCTGCCGTTCACTCCCACCACCGGCTTGGGCAAGAAGCTCGCCGTATAGCCCAGCTTGGTGGCTACCTCGCGGCAGATGAATTTGTAGAGTTGGATCTGGTCGGCCGCCGCCACCACTTCGCCGTAGGAATAGTTGATCTCAAACTGCGAGGGCGCGACCTCCGGATGGTCCTTTTCATTTTCAAAGCCCATCGCGCGCTGCACCTCTGCGGTGGTGTCGATGAAGGTGCGCAGCGGGTCGCCGGGCAGCGAATGGTAGTAACCGCCGGTATTGACGTAATCGAACTTGCCGGTTTCGTGGTAGTGCCGCTCGGCGTCGGGCCCGGCGAAGAGGAAGCCTTCAATCTCATTGGCGGCGTTCAAGGTATAGCCGTGCTCGCGATACTGCTCGTCGGCGAAGGTCTTCAGGACCCCCCGCACGTCGCCGGAGAAAGGCTTGCCGCTCTTATCGATGACCTGTCCGAAGACCAGGACCTTGCCGGCGCCGAAGAAGTCCGCAGGCGCCCAGTAGAAGGCGTTCCAATCCATGGCCAGCCGCAGATCGCTCTCATGCTGCGCGGTAAAGCCGCGAATCGAGGAGCCGTCGAAGGTCAGATTGTCCCAGCTCTTCAGCAGGAACTTCTTGTCGTAGTCCAGCATGTGCAGCCGGCCTTCCAAATCGCTGAAGAAGACGGTCACAGCCTTGATCCGCTTTTCGTCCGTCAGGTACTTCAGGCGAGCTTCCTGAACCTTGTCCACCGAAGCGCGCTTCTTACGCTCCTCTTTGGCCTTCAGATTCAGGTCTTCCAACTCCGCGTACGACAACATCAGAAAATCGCGTAGATCGCGTAAATCGTTCGGCATGGAACTCCTTTACAGTGGGCGATGAATTGGGTCTGGTGATCACGATGGAGAATGACGGACAAGCACGCGCCGTTGCCGGCAAGCGGAGGGCGAGGGGGCGAGCGGTTTCGACGAGCATCAAGCGTGCGGACAAGGAGCGAATTGTACCGGCGTACACCGGAGGAGAAGCATGCGGCAAGGGGACGATAAAGCTTCTCTCGCGGCGGCCATTTTTCAAATCCGGCCTGAGCGAAGCTGTGAGCCGGAGCGGCAAAACGCCGTCCTCCCTCCCGCTAGCTTTCCGTGGGGTGAACAGGCTCTAGCATAACGCGAGGGCCGCCCAGGCACCAAAAAAAGAGAGGGCCGCAAAAGGCGGGGAGCTGCGCTCGCCGCGGGGTCTTCCAGGCCTGGCAAGCGCCGGGCCGCGGAGCCGGCACGTTACAATGAGCACCCATGAGCACCCGCGACGAGGAAAAAGCCGCTGCCGCTCGCAAGAGCCTCGAATATATTCAGCCGGGGATGGTCGTTGGGCTGGGTTCCGGTTCCACCGCGACTCTGGCCATCCGCCAGATCGGCGAGCAGGTGAGCCGCGGACTGAAGATCCGCGGCATCCCTACCTCCAAGAACAGCCAGGCCCTGGCGCAATCGCTCGGCATCCCTCTCCTCACTCTGGATGACGTGGATGCCATCGATGTCACGATCGACGGAGCCGACGAAATCGCTCCCGGCCTGCAATTGATCAAAGGCGGAGGAGGATTCCTGCTGCACGAGAAGATTGTCGCTGCTGCTTCCAAGCGCCTGGTAATTGTGGCCGACCAACAAAAAAAGGTTGCCGAGTTAGGCCGCTTTCCTCTTCCCGTAGAGGTGGTGCGCTTCGCCCGGGCGCCGGTCCGGCGTAAGTTGCAGGCGATGGAAGCAAACCCTCAGTTGCGTTCAGGCAGCGATGGAAGGCCTTACGTGACCGACGAAGGGAACTTCATCTTTGATTGCAGCTTCGGCAGCATTCCCGACCCCGCCGCTACCGCGCGGGAGTTGAAAAGCATTCCCGGCGTCGTGGAGCATGGCCTATTTTTGGGCTTGGCTTCGCTGGCCATTGTCGCCGGTCCCGGCGGAATTGAAATCCTGACCGTTTGAAAGGGACGCCCGCCCACCCTGAGCCAGGCGCCCCGTCCCGAGTCAGATCACGCGCAACAGAAGAAGAATGATAATGATCAACAGGATGAGGCTAATGCCGCCTCCGCCGTAGTAGCCCAGCCCCGGACCCAGGCGATAGCCGCCAAAGAGAAAGATCAACAGCAGGATGATCAGGATGATTAGCATGACGTCTCCAATCGTTCAGAGGCTCGGTTCCGGTTGCCGCAACGGCGATGCTCCGTACCCCCGCCCGTTTTCTAGGAATAGGAACCACAAGTCGCATTCTGCGTTGTATGTAGGAACGAAAGTGCAAGCCTCTGGAGCCGCTGGAGCCGGGTGGCCGCATTTGGGTACGCAGGTGGACAAACGGATGTGACTTATCGGTCAGATTGCACGATTTCTAAGTCATAACCCCTGTAACCTAAGTACTTTACTGACGCTTTAGCGCTATTTCAGAGTGCTCGCGGTCCGCCTACTCTTCACCCATGTTGCTCCGTGCAGTACTTGTTTTTCTCTCATTGTTCTTGGCAAGTCTGGGCGGCTTGGTGCTTATCCACCGCCATATTGAGTCTCGTTCCCCAAAAGAAGCAATGGATGGATTGGGTGCCCTCGGCCGGAAGAGCGCGCAAGCGATGCATTTGCGCGCCGCCCTTCGTGACAGGCCGCGCCGAAGGACAAAACTGCGTTGATCGTTAATGCCTGACGGTTCTCTAAGGGGGCGCCCGCATAGCGGCGCCCTCTTTATTGCGTGATCGCATTTTCCGCCACCTCCGTTCAGCGGAGAGGCAGGGCTCTGGAAACGCGGGATGGGACCTCTCGTCCGGCGGGGTGCCGGGGCCGCATCCGGTGCTTCACCGCGGGCTTCGCAATCGCAGACGCGTGGCTACAGCGAAAAGCTCCTAGCTTTCCCCTCGTCATTTCCACCAGAGATGGACCTCCCGCTGGGAAAACTCTGCTAATATAGGACCAGAACAGTCCCATTCCTGCGCAGGGACTGAATGGAGACGCGGAAATCAATGATCCGGCTGGGCAAATTGACGGATTACGCGCTGGTTCTCATGACCCATGTCGCGCGTAAGCCGGTCGAGCAACTGCATACCTCCGCCGCGCTGTCGCAGGAATCTCGCCTGCCTCTGCCTACCGTCACCAAAGTCTTGAAAAAGCTGCAACAGGGAGTGCTTCTCACCTCTCATCGTGGGGTTAAGGGTGGATACACCCTGGCTCGCAATGCGGACGAGATCTCGGTGGCGGAGATCATTGCCGCCATGGAGGGTCCACTGGCCCTCACAGCCTGCAGTTCTCACGTTCCGGGGGCTTGCGATTTGGAATCGTACTGCCTCATCAAAGACAACCAGCGGATCATCAATCGCGTGGTAGGAAGCGCTCTGGAGCGGGTCACCCTCTCCGATCTGGCGCATCCTCTCCAAGTGGTCACCATCCAAGAGAAGCGGGACGACGATAAGCGAGGCGGCCGAGCGCCCGTTATCGGTTTTATTACCGGGAGAATTCAATGAGCACTGATACCGACACAATTCAGGATCTCGCGCAGCAGGAGTACAAGTGGGGTTTCGTAACCGATGTGGAAGAGGAGCGCGTGCCCAGGGGGCTCAACGAAGAGATCATTCGCCTGATCTCGGAGAAGAAGAACGAGCCCGCTTTCATGTTGGAGTGGAGGCTGAAGGCCTTCCGCCACTGGAGCAGCCTGCTGAAGTCGGAAGGCGAGCCCAAGTGGGCCAAAGTTTCCTTTCCTCCCATCGACTATCAAAGCATCTACTATTACTCGGCGCCCAAGAAGAAGAAGGGCCTCAAGAGTCTGGACGAGGTGGACCCGGAGATTCTAGAGGCTTATGCGAAGCTTGGAATCCCGCTTGCCGAGCAGAAGCAGTTGGCCGGAGTTGCCGTTGACGCTGTCTTCGACAGCGTTTCCGTCGCCACGACCTTCAAAGAGAAGCTGGGCAAGATGGGAATTCTCTTCTGCTCCTTCTCCGAAGCGGTGCAGAAGTATCCGGAGTTGATCAAGAAGTATCTGGGCTCCGTGGTGCCCTACAGCGACAACTTTTTTGCCGCGCTGAACGCCGCCGTTTTCACCGACGGATCGTTCGTGTATGTGCCCAAGGGAGTGCGCTGTCCTATGGAGCTGTCTACCTATTTCCGCATCAATGCGGCGGAAACCGGGCAGTTCGAGCGCACGCTCATCGTGGTCGATGAGGGCGGCTACGCCAGCTATCTGGAGGGTTGCACCGCGCCCAAGCGCGATGAAAACCAGCTCCACGCCGCGGTGGTTGAACTGGTGGCGCTGGACAATGCGCAGATCAAGTATTCGACGGTGCAGAACTGGTATCCGGGCGACAAGCAGGGCCGCGGCGGCATCTACAACTTCGTCACCAAGCGCGGCAAGTGCCTGGGCACAAACTCCAAAATCTCCTGGACCCAGGTGGAGACCGGTTCCGCCATCACCTGGAAGTATCCCAGTTGCATTCTGCAGGGCGACAACTCGGTGGGCGAGTTCTACTCCGTTGCGCTTACCAACAACTATCAGCAGGCCGACACCGGCACCAAGATGATCCATCTGGGCAAGAACACGCGCAGCACCATTGTGGTCAAGGGCATCTCCGCCGGACACGGGCAAAACACCTACCGCGGCCAGGTGAAGATCTTGAAAGGCGCCTCGGGCGCGCGCAACTATACGCAGTGCGACTCGCTGCTGATCGGTGACAAATGCGGCGCGCACACCTTTCCCTATATCGACGTGCGCAACTCCACCGCGCGCATGGAGCATGAGGCTTCGACATCGAAGATCGGCGACGACCAGTTGTTTTACCTGCGGCAGCGCGGGCTGAAGGCCGAAGACGCCGTCTCCATGGTGGTCAATGGCTTTTGCAAGCGGGTCTTCCGCGAGCTCCCCATGGAGTTTGCCGTGGAGGCGCAAAAGCTGCTCAGCATCAGCCTGGAAGGCAGCGTCGGTTAGCACCGTGCCGCGGCGGACGCCGCGGTGTGCGCCCTCAAGGGGCGCCGATAGCCAGAGACGAAACGGAAAGAGAGAGACGGGAATGAGCTTATTGGAAATCCGGAATCTCCACGCAAAAGTGGATAACCATGAAATTTTGAAGGGCGTGAACTTGACCGTGAACGCGGGCGAGGTGCACTCCATCATGGGGCCCAATGGCTCCGGCAAAAGCACGCTGGCCCAGGTGCTGGCACGCCGCGACACCTATGAGGTCACCGCGGGGGAAGTGCTCTTCAACGGCAAGGATCTCCTGGCGATGAAACCGGAAGAAGCAGCCTGCGAAGGGCTGTTTATGGCCTTCCAATATCCGGTGGAGATTCCCGGCATCGGCAATGCGCACTTTCTGCGCACGGCGATGAACGCCGTCCGCCGCTACCGCCATCAGGACGAAGTCGATGCCATCGACTTTCTGCCTCTCTATCGGGAGAAGCTCAAGCTCCTGGAGATGGATGAGAAGCTGATGAGCCGCTCGCTGAACGAGGGATTCTCGGGCGGCGAGAAAAAGCGCAACGAGATTTTGCAGATGGCCCTGCTGGAACCCAAGCTTGCGATTTTGGATGAGACTGACTCCGGACTGGATATCGATGCGCTGCGCATCGTAGCTCAAGGAGTGAACGCGATGCGCAGCCCCGATCGGGCGATCATCCTGGTTACCCACTACCAGCGGCTGCTGGACTACATCGTTCCCGACTTCGTCGACGTGCTGGTGGAGGGCCGGATCGTCCGCTCCGGCGGTCCTGAGCTGGCTTTGGAGTTGGAAGACACCGGCTATGGCGCGATGGAGACCAAAGTGATGGAGACCGCGGCGCGCGGAGGCGAGGTGAGAGCACGGTGAGCCTGGCCACGCTAACGGAAAATTACCTGGAGAGCTTCAGCGACTTTGAGGCCCGCGCTGCAGGGCATCGCCTGCCTTGGCTCAAGAATCTGCGTGGCGACGCATTTGCACGTTTTTGCCAAATTGGCTTTCCCACCACGCACGATGAGGACTGGCGCTTCACCAACGTTTCGGCTCTGGCCCAGACCGGCTTCCGTCTTGCCCCGGCAAGCCCGACCCAGCTCTCGCCTGAGGCAATCGAGCCTTACCGCGTGCCCGGAGCGGGCGTGCAGCTGGTTTTCGTAGATGGGCGATTTGCTCCGGAGCTTTCTCGGACCGCCCAGTTACCCGATGGCGTCGAAGCCGGCAGCTTGGCGGCCAAGATCGAGAGCGATCCGGCAGAGCTTGAGCCGCTGTTGGGCCGCTACTTTGACTCTGGCCGCGATGCCTTCTCCGCGCTGAATACTGCTTTTCTCGAGGATGGAGCTTATATTCGCGTTCGCAAGGGGATAGTGGTCGAGGAGCCCATCTGCCTGCTCTTCGTCTCTAGCTCCGCCGCTCCGGAAGCAAATTCGCTGGTGCCGGCCGCAGGCGCAATCATGACCCATCCGCGCAATCTCATCGTTGTCGGGGAGAACGCCCACGCCGGCTTTCTTGAAGATTATGTTTCGCTCGGCCAGGATGCGGCCTTTTGCAATTCGGTTACCGTTCTGCTGGCCGGCGACCACAGCGTTGCCACTCACTCCATGATTGAGCGCGAAAACCTTCGCTCTTTCAACGTCTCGACTCTGCGCATCCAGCAGGGAAGAGCCTCCGACGTGGCCTCCCATTCGGTGTTGCTGGGCGGTGCGCTGGTGCGCAACAATGTGCATCCGGTTCTGGCCGGCGAGGGAGCCGAGTGCCTGATCAACGGTCTGTTCGTCGGAGGCGGTAAACAGCACTTGGACAATTACATGTTGGTCGAGCATGCCAGTCCGCGCTGCGCCAGCCGCCAGTTCTACAACGGCATCCTTGACGGACATTCCAGCGGCGTTTTCCATGGCCGCATCATCGTTCAGAAGGATGCGCAGAAGACCGACAGCAAACAGACCAACCGCAACCTGCTGCTCTCCGATGACGCGCGCATCGACACCAAGCCGCAGTTGGAAATCTACGCCGACGACGTGAAATGCACGCATGGAGCCACCATCGGCCAGATCGACGCGGAGGCTCTCTTCTATCTGCGCTCGCGCGGCATCAGCGAGGCGGACGCGCGCAAGCTGCTGCTGGTGGCCTTCGCCAGCGAGTGCCTCGACCGCATGAAGCCGGGACCGGTCCGCGAGCGGATCGAGAAATTGATCCAGACCTGCCTGGCCCAGGTGGCGCTTTCAGTGACCTCCGCTTCTTCCAGCGGAACCGGCGGAGTCGGATATTGGGAGGCTGCAGAATGAGTGCCCACCACGGTCTTTCTTCCCCCGGTGCAATCGCTGAAAAAGGCGAGTTGGATGTCGAGACGATTCGCCGCGACTTTCCCATCCTCTCCCAGCGCGTGCGGCACAAGCCGCTGGTCTATCTGGACAACGCCGCGACCACGCAGAAGCCCCGCGCGGTTATCGACGCGCTCTTGCGTTATTACGAAACCGAAAACTCCAACATCCATCGTGGCGTGCATTACCTCTCCGAGGTGGCGACGGAGAAGTATGAGAAGGCGCGGGAGCGGGTGAGAGGTTTCCTCCACGCCGAATCTACCAGCGAGATCGTTTTTGTCCGCGGCGCCACGGAAGGCATCAATCTCGTGGCGCAGACCTATGGCCGGGCCAACCTGAGTGCCGGCGATGAAGTCCTGATCTCTGCCATGGAGCATCACTCGAATATCGTGCCCTGGCAGATGATCTGCGATGAAAAGAATGCGCGGCTGCGGGTGGCGCCCATCGGGGAGAGCGGCGAGCTCGATTTCGGAGCCTTCGAGCAGCTCCTCAGCCCGCGCACCAAGCTGGTTGCCATTACCCACGTCTCCAACGCCTTGGGAACCATCAATCCTATCCGCCAGATCGTTCAAGCGGCGCACCGCCTCCATGTTCCGGTGCTGGTGGACGGTGCGCAATCCGCGCCCCATCTTCCCGTCGACGTACAGAGTCTCGATTGCGACTTCTTTACCTTCTCCGGGCACAAGGTCTACGGTCCAACCGGCATTGGAATCCTTTATGGCAAGGCCGCCTTGCTGGACGACATGCCTCCCTATCAGGGTGGCGGCGACATGATCAGCTCGGTAACGTTCGAGAAGACGATCTACAACAAGCTGCCTTACAAATTCGAGGCGGGCACTCCGAACATTGCCGGCGCCATCGGGCTAGGCGCGGCGATCGATTATGTTCAGGCCATCGGCTTGCAAAGGATTGCCGCGCACGAAGATCACCTGCTGGCGCACGCCACCGCCGCGCTGGAAGCCATTGCCGGCATTCGCATTATCGGCACCGCCAAGCGCAAGGCCGGAGTGCTCTCCTTCGTCTTCGGCGAAATCCATCCTCACGATGTGGGAACCATTCTCGATCAGGAGGGAATCGCCATTCGCACCGGACACCACTGCGCCCAGCCGGTGATGCAGCGCTACGGCATACCCGCGACGGCGCGCGCCTCCTTCGGTCTTTACAACACCATTGCCGAAGTCGATGCGCTGGCCGCCGGCGTCGGGCTGGTGCGGGAGGTATTTGCCTGATGTCCGATTTGCGTGAGCTCTACCAGGAAATCATCCTGGAGCACAGCAAGGCGCCGCGCAACTTTCGCCAGCCGGAGGCCGCCAACCAGAGCGCGGAGGGGTATAACCCGCTCTGCGGCGATCACTTCACCGTCTATCTGGAGATGGATGGCGATTGCATCCGCGATATCGGCTTTCAAGGTTCCGGCTGTGCCATCTCCAAGGCTTCCGCCTCGATGATGACCCAGAGCGTAAAGGGCAAGACCAAGGCCGAGGCAGAGCGACTCTTCCATCAGTTTCGCGACCTGGTCGCCGGCCATTCGCATGCGAACAGCGATTCCGGCGAAGCCACGCAACTGGGAAAGCTGGAAATTTTCGCCGGCGTCTCCAAATTTCCTACTCGCACCAAATGCGCGACGCTGGCTTGGCACACGCTGCAGGCTGCGATCGAACGCAAGCAGAAAGCGGTTTCTACGGAATAGGGAGGTACCGGGCCCATGGACGGCGTCGATCTGGTGGTTCTAACCCGGGCATGCGAGGCGGTCGGGGTGCCCAGCGGCGTGGGCCGCACCCTCTCCGCCGGAACGGTTGTCCGCATCCTGCAACATCTTGGCGACGGTTATACCGTTGGCACCGATTACGGCGAGATGTATCGCATCGACGACTCCTATGCCGACGCCCTGGGCCGCGAAAGGACTGAGCCCCCGCCGCCCTCCACCGATGCGCCCTTCAGCGAAGAGATGGTTCGCGAGCAGCTCAAGACGGTTTACGATCCCGAGATCCCCGTCGATGTCGTCGAGCTGGGCCTGATTTATGACTCCGAGATCGTGCCCCTCGACGATGGCGGCAGGAAGATCCACATCACAATGTCGCTGACCGCTCCCGGCTGCGGCATGAGCGAGGTTCTGAAGGCGGATGTGGAACGCAAGCTTTCCTCGCTGCCGACCGTGAAAGAGGTGCAGGTGGATGTGGTCTTCGATCCGCCCTGGCACCCTGGGCTGATGTCGGAAGCGGCCCGGCTGCAGCTCGGCTTCGATATGTAGAGCCCGCGGAGAGAAAGCACGATGAATCTTCTGCATCGCATTGTCTGCCGCTCCGGAATGTGGAAGCGGGTAGTCGAAGAGAAGATCTTTCCCTGGGTTTTTCAAGACGTCAATCTCGGCAGCCACGTGCTTGAGGTTGGCCCCGGACCCGGGCTCACCACCGATCTGCTGCGGAGCCGGGTCGACCGCTTGACCGCGGTTGAAATCGACCATGCGCTCGCCCGGAAGCTGGCTCGCCGCTTGGCTGGAACAAACGTCACCGTGGTGGAGCAGGATGCCACGTCGATGAAATTTCCCGATGCCAGCTTTGACGGAGCCGTCTGCCTCACCATGCTGCACCACGTTCCATCCCCAGCCTTGCAAGACCGGCTGCTCGCCGAAGTCGCCCGCGTCCTGCGTCCCGGAGCGATCTTTGCCGGATGCGACACCATCGCGCACTCCAGCTTCAGTTGGACGCACCTCTTTGACACCAGAGTGCCGGTCGATCCCCAGACGTTTCCCGCGCGGCTCCAGGCGGCAGGCTTCGAAGATGTTTATCTCGAAACCAACGAACGCGCCTTCCGCTTTGTCGCTCGCAAACCGGTGGCGGCTCCTCAGTAAAAGGACGCGGATCGCAGACCTCGTGGCGCCGCTTCCGCTCTACAGCGCGAGCAGCTTGACGTGCTCCGCGCGGACTTCGGCGGCGCTGAAAACGCGATAGAAAGGCGCGCCCTGAGCCGCTTTCTCCACGGCGGGGCGGCCGTTGGCCTCCTCCCGCTCCACCAGGCAGGCGACGGCGAGAATCTGCATGCCGGCCTCGCGCGCCGCCTCAATGGCGGCAATGGTGGAAGCGCCCGTAGTGCATACATCGTCCACAATCACCACCGGCGCGCCGGAGACGCAGAAGCCCTCGATGCGCCGTCCGGCGCCATGGCTCTTTTCTGCCTTGCGCACTAAAAAGCCGTCGAGCACGGTAGCGCCCGGATGCTCAAGCGCCTGCCAGGCGCTGCCCGCGGAGACGTTTGAGACAATCGGATCGGCGCCGAGTGTAAGCCCGCCCACCGCGCGCGGCAGCAGGCGGTGCTCCCGGATCAAATCGAGAATCACCACGCCCGTCAGGCGGCCGCCTTCGCCGCTAAGGGTGGTGGTGCGGCAGTCGACGTAATAGTCGCTGACCCCGCCGGAGGAGAGTTTGAACTCGCCGAGCTTGAAGGAATCTCGGGCCAGGCGCTTCAGCAGTGCATCGCGATGCGTGACGGTCATCGCGTCCAGTGTACCGGAGCGGGCACGAAAGAGCAGAAGCGGCGCGGCCATAGCCGGCGGCCGGGAAGCCGGATAGGATTTTCAATCAAGAAAAATCCGCCCTTCCAGGTGTTGCGCCGGGTGCACCTCGTGCCGATTCTGCTCTAGACTGCCGCGATTTGGAGCATCCTCAGACTTGCCCGGCCAGCTTCTTCGCGATTCCCGCTGCGATGGGAACTTCGTAGCGTTTGCCCTGATAGGCGAGGACCATCAGGATGATCCAGGCGGCCAGCGTGACCAGGCTCAAGAGTATGGAAATCAACGACCAGAAGGCCCACATTCCCAGGAACCCGCTGCCCACGATGCCGAAGCTCAGAATGATCCTCAGCACGAAGAGAAAACCGAAGACGACGATGGACTGCGCCGCATGAAAGCGGACGAGCGGCCGCTTGTCGATCATCAAGAAGATAATGCCCGTAAGCCAGCCAAGCAGGTAGCACAGCAGCCCCGCGACATTTTCCTGCAAGCCGCTGCCTGCTGTGGAAATTGCTGCTGGAGTTCCCACCCCCGCTCCTGGCGCTGCGACGCCAATCGGTGCACCGCATTGCGGGCAATAGGCAACACCATCCGTCACCCCGGATCCGCATTTGCTGCAGAAAGCCATAAATTACCCTCCTCGACCGGCGGTAACTCGTCAAAAATGTCTCTGGCCCTGAGCTGCCGCGGAATGCTCAAGTTTTGCGGAAGCCTACGCGACGGGGGTCGAGGTGTCAATAGGAGTTTGTCAAGGGGCCTGCGGGCGGTGGATGCTACGGCCGGCCTTTTTCATGGGAGGCGCGAAGCCGAAGCCGCTTCTCGGTGAGTTTCGCAATTTGCTCCCGAACCTCATCAATCGAGCCATCGCCCTCAATCACGGCCACTCGGCCACTCTCCCGGGCGGCAATCTCCCGGTATTTGTTGAGCACCCTTCGATAGAAGGCTTGGTCTTCGCGTTCGAATCTGTTTTCGTTCGCGCCCGGAGAGCCTTCGGCATCGCTGCGGGCGTTGCGCCGGCGCGCCCGCTGTAACGCTCGCTGGAGATTTGGCAGCAGTAGGAAGGTTAGATCAGGTTGCAAGCCGCCGCAGAGCCGGGCGTGCAGATCGAGCACGATCCGGCTGCCAAGTTGGCGCCCTCCACCCTGATAAGCTTCCGTGGAATCGGTGAAGCGGTCGCACAACACGACGTCACCTCGTTCCAGCGCCGGCCCGATCACCTCGGCGATCGATTGTGCGCGGTCGGCAAACATCAGCCCCAACTCCGCCAGCGGCGAGAGGTCATGCGTGCGGGAGTCCAGCAGCAGCCCGCGGATGCCGTCGCCAATGTGTGTGCCTCCCGGCTGGCGAGTGGCTGTAACGCTCTCTCCCCGCGCCTCCAACCATGCCTTCAAACCAGCCAACTGCGTGCTCTTGCCGGAGCCGTCGAGACCCTCGAAGGTGATGAAGAAGCCGCGGGACATGAGGCGAGTCTACTAGACCAATGTTTCGGACGAAGGCAGGCTGCCGGGTTGCGCCGGCGCGAGATCAACCATCTCCAGCTCCAGACCGCCGAAATCGGGATGCTCATTCTCGCGCAGCCGGAAGGCGACATCAACGATAGCGCCGGCGTCCAGGCCCGCCTTCCGCACCCGTTCGGCCCAGTTCCAACCTAACGCGGAGAAGACTGGAGTGGCTCCGCTAGCGCCGCCCTGCGCCAGTTTGAGCTGCACATGCCGCTCCTTGAAGAACCGTGGCGGAGCAGCCACACGCAGATGCCGGGCTACAAAGATCGGCTCTTCATTCCCCATGCCGAAGGGCTCCAGGCTGCGCAAATGAGTGCAAAGCGCCGACGTGATTCGGTCCAGCGGCAAGACGGCGTCGCAGCGCAGGGCGGGAATCTCCGGCGCCGGATGGCTTTCCGTCCAGGACTGAAGCCGCCGCCGGAGTTCCGGCACCCGTTCGCTGGGCAGGGAAAAGCCCACCGCATGAGCATGTCCGCCAAAGCGGCTAAACAGGTCGCCGCAGCTCTCAATCGCCGCGAGCAGGTGAAAGCCGGGAACGGAGCGGCCCGAGCCGTGCGCCTCGCCATCCTCCCGCGCGATCACCAGAGCCGGGCGGCCGCACGCATCGACGACGCGGGAGGCGAGAATGCCGAGAATGCCGCGGTGCCAGCCCTCGCCATCGATTACCAGGCAGCGCTCGCCGTTGAGTTCGGCGTCCTCGGCCAGCCGCCGCTCAATCTCCTCCAGCACCGCTGCTTCGGCTTGGCGGCGTTCTCCATTCAACCGGTCGAGCTTTTCCGCCAGCTCCCGGGCACGTTGCGGGTCGCGCGTGGTGAAGAGTTCAACCACGTCGGAGGCAACGTCCATCCGTCCCGCGGCATTGATGCGCGGCGCCAGCCGGAAGGCGAGGTCTCCCGCGGTCAGCCGGCGCCCCTGCGATCCCAACCGCGCCAGCTCAAGCAACCGGCGCAGCCCCGGGTTTACCGGGCGGCGCAGTTGCTCCAGTCCCAGGCTCAGGAAGACCCGGTTTTCGCCCAGCAGCGGAACCGCGTCGGCAACGGTGGCAATGGCCAGCATCTTGAGAAAGGAGGGAAGAATCTTGCTGCGCGCGCGGCCTGCGTCGCGGGCCTCCAGCAACGCCTGCGCCAGCTTAAAGGCGACGCCCGCTCCGCACAGGTGCTTGCAGGCATAGCCGCAGGCGGGCTGGTTGGGATTCAGGATGGCCAAGGCGCGCGGCAGACGGCCGCCGGGCGCCGCCACATCCGCCGCCGCCTCAGGCAAATCGCGCGCCGCCTCAGGCAGGTGATGATCGGTGACGATCAGATCCAATCCAAGAACTTCGGCCGCTTCCGCCGCGGCGAAGGCGCGAATCCCGCTGTCCACGCTGATCACCAGCCGGACCCCGTCGGCCGCCGCCGCCCCGAGAATCTCCGCCTGCATCCCGTACCCATCGCGGATGCGATGCGGCACATGGAAACGAACCTTCCCCCCCAGCATCTCGATGGCGGTTTTCAACAGCACGATGGCGGTAGTTCCATCGGCGTCATAGTCGCCGTAGACCAGGATCGGCTCGCCGTCACGAATGGCGGATTGAATGCGGCTGACTGCCGTGGCCATGCCATGCATGCTGTAGGGGTCGAGCAGATCTTCGATGCGGGGGGAGAGAAATTGCCGCGCCTCTTCGGCATTGCGCACGCCGCGTGCGTAAAGCAGTTGCGCAACCAACGCGGGCAGCCCTGTGTCGCGCGACAGCTCCTGCGCGGCGCCCTGCGCGGTGCAGGGATCAGCCTCCGGCAGGGTCCAGCGGAAGAGCGGCAGCGTTGCGGAGATGCGCGAGGGCAGAGCGCGCGCCGCGGCCGCCATCACCCGTGGTCTTCCTCGTCGTCGTCCCCAAAAACCAGATCGCTGTATTCCTCGACGAACTCCAGCAGATGCTGGTAGCGCTCGTACCATTCCGTCGCGCTCTCGTGCACGAAGATCACGCCCTGGTAGGCGAAGCCGAGCTGAACGAAGCCGATCTTGCCCACGTAGTTCACCAGGTACTGCGCCTCTTGCAGTTCAGAGGCGTCCTCGTCGGAATAGTTCTCCGCGTGGATCTGCGCCAGCAGCATCTCCACGTCCTGCTTCTCCAGCACCACGCTGCTCATGGTGAGGAAGGGAGCGCCGGCGGCTTTCGCCATCTCGACAAAGTCTTTCCAACTGTCCGGATTCCGGTCGCCCTCCCATTGGACCGTGGCGATGTCCTCGGTCACGTATCCGGGCAGGCGGCGCATGCCGTGCCCTTCAATGAAGGCCACCATGTCGTCTTGCAGGGAGTGCAGATCGTCGGAGCGCATATGCTGGTTTCCTATTGTCGCAGATGTTCGAGGCGAATGGAGAGTGGATGCAATGCGCCTGCTCGATCGCATTGCATCCACTCTCGCCGTGGAGAAGATTTGCGGCGGCGCCAGCCGCAACTGTAGTGGTCGACTCCCCGTTCACCTTCGATCCGAAGAACGGCGAGGGGCTCAGCGTTGAGCCGCGGCGCGACCGCAAGACACTGAAAAAGAGCGCCTGACCGCAACTCCGGTTGTTGCCTTCCGGGGCCCTACATCCGGCCCCGGAAGCGTACTGGGGCCGGGAGCCCCCGGATGCCCGGCGCGCGGCCCCGTCCGCCCGAAACCGGAGGCCGGCTTGCTTGCCGCCGCGTGCAGTAGGGATGAGACGCGGGCAAGAAGCGGGGAAGAGACAGCAGAACGCCATTGGGGCGCGGGATTGGAGCGCGTGAATATGCTATAGTCCGAAGCAGAACACATGATTTTTTCGCGGGAATACGTAAGTTATCTGGCGCGCCAGACCGTAAAACATCTCATTGACGCCAAGGCGATCCAAACCAAAAATGTCGCCGCGGTGAACGAGCGTGTTCACGCCGCCCTGCTCGAAGAGCTGTCTCTGGAAGACAGGATCAATGAAGAAGTGCGCGTCATTTTGGACGCCTACCAGGACGACATGCTGCGGACCGGGGCCAGCTACGCGGAGATGTTCAAGAAGGTCAAAATCGAGCTGGCGCGGAAATACAAGGCGGTGTTGTGAGAGTCTCGCGCGACAAGCTGAACAAGATGGCGCACATGGTCGCCGACGCGCTGGCGGAGACCCCGGAATGCGATTTCCTGGAGGACCGGAACACCATTCGCCAGGAGGCGCGCAATGCGCTGGAAAAGCTGCTGACCGACGAGATGAAGGTCGATCAGGCCGCGCGCAACAAGATCGCCTCCCAACGCAAGATCATCCTGGAAGGCAGCCAGGAGTGGGACATCCTCTACCGCAAGTATTACAACGAGGAAGTGAAGCGGCTCGGCCTCTAGTCCGCCAGGTCGCCCACGCTGCAGCGAATCGGCTTTGTTATACTGCTGATTGAGCCGCTGAAGTCCACTGCGGGACTCCAGGTTCTGGACCCCGGGTGGCACAAGGCAGCAGCCCTCCCCAACACCCCTCTGTGGCGTCATGGTGTAATTGGTTAACACGCCGCCCTCTCAAGGCGGAGAGTTCGGGTTCGATCCCCGATGACGCTACCAAAATCAAAATAAATAAATTCATCGTTGCTTCCGAGACCTATTTTTCGGCCTAAATTTTAAACACGGTCACGCTGTGGTCACGATAGAACCGGAATCGGGCGCTTTTCGTCTTCGTTCCCTGGCATTCCTTGAAGGTAGGAGCTCTGGTTCGATGAGCATCGGGTGGAGCAGCTGGATGATCTCCTGCGGTAGACCCCGGCAAAGTTGTCCCCATCGTGTGGCCGTCTGCGAGATTTTCAAAGACAGCCGGAATGCGTGCTCCACGGAAGACCCACGCACCGCTGACTTTGCCGGGCACGCTCGGGACAGCCGCGCATTGTGACCAATCGAGCGCCATTCCCAAAACACGTTTTCCAGCCTTCGTTCCCCGGCAACCGTTGGGCATGGCCATACGTGGGCTTCCGGATGCGCCCGGCACGAAGAGCTTCACGCAGCTCGGCGAGTCGGTGGGGTGTAGACTGGCCCGAAATTAGGAAACAAAAATGGAAGTCCCGGTTGTTAGATTCTGAAAGGGAATATTGAATGAAAAATGGGAGCACGGTCACCCGGCGGGAGACGCTGCAGGGAATGATGGGCGTTGCGATAGCGGCGATATTGCCGGCCAGCGCCGAAGCGGAGGGTTTAGACAGCCAGACGGTTAAGACGGGCTCGCCTGCGAGTTCGGGCCATAGCCA
>JANWJB010000078.1 GCA_025449575.1 Acidobacteriaceae bacterium
AGAAGGTCACGAAATGAAGGTGCCCCATTTTCTGATGACGCTTCAGGCCTGCGACCATTTGTGGATTCTATCGCGCTTTCCTGCGCTTCATCCCCAGGTCTCAAACGCGAGACCTGGGCCACCCGCCCAAGTGCATGCAAGCCGCCCGCGATGCTGTACTTGTTGGCGAAGTTTGCAGCACAAGTGAAGAGCCCCGGTTTGTTTGGGGCGATGGTCCGGGATACTGTACACTCATGCTCTGCGGGCGAGTTCCTCCCCGATTGCTTGGACCAGATCACGCCCCTGCTGCCCCCATGCGACATGGATGATAAAGCACGGCAGGAGACCGCGCCGGTGCCTGAGTCTGACTACCCACCCAGCCACGAGCCACGACCACTTTACGCGCTTCACTTCTTTGGTCGGCATGTAAAACTTCTTGAACGGAGCGTAGAAGCGGAAGCTCTTACCTTCCTCGACCTCGACGGCGTATGGGTAGACACCCGCGGCATTTCCTGCCAGTAAAGCCCATACCGCTGTAATTGCGAACAAAATCATCCCCGCGCCCCATAGCCGTCCCTCCCGACTCTGGCTCTGACACAAAAGGATTCCCCCCACAATCGTGAAGAGTACGGCTGCTCCGATACCCGCAACCACGGCTCCGCACACGTTCGATTTCCAGAAGCGCCGCGCACAGAAAACCTTCACCCCGGGCACTTCTGGAGGTGGATTCGGAGATCCCAGTAGCTCGGCTAAGAAGAACTGCCGGATACGATCCAAAGCAGTTAGGCGCATGCTCGAAGAACTCGACGATTCCATCATTACCCTCCACCCGCCCCCAGCCCGCAAGCGTTAGCAATTGTCGGCGAGATGGTCACCGGACTGCCAATGCTTGGTCCGAAGCTGCCGCTAAAGCCTCTTGGTCCCGACGGTGTGAGGAACGTCCCAATGCTCAGGTTCTTCCCAGACCCAACCTGTACAGGAATATAGGGTCCCTGGGGGGCACCCACGGTTATGTCGAAGCTCGCCCCTGCCGAAGGTGGGAAGGTGAGGCCAATGTCGTTGGTCGAGCTGAAACTGCCGAATAGTGTAGCGCTGACACCAATCGTGACCGGGATATTCGTGAAGGGTATGTGAAACGATAGCTGTCCGTGCTGCTGGCAATATTGGGTTGCAGTTTGGGCTGGTGTCCGCGTGTTATTTGGGGCGCGGATCGTGGGGCCTGACGGCCGAATTGGTCCGCCCCCCTGCGTGTATCCCGAAGCCGTCGTTGTGGGCCACGGGTCCGCCTGCGCGTACACCTCGACCGTCGTTCCAGACACCTGCATCTCTTGCACGGCTTCCTCTTGCATGCAATCGTTATAGGGGTCCCCGGAACCGAGATCCGAGGTACAGGATCCCTTGAACTCTCCCGCCCCCCCTCCATGGCCCGATTCGTCCACCCTGCTCAATGGGCTGTTTGTGACATAGGAGAAGAGGTTCAATGACTGCGGGTTGCTCAGGCTGGCATAGGGTACCGGCTCCGGCATGGCGCTCCAATCCGGACTTAGAAATCTCCCCGCGCTGGAGGCGTAGTATCTGGCGGGAAAGTAGTCATTCCCTGATTCGGCATCGCGTACCTTGCCGGTGAACTCGTGTTCGGTGGCTCCGGGTGTTCCGGTCGTCGTCAGATCGTCACCGAAGGGCATGGTCTGGAAGCTTCCCTCCACTACGCCGTCCGCATTGGCCTGCACGCGCCTGGTCCCTACCCAGTCGTTGAGCGAAAAATGCCAGTTGGACTGGACATAGCCGGAGCCGGCATAGGTCGCGAGCACCTTGCTTCCCAGAAAGATGTTGAAATGCAACGCGTTCATATTGCCGTCGGTCTCCTCCAACTGCTCGCCGGGTGGTTCCGATCCCGAGGAGGGATTCTATTCAGTTGAAGGTGCCCCCGGTCCCTCGCGTTTGGGGACCGGGGAGGTTGATAAACCGTTTCTGTAGCGCAGCCAGTCGGGCAGGTGCCCGCCTCTTTTTCGTGCCGTCCACTGCGATTCAATCTCGATTGTTCCTGTTGCTCCCGTCGCGTAGTGGCGAAAGCTCGACCACGGCCAGTCTTCCGGCGTTTTCACCAATCCCCGCTGTACCGGGTTCCTATGGATGTAGCCCAACTTCTCCACAAACTTCGCGCGCGTTGAGACATTGAAATCGTAATAGTGTGCTTGCCAGAAGGGCCTTTCGCTACTCCGCATCGAGACAGACAGTTTCAGAGCCTGTATGGCCTTGGATAACAGCACGCACTTCGGCTCGCTTACCAGCAGATGCACATGCTCCGGCATGACGACATAGCCGGCAACCGCAAAGAGGTAGCGGCAGCGAACGCGCTCGAGCGCATCCTCAAAAAGCTCCATGGCCACGACCCGGGACAAATAAGTAAGGCGCCGGTAACAACTGAAGGTGACAAAGTGGAAATGCCCCGTTTGTTGATAGCGAATGCGCCTAGCCTTCATGCGCTACGAGGATACCGCACCCGTTTTTTCCCCGGTCCCCGCAGTGTGGTTTGGAAGCCATCGTCGGGACCGGGGCACCCGCTCCATCCCCGGTCCCCAAATGCGAAGGACCGGGGCACCCGCTCCACTAAACCGAAACTGAACCTGTTCTATCCCCCGGTTCCCGGGCGATGGTGAGCCGGTGCGGATGGCTTGCGGCGGACTTCATGCGGATGCTCTTCGGAAGGATGCACCGGCGCTTGCGCCGAGGCCGGCGAGATTTTCTTAACCACCTGCCCCTCCAGGGCAAACCGCAGTATCTCGCTCTGCGCCGGCCGTGCGACGCCGGTCACAGGGTCTGTGATCACTGCGGGGCTGGTGGCCACACGAATCGCAAATACCGGAACAGGTGTCTTTCCATCCACCGCTTCCTGGCTGATCCGGACCGGCAGATACCCTTCAATCCCGCGCTCCCGGTAAGCAGTCTCATAACGATGCTTCTTTACGTTCCAGGTGAAAACGCGGAACTGATTGAAGTCGTAAGGAAGCCCCTCCTGGTAAGGATTCAGCACCGCAAGATACACGGGAACCTGCCCGCCGGGCGCGGAGGACTCCGGATCGTACACCTTGGTCAGCACATAAGCCCCGGTCATTTTTTGCCCTTCGGAATAACCTCCGATGGAATCGGGCACATCCATATCCACTCGCCGCGCCAGGAGCCAGCCGACACGTCCGTCGCTGTCCCGAGCCAGCCACCAGTCTTCCATCTGGGGTGGGGGCATCTGGGGCGGGGGCGTCGCCGGCGTGCCCGAGGCTGACGGGTGAGCACCGGCTGCTCCACCTGCTCCATGTGCTCCAGGGGGCAGCGTTCCCGGCTGGGGAGCCGTAAATGGGTTCTGCTTCGCTATCGAGGTGCGGATTAGCAGTTGCAGCTTGTCATTCTCCGGCAACAGATAGAAACGATCCGCGGTTCGGCTCGGAGCCACGTGCATATAGAGCACATCACGCAAAATCCCTGTAGCCACGACCGGATCATGCGCGTGCTGCTGCTTCAGTTGCATGAACTGGTTGTAGACCGGCTGCGGAATCACCAAGTGATCTTCGATCCAGCCCACCGCGCCGGCGCCGGTCTTTACCCTTAGAAAACGTCGATTGTGCTCTATCACTTGCAGAGGCTCGCCATTGGTGACCAACACGACGTTGGCCGCCACCGGAGCGATGCGATCCCGGAGATAGCCTTGCGCGACCACGTAAACCGTCTCGTTCTGGGCTTGATGTTGGAAGCGTCGGCAGCCCGCAGGCAGGAGCGCGAGCGGCAACAGAACCGAAAGAGTCACAAATGCGAAGAGACGGCGCGCATCGGGCCGTCCGGCAAGCTGTTTGGCGGCAAAACTGTGGAGGGACCAAGTCACAATAAGCGGCGTCTCAAGAATAGCACTTCGAATATTCCGCACCCTCTCTCTATCGCATCGCCATGACTCGGTCCTGTTGCGATGAGGCTGAAAGACGGCCTAGGAAGAAGGATGAGTGGCAGCAATGGCCTGAGGATTAGTCGGGTCGCTCCCGGTTGTAGCCGAGGCGCCGGCGACCAGCGCTCCGGGAGTGGTGGTCGAATAGCTGAAGAGTTGCACGTCATTCTTGCCATTGGAACCGTTCGCGCCCGAATTCATCACAGCCAGATACTTCTGGGAGCTATCACTGACCATCGCAACCGGCGTCAGACCGCCGGAGGAAAACGGCGAGCCGGAGATGACGGTAAGCTGCCCGGAGGCCGCGTTCAGCGAGAAACCGCTGATGTTGTTGCTGCCATAGTTCAGGACGTAGACATAGGCGCCGGTCGGATCGACGGTAACTCCCTTGGGTCCGGTTCCGGCGGCGTAGGGGGAGCCGGAGACCTCGGTGAGCGCCCCGGCCGTGCCGATGCTGAGCACGCGCAGACCCGTATTCAATTCCCCCACAAAAAGAAATTTGGAATTGGGATCGCTCGCCAAGCCGTAATCGGCGGGGTTGCTGGATTTGCTGGAAGGCCGAAGAATCGTTGGGCTGCTGCCTGTACTTAGCCCCCCGCCCGAGCTCAGAGTAAGCACCTGCACGCCCAGGTTGGCCAGCGAGACATAGACCAGGTTGTTACCAGGTGTAATCAACAAGGCGGTCGGAAGCACCACCGAAGGAGTAGATGAACCGGAGCCCTGATAAAGCAGCAAGGGCGAGCCGCCCTGCGGCGTCAACGCCCCGGTCGAGCTGTTGATCTGATAAATGCCGATCGCCTGAGCTCCGGTAGCGCTTCCCAGACCCGCAGCCAGCAGGTATCCGCCTGTGGCATCCACCCGCAAAGCGGTGGCGATGACATCCTGCGCCACCGGGCTGCCGCTGTTCTGTACGGTGATGGAGCCATTGCTGTTGATGGCGTACGCATAAATTCCGTTCGACGTGGCCGCGTACAGGTAACTGTTGTTCGGAGTCACCGCCAAGCTGGTCGCAGCGATGCCATTGTTGTAAGGCGAGTTGGGGAGCACCGAGAGGGCTCCCGTGGTGCTTACACTGAAACCGGCGATGTTGGTGTTGCCTCCGTTAGCGACGTAGAGATTGTTCCCCGCTGGGGTGGTAGGAGGATTGTGCTGGGCCGGGAAAAACCCATGGCACCCTGTGAGGCCCGCCAGCAGGCCGGCCAGACATAGTCCCGCTAGAAGCACAGCAGTCCGATTTCCACCCGCCAATGAGCGCATTCCTCTATGAAGCATATGTTCGTTAACCCGGGGATGCGGCGTATGTGGCGCGGCACCAGATGGATAGACGGCCCCGCGGCGTTCGGCGCTCGCCGCCTCTGGCACGGTTCGCGCCAAGCGGCGACCACAAGCGTGCCTCTCTCCGCCTAAAAATGTGTCGTTCCCGCGGCTCTGTCAGTTCACAGCAGCGGAATATGCTCTGAGGCATTTTCCCTGATACCGTGGTGTGGCAAGATCCGCTATGTGTAGCCATTCTTTGATGGAATGGCTACGTTGAGCGTTGTTTTCTCCTCTATACCATCAGGGAAAATGCCATAGAACAGAAAGAGGCACAAGGAGAGTTCCCATTATATTGGGCAGGTATCTACCGAGGCTTCGCCGTTTGGCTGCCGGTGCGGGGAGTGTTGGCCGGCGGAGCGCCTGGGCGCCGGTCGCTTCTCTGGCGATGACCGCTCTGGCGATCACAAGCCTGTTGCCGGCGGCAGTCCTCTTCTGTCTCCTCGCTCAGGCTCAGGCCGTAGGCGCCACGCCTGCGGCCCCGGCACCAATCTGCTTCCGCTGCCTGCGCGCCGATATCGACTTCCTCGCTTCCGACCAGCTTCAAGGCCGCGGCAGCGGCACCCGCAATGAGCACGTGGCCGCACTGTTTGCCGCTTCTTTATTCGCTGACTTTGGCCTCAAGCCAGGCGGCGACCAGGGCAGCTTCCTCGAAAAAGCGCCACTGCCCAATCCGCTGCCTGCGGCGGTCGAACGCCGGCTCAAGGCATTTCCTTCTACAGAACCCAGGCGGGAGAGCTGGAACGTGGTTGGCATCCTGCCCGGCGCCGACCCCGCAATGAGTAAAGACGCCATTCTGCTGACCGCGCATCTGGACCATCTCGGAATCGGGCCGGCCCGCAATGGCGACACCATTTACAACGGCGCCGATGACGATGCCTCAGGAGTGGCCGCCGTTCTGGAATTGGCCAGAAGCTTCGCACATGCGCGAAGGCGGCCGCGGCGGACCGTGCTGTTCGTGCTCTTCGGCAGCGAGGAGATCGGCGGTTATGGTCACCGATACTTCCTGTCGCATTCTCCTGTTCCGTTGAGCCGCATTGTCGCTAATTTGGAATTTGAGATGATCGGCCGCCCCGATCCGGCCATCTCGCAGCAAGACCTCTGGCTGACCGGCTACAGCCGCAGCGATTTAGGCCCTGAACTGGCGCGCCATGGGGCTCACCTGGTGGCCGATCCTCACCCTGCGCAGCATTTCTTCCGGCGGTCCGACAACTATGACTTGGCGCGCGCCGGCATTGTGGCGCAAACCATCTCCAGCTTTGGATTGCATGCTGACTACCATCAGCCCAGCGACGAGATCGGCCGACTCGACTTCACGCATCTGAATTCGGCAGTTGCATCGCTCGCGCCGCCTATTGCGTGGCTAGCCTCCACAAGGTGGAAGCCGAGTTGGCGCCCCGGCGGAAAGCCATAGACGTCCCGGCAATGTTCAGAAAAAGCAGAGGGAAGCAGACCGGCCTCTCGATCAGTTCGGCCGTTCGGGATGGCTCTTCCAAAAGCGCTCATCCAGCGCTTGCCGGCCCTGGAAGCCGGACTCCATGGTGTGCCAGTGGGCGATTTTAGACTCACCCATCTTCCAGCACAGCAAAACCGTCTCCTCGCCAAGCTGACAGGGAAAATCAAGCAATCCTGTCTCGAGGTCTTTCACCTGCACGCCGATGGCGTCAATCTCCTCCACCGCGTCTTTCGCTTGCTGAACAGCGGCGCGCTGCTCAGCCCGCTGGCGGCCGGTCTGGACGGTGTCAACCATCATGCCGCCGGAAAAGAAGATGCGCTGGCTCAACCGCTGCAGCTCCTCTTCCAGCCGCTCGGCGGTTGTCTTGGCGTCGATGGCGCGGCGCAACAGCGTCTCCAGCACCGGCAGCATCGACTGCGCTTCATCGAGAGAGAAGGTCTTCATGCAAGTTCCAGCATACGGTCCAAGGCCGCGCGCGCCCAGTATTTCACGTCATCGCGGACTTTGATGTGGTTCACGACCCTGCCCTCCGTCAGATTCTCCAACGCCCATGCCAGGTGCTGGGGCGAAATGCGGTACATGGTCGTGCACAGGCAGCCGGTGTCGTCGAGGGTAATGACCTTCTTGTCTTCCGCGGCGAAGCGCTTGGCCATCCGGTTCACCAGGTGAATCTCAGTCCCAACGGCAAAGGCAGTCCCGCGGGGCGCGCTCGCGATGAACTTGATCAGCCGCTCGGTCGATCCCAGAGCGTCGGCCTTTTGGCAGACCTCCCAGCGGCACTCCGGGTGGACGATCACCTGAATGCCCGGATGCTTTTCGCGCACCGCATCCACATGGCCGGGCAGGAAGCGTTGATGCACCGAGCAGTGGCCTTTCCACAGGATGACGCGTGCCCGTTCCAACTGCCCGGCGTCGATTCCGCCCCCAGAACGATGCGGATCCCACACCACCATTTCATTCAGAGGGATGCCCATGCCAAAGGCGGTGTTGCGGCCAAGATGCTGATCGGGAAGAAACAACACCTTTTCGCGCTGTGCGAAAGCCCACTTGAACGCGCTGGGGGCGTTTGAAGAGGTGCAGACCAAACCGCCTCGCTCGCCGCAAAAGGCCTTAATGGCGGCCGAGGAGTTCATGTAGGTCACCGGCATGATCTGCCGCAGATCGGTCAGCTCGCCCAGCGTCTCCCAGCAGTCTTCCACCTGGCCAATCTCCGCCATGTCGGCCATGGAACAGCCGGCGTTCAGGTCGGGCAATATTACCTGTTGGCCACTCGCTCCCAGTATGTCCGCGCTCTCCGCCATGAAGTGCACGCCGCAGAAGATCACGTAGCGGCTGCTCGTTTGGGAGGAGATCTTCGACAGCTTATAGGAGTCGCCGGTCACATCAGCGAATCGGATTACCTCATCGCGCTGGTAGTGATGCCCGAGAACGATCGCCTGCGCGCCAAGTTTTTCCCGCGCAGCCGCGATACGCCCATCCATGCTGTGATCGGGGAGAACCAGGTAGTTTTCAAGCGAACAGCTCTCTCCTGTCGAGGCTCCCGGCAGATCGAGTGAGTCGGTGGGTGGAACAGTCGCTGCCAATCCGGCAGTTTCTTGAAACAAACCATGCATATCATTCCGCCTTCAGTTCTGCTTCCGCAATGCGCGAAAGCGAACGGGGATGTTGAAAGCAAAGCAGAGGCTGCAGCGGATTCACTGGCGGCCATTCCTTTGGCCGTCCCAACCCGCGGGGATGTTGCTGCCCTCTATTCAAGATGCACCATAACCCCTGCCGGTTCCAAACTTCTTGGCTTTCCGGACCCGGGAGAGTGGGTGGCTCTCATCCGGATGGCTACAGCACAACCTTCAATCTTAATACATTTAAGGCATTTTCCCTGATACTGTGGTGTGGCAAGATCCGCTATGTGCAGCCATTCTTTGATGGAATGGCTACGTTGAGCGCTGTTTTCTCCTCTACACCGTCAGGAAAAACGCCCTAGGCTCATTTCCCGCGGATGCTTCGTCCAGGCATTGCCGCGAGACGCGCTGCAGCAATAAATGCCAGCGCGACGCGGCGCCTATGCCGGAGCCCGGCTGGTCTCCTCCGCCGCCATCTCCGACTCCTCCGAAACCCTCTTGACGGAGATATGCTCGAAGCGCGCCCACAAAAGGCCTATGGGAACCACAGAAAGGAAGGTGACCACCAGCAGCATGGCCGCGCAGCCCAAAGCCGGCTCCGAGGGAACGTTGAAAAATACGGTCATCGTCGTCGCAATGAAAGCGATTTGGGTAAACCATCCGACCACCGGCAGAAAAATAATGGAGCCTGCCATGCTTACCGCCATCAATACCAGGACGCGCGCCAGAGAGATATTCGAGAGCTGCGGAGAGAGCAGAAAGGAGCGCATAGTCGCCAGGTAGGCCACCACAATCATGCCCCACATCGCCAAAGAAACCACCAGGATCAGGAGAAAGTCGCTCACGCCGCCCACGGCATTCAGGCCGTCGCGGAAAGCGAGAATCTTGCCGGCGACTGTACCGGCCAGTTTGGGGGAGAGCGCCGCCAAGATGCGCTCGGCCGCCCCCGCCACTGCCCGGCCCGCGATGCGAACCGCGACGGCGAACATGCCTAACGCGATGGCCACCAGCAGGCCAAGCAGAGCCGCATGCTCAAGGGTTTCATGATGGGGCAAGCTCGCAAGGCCTGGAGCGAACCTCAGAGCGGCAGCGAAAATCAGCGCCATCGAGGCTAAATCGAACATGCGCTCGACGGTGTAGACGCCGACCTGCGACGTTAGAGAGAGCTGAGTGCGCCGGGCGACAAGATAGGGCCGCACCAGATCCGCGAGCCGGCCGAAGAGCGCCACCCCGGTAAAGCCGATCACCTGGCTCCCCAGCAAAGAAAATGCGCTGACACGCTTTTGTGGACGCATCAGGCGAGCCCAGCGCAGCGCGCGAAAGACATAGCCCAGATAAATCATGCCGACGCCCAGCACGATGAGCGCCCAATTCAGATGCCGTATCTGGTCGCGAAAGACGCTCCATTGGAAATGAATGTGGCCGCGCGCCCAGAGCGCCAGCGCCACCAGTGCCGCCACGCCCGCCAGATACAGAAGCCACTGCTTCTTCTTCAATCAATGCTCCGGATCGCTAGAAAGGACGGCGCGCTGCAATCGGTTTCACGGGCGGCACAAGGCTCGCTCTTGTCCAAATCGACCGCTTGCAGGCCGTCCAGGTTCCCATGGAAGATATTACCGGGCAGAATGCGATTTGCGGTTCCCCGCAATTGCGCCTCGGCTCCGCATCTCGGCTATTTTCCGCCGGTTGAATTCCCGAATTACACGCGCCACATAGCCGCGCGTCTCGGGATAGGGCGGGACGCCATGATATTTGTCTACCGCTGCCGGACCGGCGTTGTACGCGGCCAGCGCAAACGCCAGGTTCTCATGGTAACGGGTTAACAGCGCGTCGAGATAGGCTGTTCCGCCTGCGATGTTCTCATCCGGACGGAAGCGATCGCCGACGCCGAGTTGCGTGGCGGTGGCCGGCATGAGCTGCATCAAGCCCTCGGCTCCGGCACGGCTTATCGCCCGGACGTTGCCGCCGCTTTCGGCGCGCACCACGCTGGCCAGCAGATCGGTATCGAGGTTGTGCTGGGCGCCGGCTCGAGCAATTAGTTCCTTCAGTTCGGCATGGCTGGGGACCGCCGAAGCTTTGGCCGAGACCGTCGCAAGATCGCTCGCGGCGGGAGGCGGCCGCCGATTGGGAATCGCCTCCACTTCGGCGATCTCGGCCGCATCGACCTCCAGGAAATTGTCGCTGCCCGGGCTCGTATAGAGCCGCACCTTGCCGCCGGTTTCCAGTTGATGATCGCAGGCCAGATGAAAGCCGTTGGTCAGCGTAACCCGCTCCGCCGCATGCAGCGGCCAGCACGCCGTTATGGCGATGGCTCCCGCGGCACAGGCAGCCACCCACCGACGAGACCAGCGCCGCGTCCGGGATCCGAACCATGAATTGGGCGCATCCACCCGGCTATTGTATCCTCGCGCGGCCTGCAGCCTGCTTGGCCGCATCGTTACGAATGTAGCTTTCGGGAGAGCCTTTTCGGGGATGGGCGGCGGACCGCCCTGGCAAAGACTCCGGCGGCTCGTCACGATTCGCGCACTCACGCTCTACAAAGCGTGGGTTTTGGCAGGCTGATATGTCCCAGGCACCGTGCGCGCAGCTATCAGCAGCCGATTCCAGGAGTTGATGGCGGCGACGGCGAGGGTAAGGTCGCAAATCTCCTTTTCGCTGAAGTGCCGCCGCACCTCTTCATAGACGGCGTCGGGAACATGGCCATCCCGGACCAAGGTGACCGCCTCCGTCCATGCCAAGGCTGCGCGCTCACGCTCGCTGTAATAGGGGCATTCCCGCCATGCATCAAGAGAGTACAACCGCTGCTCCCCCTCTCCGGCCGCTCGCAAGTCTTTCCAGTGCATGTCCAAACAGTAGGCGCAGCCATTGATCTGCGAAGCGCGCAATTTAATGAGATGGAGCAGCGATCCCTCCAGCCCACTCTCCCGCAAATAACGTTCCAGGCCAGACATCGCCTGGTAGACGCCGGGGGCGGCACTGCTGATGGTGAAGCGGCTTTCCATGTGGATCCTCTCCGAGGGCAAATTCGCACCGGCGGGACCAGAACTTCTCCGGTAATGAACTCATCTCCGGCTCCGCACCTGTTCTCTAGAGTATCCCGGCGGCGCAAGGATGCGGTTCGCGCCGGGCGCACTCAGGCCGGTGCGGCGAGGCCGGCAAATTTTTGATTATGATGCATGCATGCAGAAACGAGTGCGCTGGGGTGTTCTGGGCGCTGCCGCCATCGCCGTAAGAAAAGTGATTCCGGCAATGCAGAAGGGCGAATGGAGCGAGGTCGCCGCTATCGCTTCGCGAGAGCGGGGCAGGGCGGAAGAAGCCGCGCGCGCGCTGAGCATCCCCCGGGCCTGCGGTTCCTATGAGGAGCTTTTGGCCGATCCGTCGATTGAAGCCGTCTACATTCCACTGCCCAACCAGCTTCACGTTCCCTGGATCATTCGGGCGGCCGAAGCCGGCAAGCACGTTTTGTGCGAGAAGCCATTGGGGATGAATGCGGATGAGGCGCGCTCGCTGCTAGCGGTGCGCGATCGGGCGGGCGTCAAGATCGGCGAGGCCTTCATGGTGCGCTGCCACCCGCAGTGGCTGCGCGTATTCGAACTGATCGCCTCCGGGCGCATCGGCAAGCTACGCTCCGTGCAGGGCTTCTTCAGCTATTCCAATCTCGATCCGGCCAATATTCGCAACCGTGTGGAAGCCGGCGGCGGCGCGCTGATGGATATCGGCTGCTATCTCATTCAAGCCTCACGCTACATGTTCCAGCAAGAGCCTTCGAGAGCGATCGGGCTCATCGATCGGGATCCGGAGATGAAGATCGATCGGCTCACCTCAGCGATCCTCGATTTCCCCTCCGGGCAGGCCATCTTTACCTGCAGCACGCAGCTCGTGCTTCATCAGCGATTACAATTCTTCGGCGCCAAGGGCCGGATCGAGATGGAGGTTCCCGTCAACGCCCCCAACGATCGCCCGGCGCGTATCTTTATCGATGACGGGCGTGACCTTCTGGGTGGGGGCGTTACCACGGAATCATTCCCCATCTGCGACCAATACACACTGCAAGGCGATGCTTTTTCCCGTGCCATCCGGGACGGGGCCGAGGTTCCCGTCTCCATCGAGGACGGAATCAAAAATATGGCGGCGGTCGATGCCGTCTTCCGCTCGGCAGCAACCGGCCGGTGGGAGATGCTCTAGGACCTACGGTGCTTGCCTGTGACCCTGACTCTGTCGAATTTCTTCGGCTTGCTCGGCGGACTGCTCGTCCTCGCCTTCGTGGCCAACCGTTTTTCCAGCCGAACCCGCGTCCCCGACGTAATCGTCCTGCTCTGCTCCGGAATTCTGCTGGGCCCTGTGTTGCACTGGATCAATGCGGAGCGATTTCCTGAAGTCATTCGAGGGGTCGGGACCCTCGCCCTCATCCTGATTTTGTTCTCCGCGGGACTGGAACTGGACCTGCGCCGCTCCTGGAAACAGTTCATCTCCGGGACGGTTCTTGCTCTGCTCAGCTACGGCTTAGCACTGATCGGCGTAGCGCTGTTCTGCATGCGAGTGCTGGATATGAGCCGGATGCCGGCTCTGCTGGTGGCCGCTTCGCTGGCCTGCATGAGCGGCTCGATCATTCTGCCTATTCTGGACCAGCTCGATCTGCGAAACGACCTGAAAACGACTTTGGTGATTGAAGCTTCCCTCGGCGACGGCCTGGGAGCCCTGGTCGTCGGCCTGTTGCTGGGGTCCGTGCATGGAGGAACTCCAACCGTCAGAAGCGGCAGCGCGTTCCTCGGTGGAATGGCTGCTCTCTTTGTCGTTCGCTTTCTGGTGGGATTCGTCATCGCCGTGCTATCCGGCTATCTCTGGTCTCGGCTGCTGCCTCATGTCTCGAACCGGCAGTTTTGGCAAGCTCTGACCTTCGCCGCTGTGTTAATCGTCTATTCTGCCAGTGAGGCGGCCGGAGGCAGCGCGCTGTTCTCGGTCATCGTCTTCGGCGCGACCTTGACCAGCCTGCTTGATCCCAAGAGTTTCCTGAAGGATTTTGGCTTCGAAATCCTGCCCACGAATGAAGGCAATCAGATCTACTCCTTCCATTCTGAACTGGCTTTCCTGGTACGAAGCTTCTTCTTCGTCCTGCTGGGCGCCATGATCCAGTTCGAGGGGCTGAAAACGCAGCTCCTGCCCAGCTTGGGAATCCTCGCCGTGTTTCTGGTGGCTCGCGTCCTTTCCGTCTTCAGCAGCCGGATCATATGGCGCGGAACCTCTGCGCGTGAACGAGAACTTGCCATGATATTGATCCCGCGCGGCCTGATCACCGCTGTGCTTGCGCTGGAAGCCTTTCGAGCGATGCCCAACGAGCTCTGGTTTCTCCCTTCGCTAACCTTTGCACTCATTTTGTTCACAAATGTTCTAGTGCTGGTGGCGACCATCCGTGCGCAAGCACTTGCGGTCGTCGAAGAGAAGCTGCCTGTCGCGCCGCACGCCTGATGCGTCGAGCGCCGTCGTCGCGTCGTCGCATTATGGAGAGGATCGGCCTGACGAACGCGGCCTTCCTTGGAAGCTCCAGTGCCCGCATGGAAACACAAACCGGCCTGACGGCCTTCGGAACCGGATCGGCGCGCGATGAACACCACTGAGTTCATTCAACAGGGCTTCAGGTGTATAAGGGGTGTTCTAAAGGGCAGGTACTTCTCAAAGAATCTTGAACAGCGAGATGCGGCCGCGCCGGCGCCCAGAGGCAGCAACCTTCGGACGGTCGTGTGATGCAGGGAGCGAAGGAGACCGATGAAGCAGCGCAAAATGATAGCAATCCTCGATTCTGTGGTCCTCATTGCGGCAGGCGTGTCTGCGATCCCCACCGCATACGGTCAGGCGTCTGCGCCTACGCAAACGCAACGATCTCCCGTCGAATCCTGCTCGGCTCTCAGCAAATTGCAGCTTCCGGGCGTCACGATGACGATCACCAAAACCGAGGACGTGCCTGCGGCGCCCGCGGGCACCGTAAGGCTGTTCCCTGGCGCCAAACCGATTGCGGCGGCAATGCCGGCATACTGCCTTGCGAGCGGCGAAATCGATCCGCACACGGGCGTGGACGGAAAATCCTACGCCATAGGATTCGCGATCGCACTGCCCCAACCCTGGAACGGCCGTTTTCTCTTCCAGGGCGGGGGCGGCCTGGATGGCGCGGTCAATCCTCCGCTTGGCGGAACGGCCGCCGGTGGTGATCCGGCACTCGCGCGCGGCTTTGCCGTCGTCTCGACCGACTCCGGGCATAAAGGCTCCGTATTCGACGCATCGTTCATGAAAGACCAGCAAGCCAGCCTCGACTTCGCCTACATCGCCCTCGGCAAAGTCACTACCGTCGCCAAAGAAATCGTCGCACGTTTCTACGGAGCGCCGCCGCAGCACTCCTACTTTGTCGGCTGCTCAACCGGCGGCAGAGAAGCGATGATCGTTTCCCAGCGGTATCCCACTTACTTCAATGGCGTGGTTTCGGGCGATCCGGCCATCCGCACGGGCAACTCCAACGATGCCGATGCGCGAATCGCCGTCGCGTTCAATCAGGTCGCACCCAAGGATGCGTCAGGCAAGCCCATGCCCGGAAAGGTGTTTTCCGACAGCGACCGCAAGCTGCTGGTCAATTCCATTTTGAAGGAATGCGATGCCAAGGACGGCGTGAAGGACGGGATGATTTTTAACGCGGAGGCGTGCCATTACGACCCGGCCATTTTGGAATGCCACGGCGCAAAGACGGACGCCTGCCTCACCGCTCTACAGGTAGGCGCGCTTCACAAAGCGTTCAGCCCGCTCAAGGATACTATCGGACACGAGATCTACCCGGCCTTCCCTTACGACACGGGAATCACCGCTACCGGTCCCCACCTGGTGCCGGGTTTGGTTCCCAGCGGCACGGTGTCCAGCCCATTTGGTCCCGACCTTGCCACGACCTACGATGCAGACAAAGCCGAAGCGGTTCTCGACGCGAACCCGACGAGCCCGGTGACAAGCACCTACTCTTGGACGAATCTCTCCACATTCTCCGGCCGCGGCGGCAAGCTGCTCTTCTTCCACGGTCTGAGCGATCCCTGGTTTTCGCCTCTCGATACGCTCGGTTACTACAAGAAGATGGCCCAGGCCAATGGCGGGCTCGATCAGGTAGAAAACTGGAGCCGTATCTACCTGGTTCCAGGAATGAATCATTGCGCCGGCGGCCCGGCGACGCTCGACAATTTCGATATGCTCAGCGCGGTTGTCGATTGGGTCGAAAGGGGCACGCCACCCGATTCAATAATCGCCACCGGCCAGGATTTCCCCGGCCGGAGCCGTCCCTTGTGCGCATATCCGGAGCACGCGCAGTATAAGGGTTCCGGTGATCCCGAGGACGCGGCGAACTTCGTGTGCCGCGATTAAGGCATTTTCCCAGTGCTACTATGGTGCGGCCAGAACCACTCCGGGGTAGCCATTCATGGATGGAATGGCTACGATTTCCGATGCGAAATAAGAGCGGAGCCGGGGCACGAGAGCCGGCGGCATAGCCCACCGGCTCCCGCAACAGAGAACTACTTGAAGAGGCTCAGATCGATGGAGTCGCCCATCGCCTCGTAGCCGGCATCGGACGGA
>JANWJB010000079.1 GCA_025449575.1 Acidobacteriaceae bacterium
TGGATATCGCGGAACTGGAACGCGCCGCAAAATCGGAAGCTGGTTGAGCCGACAAGACGAGTTTCTCATCTCCCAAATCGAATCTGCCGTCTCCGCCGGAGAATGACGGCTCAGCCATCATGTGCACAGGAGAGATCTGCTGTCCGGTGCGCCGGGCCTGAGGAAATCAAAGGACGGCAAAAAGCAGATCTCCACTTCGCTTCGCTGCGGTCGAGATGACAGAAATTCAATCTAGAAGCTATAGCGCAGGCCGCCCTCGATGCGGCGCCCATTGTCGGCGGCGAAGGGCCGGCCAAAGAAGGGCGAACCCAGCACGCCGCCCACCGTGGTGACGTTGCGGTGGTTCAGAATGTTGGCCGAACGCAGGTTCACGGTGAGGCTTTGCGGATGATCGGCCTTCGCATTGCGCGTCAGCGCGAACGTGCGCTGCAGATTCGAGTTTAGATAGATGCTCCGCGGCATTATGCCCTTGTTGCGCGGCAGCGTGCCCACACCGCCGCTTAACACCAGCAATCCGAAGCGGGTGGCGATCGCATTGGGATCGCCGGGCCGCGCATACTGCGGCCGGTCATTGAAGTCGCCATCGCCGTTGTTGTCGAATCCTGTGGTGATGTTGTACGGCGCGCCGCCGGAGAGGTTCAGCGTATTGCTGAACACCAGCTTGAAGGGCAGCTTCAAATTGGCCTCAGCGTTCACGCGCCACAACTGCTGGCCCATTCTCCGCGCCACCTCGCCCGCATCGGAACCGGTGGTCTGCGGCGTGAAGAACGGGTCATCGTTGTTGTCATCGAAGAGATTTATCCGCGATAAATTCACGAAGAGCTGCACATGTTTGAGCGAATGCTGTTCCAGGGAGATGATCTGGGCATTGGCCCCGCCCTGGGCGCTGTTTTGCAGTTGCAGGATGTTGGTATCCGGGGGGCCCGGCCGCGGCCCTGTGGGCGAATCATTCAGAGGCGAGTTGACGTTCTCGGTGCGGAAATAGTTCCAGATGCGGGCCGCATACAAATCGGCGGAGAGGTTCCAGCCATGCGGCAGGGCTTTGCTTATGCCGGCATTCTCTATGGCGAAGAAGAACCCGGTCAAGTGCGGCGAGCGGGTGCGCAGGCTGCGAATCGGCGTAGCCTCGCGGAAAGGATCGCCGTAAACGGGATCATAGACCGTGCTGGTTACCCGCTCCACTCCATCCATGCGGCGAAGCTCGGCGAAGATGCCCGGTCCGTATTGCGCGGCAAAGGTTCCGGCGCGGGCGTGCAGGTTCCAGGTGGCCTTTTTGTCCGGCGACCACAGAATGCTCAGCCGCGGCGTGATGCTGTTGAAGACGTCCGGATCGTTTTGCGCGTAATAGCGCAGCCCCATGGCGATGTGAAGGTTGGGTTGCAGCTTCCAGTCATCCTGCGCGTATAGGACAGCCTGCACCTGTGTGAAATCGACCGCTGGGGAGCCTGCGACGTTGCTGAAGGCCGTAGCCGCGCCGCCGGGCAGGTGGAGTTGGGCCCGCCGGTATTGCTCCAGTCCGCTAATGGTTTCCATCTCGCCCGGGATGGGATTGCCGTTGGCGTCCAGCACCGGAGCCGGTCCTCCGCCGAAGGTATAAGTTCCGTTAAAGTTCCTGGTCAGCCGCCGGTGCTCATCATTGATGAAGACCAGCGTCGCGAATTTCAACGTGTGCTTGCCCGCGATCAGGATCGCGTCGTCGTCGGCCTCAATGGCGAGCTCGCGGAGCCGCTGCGGGCCCAGCGCGGCGCCGCCCCCGGTGAATGCCCCCGCCACTTGCACCTGCGGCGCGGTTGAGCCGGGCATGTCCGTCTCCCCATCCCATTTCAGGCTCAGCCGCGCTTCGTGCATCAGCTTCGGGGAAGCGGTGGTGACATCGCTAAAGCGCAGAACATGCTCATAACGCCGGCTGCCGTAACCTGCCTCCTCCAGCGAGGTTCCGCCGGTTCCGAGGTTCGCCAAATTGTTCACGTTGGCGCTGTAGCTGGCGATGAAGGTATTCTTCGCTCCGAGCTGCCAGTTCACTTGGGCAGTGCCTACCCAGAGCCGCTGCGGCGTGGCGACATTTGCCACGGTATTCACCGGGTTACCGGCGGCATCAAGCGTGACAGCATTCACCACGGCATAGTTATCGATGCTGCGATGTTCGAGTGTCAGGATGAAGTTGCTGCCCTTGCGGCGCACCGGGCCGCTGAACTGAAAGCCGTACGTCTGCTTGCCCAGCGGCGCTTTGCTCACGGAGAAAGGGTCGCGAGCGTTCATCCAGGGGCTTCCGTTGGTGGCGAAGAGCGCGCCATGGTAAGTGCTCTGCCCCGGTTTCGTGTAGACTTCGACCCTGCCTCCTTCGCCGATGGGCGGCTCGCGATATTCGGCGGAGAACTGGTCGGGATTGACCTTGATGTAGGCGATCGCACTCTTGGGCGGCAGCGTGCTCGAGCCTTGGAAGCCATCGAGGGAGATGATGGCGTTGGCCGGATCTCCACCGCTGACCGCGGCGAATTGCTGAAGCTGCAACAGCAGATCGTCGGGATCGTCCGCCAGCGCAACCAGCTGGCTGCCGGAGAGGGTATGACTGGCGCCCCCGGCGGCCGGTGCGGCGCCAGTTTCTTCGCCGACATTCACCGTCGTCTCAACCGCCGCGGGCTGAAGCACCACATGAAGCTGGCCTCGAAGTGGGAGCGTTATCTTTAGATCGACCGGGGCAAAGCTTTGCGCCTCGATGTGGAGGCGATGGTCCGCTGGCTTGACGCAAGCGAACTTAAAGGCTCCGTCGGCTCCGCTTTCGAGGGTGGCTTTGCCGTCGAGGGTGACGCTTGCGCCGGGTACCAGGGCCCCCGTCGCGTCCATCACAGTTCCGGCGAGCGCGTCGCAGCGGGTTTGTGCGTTTGCCGCGCAGGTTAAGGCTGCCAGGATGCATAGCGCGGCGAGCCACAATGTCATAAACCCTGATTTCATAAACCTCTGGAGCCGCATCGGCGGGTGGGAGATTTCGCCTCCAGTCACGCGGAGAAGCAAAGGCGATCTACAGTCTTCTTACGCAGATGGGAAAAACCCGGTTCCTCAAAAAAACGAAAGTTCGCTCGAATCTCTATACGCGGCGGGAGAGATTTGCAGAGGCAAAATCTTTGCAGCCGATGAGACGGCGGCGCTGCCGGCGGGCAACAGCAGATTCCCTTCGGGAATGACAGACAAGAAGGGCAAAATCAGACGCAGAGACTAAGGCGGCCGGCGCGGCTCAGCCGCACCATATTTCGCCAAATATGGCCGCAGCGTAGAATGCCTCGTAATCACGCCGCCTCGCAATCGCTGTTGGCTTGTACCCTGGGTACCATGGATGGAATTTAAGAAAAGGAATTCAATCGCACTTGATCCTCCCTCTGCGGAAGTCGAGCTGGCATAGAAAGACGTTGGTGCTTTTCGGGTTGCTTGCGCTTGCCGCTCCCCTGGTTTTGCGAGTCGCGTGGATTCTCCCAGCCAAAGCGCAGATTCTCCATGCAAACGGTCCGCTGCCCTCCTTTGAAGTGGCGACCATTAAGCCGGACAAAGACGGAGGAAAGGCTCTTGGGTTCAAGCTAGGCGTCGCTCGTCCCGCGGATGTCGTGGGCGTTATTAATGTCACAGCGCGAGAGCTTATTAAAATTGCCTACGACCTACCTTTTGCAGCTACTGGCAGGGTTCTGGGAGGGCCCGGCTGGACCGGCGCCGTCCGGTATGACGTGCAGGGAAAGGTTCCGGACGCTCTTTTCGCAGAAATGCAAAAGATGACTCCGGAAGAGAAGAAAGAGAAGAGAGGGCTGCTCCTGCAGGATCTATTGGCAAATCGGTTTAAGTTAAAAGTCCATTTTGAAACGCGGGAGATGCCGATTTATGAATTGAGGGTAGTCAAAGGGGCACCAAAGCTGACGCCGTCGAAGGAACTCCCTGCCACATCATCGTCCGCATCCAAGCCGGGTAACCCTATGAGCTTTGTGCAGGCGCATGGAGGCACCGTTGTTATTCGGAAGGCGCAAAGGTCTGAGATGATTGTGCGGTCGATGACGCTGCAAGCATGGGCGCAAGGAGGAGCGCTGGGACTGGAACGCCCAGTAGTGAATAAGACCGGGCTGGAAGGCAAATATGATTTCACGCTGGACTGGTCGCCGGATCTGTCCCCGACGCCGCCGATGGATGGCGCTGCAACGCCGAACGCAAGCGAGGGACCATCGCTGTTTACGGCCATCGAGGAGCAGTTGGGTTTGAAGTTGACGCCGGTGAAGGGGCCTGTGGAGGTTATCGTCATCGATCACATTGAGAATCCTTCGCCGAATTGACCGGCCTGCGAATGTGCAAAGCAGCAGATTCCCTTCGGGAATGACAGCAAGAAAAGCAGAACCAACAACACGGCGACCGGCAGCCCGTCGCGAAGTCTATCCATGCCGTCCATCACCATTCCGGCGAGCGCCTCGCAGCGGGTTTGTGCGTGCGCCGCGCAGGTAAAGGCTTCGACGACGCATAGCAGCGTGGCGATGAGTAGTTTCATGGGTCCTCCGGCCGAGCTGAGGAACTTGGTCCGTTTTCCTGAGCAATGTGCTCATCGGCGCATTCAATTGAAGTCGCCTAAGCTCCGCGAGCAATCGCCACCGGACGCACCACGCTCACAAGCGCGTTCAGGAATTGCCGGCCGTCGGTCATGAAGGCGAAATGTCCCCCGTCGATCAGCACCATCTTCTTCACGGGAGCTTTCACATGATTGAAGTACTCCACCGCCAGGACCGTCGGCGCGATCACATCGTCGCGGCCCTGGATGAGGAAGAACGCGGTCTTGAGCGCCGGCGCCGTTTTGAGGGGGTTGGCCGCAATCTGATCGGCCCATAGCCGGCGGCCCGAGAAACTCATGCCGTCGTTCAGGTTCCGGTAATCCTCTTGACTGATGCCCAGCGAGGCTGCCGTGGCCGTGCGCAGACCTTTTAGCCAAACCTGATCCGACGGCGCCATGACGGAGATGTAGTTCTTGGTGAAACCGAAATACTGTTTAGCGTTGCCGGGATCGGGCTTGCCGATGGCGTCCAGCATCTTGATGGTCTGGACATCGTGATCGGCGCGCGCCTTGGCCAGAAGCCGATTGAACTGGAACTGCACTGTGCGCGCCCAGCCGCCCGCCGCCTGCCCCGTGCCCACATAGGCCGCAAACAGATCGGGCCTCCGCCGCACCATGTCCACGGCGACGATTGAGCCCCAGGAGTGGCCGAGTACGATGATCTTCCTTTTCCCGTAGGTACGGCACAGATACTCGGCGACCTCGATTCCGTCCGCGGCGATTTGCTTGAGATCGACGTTAGGGGTTTGCGTCTTATAGCGGCCGTAGGTTCGGCCCGCGCCGCGCTGGTCCCATTGCACGACCGTGAATGCCTTTTCCCAGGGCCGGTACTTCGCCGCCTGAGGCCATTGCGCCTCACCCGGCCCGCCATGCACCACCAGGATGATGGGATTCGCGCTGTCCTCGCCGTTGACGCCGATCCACTGGTCGATGCCGCCGATCTTCACGAACTCCGACCGATTTATAGGAGCAGCTTCGGTCGCGCGCGACACAATGCACAGCATGGATACGGCTAACAAGAGGAAGAGGTGACGAGGACTCATTGGGTCTCCTTGCAATATGGGTTCTATTCTCTATACGCAGCGGGAGGGGACTTTTGCGGCAAACCTTGAGAGATATTTGGTGTGAAAAGTTTAAGAAAAAAAACTAAAGCGGCTCTCTCCACTCCACTTCGTGAGCCTATAGTGTGTTCACTTTAACCGCGGTGGAGCGAGCATTCGGGATGCGCGGCCGTTCTTTGCCGCCTCGGCAAGCTTTGCTGAGCCCGGCAGTGTTGAACAAGGTATTGAGACTTCACGTCTAGACTAGAATTCGAGCAAGAGGAGCCTGAGATGAACTTCGCGGCCTCCCGCCTATTGTCGCGAATACTGGCTGCGGCTCCGCGCCGGTCGGTAGTTGTTCGTTACGGCACTCCTATTATCCTTGTCGCCCTCGCTCTCGTCCTCACCTTCACATTTACAAATGCAGCACGGGCATTATATTTTCCGTTGTTGCTGATCGCGATTACACTCAGCGCCTTCGTTGGCGGATTCGGTCCGGGTGTGCTCGCTACGTGTGAAGCAGTTCCCTTGGGCTTTTATGCCCTTGTGCAACCTCGATTCACGTGGGCAGCGGCGTATCCGGAA